>JAKQHY010000129.1 GCA_029555965.1 Chloroflexota bacterium | reverse complement strand
CCTGAGCGACGTCTGCGTTCCAACCCCCGAGTGGTCAAACGCAAGATGTCCAAATTCCATCTCAAGCGCGCGCAGCATCACGCTTGGCCTCAGCCGACACTCCCTTTTCATCAGGCCGTGGCCGTTATTTGAAAGGTATTGAATTTAGCTTGACAAAGCATGCAAATGCTGTATAACGTTTCAAGTTGGTGACTTTCCTGTAGTGTTCGCAACAAGCCGTTTGTTGTTTAGCGATTGCCTCACACAAAAGGGGGTGTGAAATCGAAACTACAACTTCTCCAAAGTCAACTCCACAGAAGAAATCTCGGTGGAACAGGGATATGGTCTACAGTAATTTATCTTATCTGACCATGGTTTTGCCGGGTGCGATATGGTTGTTTTTGTTCTCATATTTGCCTATGCCTGGGATCATTATGGCGTTCAAGACCTATAGGCTTGTGAAACCTCCCGCCGATGCTTTCATTCAGAATAAGTTCGTCTATAGTCTGCTCAAAAGCCCCTGGGTCGGACTGAATAACTTCAGATACTTGACCCTGCCCACGAATGTGGATGCCACGTTGACGTACATCCGCAATACAGTTTTGTACAACCTGCTCTTCATGGTGGTGGGGTTGGCGCTTTCGGTGGCGTTGGCGGTCATGATTTTCGAGATGACCAACCGATTCCTGGCAAAGCTCTACCACTCCGTTTTCTTCCTTCCCTTCTTTATCTCCTGGATTGTGGTCGCTTACGTGGTTTATGCGTTGGGCAGCTCGGAGGGGATCATCAACAGCATCATCGAGCCGCTGGGAATGGCGTCCATAGAAGTCTATAAAGAAAAGGCTTTTTGGCCGTTCATTTTCTTGATAGCCAATATCTGGAAATATACCGGCAATGGGTCTATTGTTTACCTGGCGACCATCACCGGGATTGACCGAGAGCTTTACGAAGCGGCGGCCATTGACGGGGCCGGGAAATGGAAGCAATTCACCAACATTACCTTGCCACACCTGATTCCGGTGATTGTGCTGCTGCAAATTCTGGCGGTAGGGCGTATCTTTGGCTCCGATTTCGATATGTTCTATACCCTTCCGAATGGCGCCGCGCTCGTCAGGGATGTCACCCAGACATTGGATGTCTTTGTGTACAGCATGTTGCGGAGTAATCAGCCCCTTGGGTATCCTGCCGCAGCCGCATTCTTGCAGTCCATTGTTGGTTTCATTCTCATCCTGGTCACCAATACCATCGTGCGCAAGACCAGGCCGGAAATGGCCTTGTTCTAAAGGACTGATCTGCTATGAATATACCGATGAAGCCCGAAACGAAATCAAAGGGTAAGTCTTTCTTATCGAAGAAGCCGCCGCGAGACATGCTGGCCCTTTCGCCGGTGACCAATACGTTGTTTACTATCGTGTTGGGGGTGTGCTGCGTTCTGACATTGATTCCCATCTATGTGATCATTATGGCCTCGCTTACGTCGGAGGCTTCGCTGACGGCGAACGGTTACCAGTTATGGCCGAAGGAATTTTCAACCATGGCCTACTCATTCCTTTTCAGCCAGGGTTCGATTGTGGTGACGGCTTACAAAAACACGATCATTTCCACGGTAGCCGGCACACTCCTCTCTGTTTTCATGGTGGCGCTCTATGCTTATCCGCTTTCGCGGGATAACTTCAAGTTCAGAACCTTCTTTACCTTTTTCGCTTTCTTCACCATGTTGTTCGGCGGCGGATTAGTTTCCTATTACATGGTGACCCGGCAGATTTTGAAAATCCAAAACAGCCTGTGGGCCTTGTTCCTGCCCTCCGCTTTCAGCCCCTTTTGGGTGATTGTCATGCGCACGTTCTATAAGACAAACGTGCCCAACGAGATCATCGAATCGGCCCGTATGGATGGCGCCAGCGAGTGGCGCACGCTTTTCGAGATCGTCATGCCGCTGGCTATTCCCGGGTTGGCGACGGTGGCGTTGTTTAGCGCGATTGGCATTTGGAACAACTTCTTCAACTGCCTGTTGTTAGTGGATGAGGCCAAGTATTACAGTCTCCAGTTCACCATCTACACAACGTTGAACAATATTCGCTTTTTGCTTGAAAACGCGGACAAGATGCCGGGGATCGTCAACATTGCCGAACTTCCCTCACAGACGTTCCGCATGGCGATGGCGGTGGTCACCGTGGGACCTATCGTTTTCGCATACCCCTTCTTCCAGCGGTACTTTATCCGAGGCTTGACCATCGGCGCGGTTAAAGGGTAGTCTTTCTTTATTGCGACGTCATCGTCGAGTTAGGAAAGGGTGCTTGCGGGGTGGCAGACTGCCCAGACAAGCCTCTTTTTAATGGGTTGTTTTGTGATGATTCCCAGAGTATAGAAAGGAGGTGTGTGAAGCGCCCGTGTTTCCCTCTGGCAAAAGATGAAAACGGGCAATAAAAATAGTCAGACGTCTTGTTTTAAAACTGATTACCCATGTTGAATCTCAAATTAAACACTCAAAGAAGGAAGGAGAAACTATGTCTACCAAATTATCACGTCGTCAGTTTATGAAGGTCGCCGGTTTGACGACCCTTGGTGGTGCGCTTGCCGCTTGTAACAAACCGACCGCAGAACCCACCCAGGCGCCTGCTGCCGATGCTACAAAGGCCCCCGAGGCTACGAAGGCCCCCGAAGCCACGAAAGCCCCCGAGCCTACCGCTGCCCCTCCCGCCGAAACCGCGATTCTCGACTACTACATCGTCGGCGCCGGGGATACCGACCAGCGCCCGCTGGTTGAAGCTGCGATCAACGAATACATCCAACCCCTGATCAACGCCAACGTGGTCTTCCACGTCATCGGCTGGGGCGACTGGGCTTCCAAGTCCGTGACCGGCATCCAGGCCGGCGAGAAGATGGATATCTTCTTCACCGCCGACTGGTATTTCTATATGCAGTTGACCACCGAGGGTCTGTTCACCCCGTTGAACGACAACGATGGGCCGAACGGCAACCTGCTCGAGAAGTACGGCCAGGGCATCCTGAAGAGCCTGAACCCTGCGTTCATCACCGGTACGCAGATTGATGGCGTCAACTACGCGGTTCCCACCAACAAGGAACTGACCGTTCCCGAAGGGTTCCTCTACAATGTAACGTTGGCCGAAGAGATTGGTTTTACCGAGGCCGAAGCGGCCAAGATCAAGAGCTACCGGGATATGGAGCCCTGGCTCGAAAAGGCCAAGGCGAAGCGTCCGGATGAGTATCCTTACCTGACGGATGGTCGGGATGGCTTCTCGCCCTGGCCCCAGGACCTCGCCAGTGGCGTTGATGGGAATCTGATCAATATGAAGTTGGCTCCCGATGCCAATGGCGCGTGGGATGAGACCATCCTCAGCGTGATGGAACAGGATGTGACCAAGGAACGCTTGATGATCATGCGTGAGTGGTATGAGAAGGAGTGGATTCACCCCGATTCTGGCCTGAGCACCTTTGAGGTCAACCAATACTATAACGCGGGCAAGTTCTTCATCTGCCCCATGCCGCTGAAGGGTAACAACATCAAGGCGCAGGAAATCATGAACGCCTCCGGCAATGCCGACCTGGTGTTGAAGGAAATCTACGGTCAGCCCAAGGTCAACATCACCACCCACGCCGGCGGCTCGATGCTCGCCATCCCCGCCATGTCCGAGTACCCGGTGCAGGCCATGCAGTACATCAACCTGCTGCACACCGATCCGAAAGTGATCAATATGCAGTTGTTTGGCGTCGAGGGCACCCACTGGGAATACGAGGCCGATGGCCGCGTGAACCTCATCAACAGCGCGTGGTACGGCGCGCACGCCGGCGCGTGGACGGTGGGGAATACCATGCTTCAGGCCGTCACCAACAAGGAAGACCCAGACAAAAACCGGATGCTGATCGAATACTCCAACGATTCGATCAACCATGTGGCGTTGGGCTTCCGCTTCCGCACCGGCCCCATTGACCCCGAACTGACCGCGGTGAATGCTGTCCGCGACGGTATGCAACGGGCTTTGTTGACCGGCTACGTTGACCCCGAGGTCGAACTGCCCAAGTACATTGCGGACTTGAAGGCCGCCGGCCTCGACACGATCAAGGCCGAAGTCGAGAAGCAGTACGCCGAGTGGAAGGCCAAGAAGGGTTAAAAACCTGTCGGTTGGCTTTATAACCGGATAAGTGTTTGAACGAAAGGGGCTGTCCTTGTGACAAGGCTGCCCCTTTCCTTTCTGATGATGCAACCCGTCTTCTGAAAAACCGTATAGAGAATGACGCCGGTTTGACTTTCTTTTGTTACCCTCTACAATCAGGTTATCAAGGGTAAGACATTCTGGTGTTTATGACCCAAAATCTACTTAATATTGAAAGGAGTAAGGAAGTATGATGGATCCACAAATGCAAATGGATGTAACTGATGATGATAAGTTATGGGCTATGCTGAGTTGGCTTCCGTACCTGGGCTGGATTGCGGCCCTGATCGTTGTTTTTACGGAGGATAAGAAACAGCGTAAGTTCATGATGTACAACGCCGTGCAATCGCTCGCTCTGAGTCTGGTGGGTGGCGTCTTGACGGCGCTGCTGAGCTTTGTGGTGATCGGCTGTGTCATTGGCGTCGCCTGGCTTGTCTATGCCATCTATCTGGCGATTCAGGCCTACCAGGGCAACTGGGTCACAGTGCCGGTGATTACCGATTTCTGCAAGAACCAGGGTTGGATCAGCTAACCCACTGCAAGACACAAAAACGGCTTCCCTTGTGAAAAGGGAAGCCGTTTTTTTTGACGCAGCCTGATCCGTGTGGTATACTCCTCTGAAAAATAGGGATTGGGGATTAGGGATTAGGGATTGGGATAGCCCCAATCCCTAATCCCCACTTTCTAATCCCCCTGTGTTTCACGTTTCACGAAATGGGGTAGATAACGTGTAACCCCGGATTGGAGCACCCAATGGAAACTATAGGCATCAAGCGATGGCAGATCGCGCCCCCGGCGCCGGCCATTTTTTTTGAACGCTTGCCCGCTATTCATCCTCTGATCGCGCAAATCCTCTACAATCGGGGGATTACTGAGAGCGCCGCGGTGGCGGCTTTCCTGGATGGCGCCCTCATAGCCGACAATCCGTTTCAGATGCAGGGAATGGAGGCCGCCGTGCGTTTGGCGCGGCAGGCGTTGGCGCGCGGCGACTTGATCGTGGTCTACGGGGACTACGATGTGGACGGCGTCACGGCGTGCGCTATCCTCATCCAGACGTTGCGCTCTCTCGGTGGACAGGTGCTGCCTTATATTCCCAACCGCGAGGACGAGGGCTACGGTCTCAACAAGGATGCGATCACGACGCTCGCGGAGGATGGCGCTCGTTTATTGATCACGGTAGACTGCGGCATACGTTCTCTCGACGAGGTGGCGTGGGCGCGGCGCCAGGGCATGCAGGTGATCGTCACCGATCACCATCATCTGGCCGAGGCGCTGCCCCCGGCGGAGGCTGTGCTTAATCCGCGGCGCTCGGAATGTGCGTATCCGTTCAAGGATTTGGCCGGGGTAGGGGTGGCGTACAAACTGGCGCAGGCGTTGCTGCGGGTCAACCGCCAGTCGCCGCTGCCTACGACTCGCACGGAATTGGACGAGGCCGAACTGCTCGACTTGGTGGCGTTGGGTACGGTGGCGGATATGGTGCCGCTGTTGGGCGAAAACCACGTCCTGGTCGCCAAAGGGGTAGAAGCCATCAACGCCGCCCGCCGTCCTGGCGTGAACGCCTTGCTGGCCGTGTCTGGCGCGGAGGTCGGGCAGGTCACGACCAATACCATCGGCTTTATGCTCGCCCCGCGCCTCAATGCCGCCGGGCGCATCAGCGAGGCGATGACGGCCCTGGACTTGTTGTTGGCCCCGGATATGGCGTCGGCTATGCCGCTGGCGCAAGAATTGGATACCCTCAACCAGGAGCGTCGCACCCTGACGACCGACGTGCAGGATCGCGCGCGCGCCTTGATTATGGAGACGGACGAGACGCCGCCGCTGCTCTTTGCCGCCTCCGCCGATTTCCCCCACGGCGTGGTGGGCCTGGCCGCCAGCCGCCTGCTGGACGAGTTCTACCGCCCGGCCATCGTCGTCTCGATTGAGGACGAGTGGAGCAAAGGCTCAGCGCGTTCCATCCCCGAATTTCACATCACCCAGGCGTTGGATACGATGGCGGACATGTTGTTGCGCCACGGCGGCCACGCGGCGGCGGCGGGCTTTACCGTGCGGACGGAGCGGCTGCCGGAACTCAAGGCGCGGCTGCTGGCGTTGGCCCGCGAGCAACTGGCCGGCCTGACCCTCGCCCCGACGTTTCAGGTGGATGTGGAGGTCCCGCTGGAGATGCTCTCGTGGGATTTATATCGGGAAATGGAGAAGTTGCAGCCCTTCGGCTATGGCAACCCGACGCCGGTGTTCGTCAGCCGCCGGGCGCGGGTGCGCAGCGCGCGCGCCGTCGGCGCGGATGGCCGCCACCTCAAGCTCTTCCTCTCCGACCAGCAGGGCCGGACGTGGGACGCCATTGCCTTCCGCCAGGGTGAATGGATCGGGCGATTGCCGGATTTGATTGATATCGTCTACGTGCTGAAAGTCAACGAGTGGAACGGGCGCGTTAACTTGCAACTGGATGTGCATGACATCCATATTGCCGAATGATTGAAGATCTTTCTCAACGGATTCAACGGATTTGAACGGATTTTTCCGTTAAATTCATTCAATTCGTTGAGATATTGTTATGGAGGGAGACTATGCGAGTGTTGGTGACCGGCGCAGCCGGGTTTATCGGGAGCAATCTGGCCGAAATGCTGCTGCAACGCGGCGATACGGTGGTGGGGCTGGACAATTTCTGCGACTACTACAGCCCGGCGCGCAAACGCGCCAATGTGGCCGTGCTGGCGACGTATCCGGCCTTTACGCTGCACGAACTGGATTTGCGCGACGAAGCGGGCGTGGCGCGCATCATTGCTGAAGGGCACTTCGATGCAGTGGCGCACCTGGGCGCGCTGGCGGGCGTGCGGTATTCCATCGAGCGCGCGCCGCTTTACACCGACGTGAACATCCGAGGCACGGTCAACGTGCTGGAAGGGATGCGTCACGCCGGGACGCCGCACATCGTGTTTGCCTCGACCTCGTCGGTCTATGGAAAGACGGAGCGACTACCTTTTAAAGAAGACGATCCCCTCGGCCAGCCGTTGGCGCCCTATCCCGCCAGCAAAATCGCCGGGGAATTGATGGGCTACACGTATCACAATCTCTTCAAGCTATCCTTCACGGCGGTGCGGTTCTTCAGCGTCTACGGCCCGCGCGGGCGCCCCGATATGATGCCTTACACCGTCACCGACAGTATTGTGCATGGCAAGTCCTTCAAGCTGTTCAACGCGGGCGAAATGTACCGCGACTGGACTTACGTGGGCGACATCGTCCAGGGCCTCATCGCCGCACTGGATCGCCCGTTGGACTACGTCCGCCTGAACCTGGGGCGCGGCGAGCCGGTGCGCATGGCCGACTTCGTCGCGCTGGTGGAGAAGCTGGTGGGCAAGCCCGCGCGGATGGAGACGCCGCCCGCCCCGGATAGCGAGCCGCCCATCACCTACGCCGACATCACCCTGGCGCGCACCCTGCTCGGCTACGATCCGCACGTCTCCGTCGAAGAGGGGATGACGCGGTTCTGGGAGTGGTATCAGCGTGAGGCGTTAGGAGTGGCGAGTTAGGAGTTAGGACTGAGGACTGAGTGCTGAGGACTGAGTCTTCGTTGACTCGCTGACTCGCTGATTCGCTTTTTCGCTTTTTCGCTATGCAAACGATCATCATCACCGGTGAACACCTGACGATGGAAGACGTCGCCGCCGTGGCGGCGGGGGCGCGGGCGACGTTGGCGCCTTACGCGGCGGAGGCGATGGCGCGCTCGTGGGCGGGCGTGCAGACGCTCCTGGCGAACGGCGAGATCGCCTACGGGATCACGACGGGCTTCGGCGCATTCAAGGGTCGCATCATTCCGCTGCACGAGGTGGCGGCGTTGCAGCGCAATCTGGTGTTGAGCCACGCGGCAGGCGTCGGGCCAGCGTTGGACGAGCAGACGGTGCGCGCGGTGATGGCGGTGCGTGTCAATACGCTGGCAATGGGCTATTCCGGCATCCGCCCACAGACGGCGGAGGCGTTGCTGGCGCTGTTGAACGCGGGTGTCGTGCCGGTGATCCCGGCGTATGGCTCGCTGGGCGCCAGCGGCGATCTGGCCCCGCTGGCGCATCTCGCGTGCGTCCTCATTGGCGAGGGCGAGGCGTGGTATGGCGGCGAGCGGCTGCCCGGCGGCGAGGCTTTGCGCCACGCTGGTTTGACGCCGGTGGAACTTGGCGCGAAGGAAGGGCTGGCCCTGATCAACGGCACGGCGGTGACGACGGCCCTGGGCGCGCTGGTGGAGTTGCGGACCGAGAATCTCATCCGCGCCGCCGACATCGCGGGCGCGCTCTCGCTGGAGGCGCTGCGCGGCACCGTCGCCGCCTTCGACCCGCGCCTGCACTTCGTCCGCCCGCACCCACGTCAGGTGGACGCGGCGGCGTACATGCGGCGCATCCTCGCTGGCAGCACGTTCGTCCGCCCCCACGATCCCCGCGACATTCAAGACGCTTACAGCCTGCGGTGCATCCCCCAGGTTCACGGCGCGGTGCGCGACACGGTAGCCTACGCGCGCTGGGCGCTGGAAATTGAACTTAACGCGGTGACAGACAACCCGCTGATTTTCTTCGATGCGGAAGGCCGCCCGGAGGTGCTTTCGGGCGGCAATTTCCACGCCGAGCCGGTGGGGCTGGCGCTGGATTACCTCAAGCTGGGGATGGTGGAACTGGGCAACATCAGCGAGCGGCGCACGGCCCGGCTGGTGGACGAGGCGTTGAGCAATGGGCTGCCGCCGTTCCTCACGCGCCACGGCGGGCTGGAAAGCGGCTTTATGCTCGCGCAGTACACGGCGGCGGCGCTGGCTTCGCAGAACAAGGTGCTGGCGCACCCGGCGACAGCGGACTCGATTCCTACGTCCGCCAATACGGAGGATCACGTCAGCATGGCGACCAACGCGGCGCACAACACCCGGCAGGTGGTGGATAACGTCGAGTGCATCATCGCGGTGGAATTGCTGGCCGCCGCGCAGGGGATTGATTTGCGCCGCCAGCAGTTGGGACGGACAGCGCAGTTGGGCAAGGGCACGGCGGTGGCATATCAGGCGGTGCGTTCCTGCGCGCCCTTCCTGGAGCACGACGCCCCGCTCGCGCCGCTGATTGAATCCGTGCGCGCCCTCATCACCGGTGGAGAGCTGGTGAAAGCCGTGGACGCGGCAGTGTGAGAGGGGGAGACAAGGAGAGGGGGAGAGGGGGAGACAAGGTGATGAGGAGACTCAGCACTCAGTCCTCAGCAATCAGCACTCCTAACTCGCCACTCCTAACTCCTAACTCCTAACTCCTAACTCCTAATTCCTATTTCGCTATGGACGCTTTAGTGACCGGGGCAACCGGGTGTGTCGGGGCTAATATTGTGGAGGCGCTGCTGGCGCGGGGGTATGGCGTGCGGGCGCTGCGGCGGGCGACGTCGCGGCTGGACGCGCTGGCGGGCCTGACGCCGGAATGGGCGGTGGGCGACGTGCTGGACGAATCCGCCCTGCGCGCGGCGATGGACGGCTGCGCGTGGGTGTTCCACGCGGCGGCGGTGTCGCAGTACTGGCGCAGCCACCCCGACGAGATTTATCGCGTCAACGTGACCGGGACGCGGAACGTGCTGCGCGCGGCGCAGGTGTGCGGCGTGCGCCGGGTGATTTTCACCAGCTCGGTGGCGGTGCTGGGCGTACCGACGCGGGCCGGGCAACTTTTGGACGAGACGGCGACGTTCAACCTGCATCCGGCGCAGTTCCATTACGGGCACAGCAAGTGGCTGGCCGAGGCGGACGTGCAGCGCGCCGTGGCGCAAGGGCTGGACGTCGTCATCGTCAACCCGGCGTCCGTCATCGGGCAGCGCGACGTGAACTTTGTGGGGGGGGAGATTTTGCGGATGGTGGCGCGGGGGCTGATGCCGGCAGCGCCGCCGGGCGCGATGGGGATTGTGGGGGCGCGCGTGGTGGGGCTGGGGCACGTCCTGGCTGCCGAGCGTGGGCGCGCCGGCGAGCGGTACATCCTCAACGGCGAAAATGTGCCCCATCGCGCCCTGCTGGCGTTGGTGGCTGAGGTGACGGGCGCGCGTCTGCCGTGGATCACGCTGACGCCCGCGCTGATGAGGGGCGCGGCGGGAGCAGTACGTCTGGGGACATATCTCTACGGTAAGTCGTTGCCGGTGGACGCGGCGCAGTTGGCGCTGAGCGCGCGGGCGATGTGCTTCGATGGGCGCAAGGCGCACCGAGAGCTGGCGTTCCCCTTTGTTTCGGCGCGCGCGGCGGTGCAGGAAGCGTGGGACTGGTATGGCGCGCATGGCGGATTGTGAACGGGGTGTGGCAGGATGCAGTTAAAGTCGGAGCGGGAGTTGTATCGGCGGCGGCGGAATACGCCGTGGCTGCAATGGTTTGCGGTGATGTTGTTGCTGGGGATTGGCGGCTACATCGGATATTTGATCCTGGTGCGCCTCGAGGCGCAGGTGGTGACGCCAGCCACGCCAACGCCGGCGCCGACGGCCACCCCTTCGCCTTTGTTGTACGTCGCGCAAGCTGAGGAAGCGTATTGGCGGGCCGATGTGAGGGCTGCCATCACGGATTACCAAAACGCGCTGGATCTGGAGCCTAATCAAACCGAGGTTTATGTGACCCTGGCGCGCCTGTTGATTTTGCAGGAACAACCGGAGCGGGGGTTGTTGATGGCGAAGGAGGCGCTGCGCCGTCAGCCGGATAACGCGCGGGCCTGGGCTTTGGTTGGCCTGGCGTATGACTGGTTGGGATTGCCCTACGAGGCGATTGCGGCGTGCGAGCGGGCGTTGGAACTCGATCCGACTTTGCCGGAGGCGTATGCGTATTTGGCGGAAGCGTATATGGATGCTGGAAACTGGTTCGCTGCGAATGATGCTATCGCAACCGCGATGGAATTGGACGACGCCAACGTGGATGTTTTGCGCAATTACGGTTACGTTTTGGAAAACCAGGGTAACTATTACGGGGCGATTGAATTCTATGAAAAGGCATTGGAAATTCGGCCCTTGGGATACATCTACACCTCCATCGGACGCAATGCCGGCGCGGTGAGCAATTTGCCTATGGCGCGGGATGCTTACAAAGAGGCCGTCAAAATCGATCCCAACAATGCTTTGTTGCTGGATAACCTGGGCTGGGTGTATCTTTTGCTGGGGGATTATGACAATGCGCGGACGGTATTGCGTCAGGCATTGGACCTCAATCCGATCAATTCTGATGCCGCCACGCATCTAGCGACTTTATACTATTACCAGCGCAATTATGAAGGCGCCATCGAATTGTTTCTGCCCGCCATCCGCTATGGGGAGGCGCGTTCGCGGCGGCGAACGGTATTTTTTGTGATCACGGAAGAGGATTTGAGTCAGGTTGGGACTGCGCCCTCGTCTCAAGTGCTGGCGCGTGCGGAGTTTGTGCATCCGTTGAACGTGGATATGCCTCTGCGGGCGACGTTTAATAACACCGAAGGGGACAGTCCTTTTCAGGGGTACGTGCGCCTGGATGTGGTCAACGGGCGGTATTCACTGCGTTTGACGCAGATGGCGCAGCCGTCATCCGGCAAGGTGTATATGGGCTGGTTTATCCCTTTGTTGACGCCAGAACGTGCTACGGTGCATACGGCGCCGATTTTTCCGGCGCCTGATGGTCGGGTAGAATTGGAGGGAGAAACCGGAACGGTGAAAGGCCCACCTATTGAGACCTACTACACCTTGGGGTTGTGTTATTATTATCTGGATGAGTGCAACAATGCGCAGCCTTACATCCAGACGGCGCTGCGGCTCGATCCAGAAGATGCCAACGCTCGACAAACGTTGAGCCTCTGTCAGCAGTAGCTTTTCAACGGATTGAATGGATGAAACGGGTTTTTCCGTTTTTATCTGTTCAATCTGTTGAATGTATTGAGATAGTTTAGCCATGAAAAATCTTCGAGGGAATTTTCTCCGTGCGTGGGCCGGCCCGGTGGTCGTGATGGGATTGGGCCTCGCGCTCATCTACCGGCGCCTGCTCGCCGGGCGGGTGTTGGCTGACGGCGATTTGCACTTGTATTTTTTCCCCTATTGGATGACGGCGGCGCGGGCGTTCCTGGCCGGGAAGCTGCCTTTATGGACTCCTGATTTGTTTGCGGGGGCGCCGTTGCTCGCAAACCCGCAGATCGGCGTGTTTTATCCCCTTAACTGGCCGTTGTGGGCGCTGTCTGACGGATCGCTGTTGGGGGTGACGCGTGCCTTGCATCTCAGCGTGCTGTTGCACTTGGCGCTGGCGGCTGTGACGGCGTGTGTGTTGGCCCGGCGGGTGGGCGCTACGCCGTGGGGCGCAGCGCTGGCAGGGCTGCTCTATGCCGGGGGCGGCTACCTGGGCCTGCACATCGAACATCTGAATCAGTTGCAGGGGTTGGCCTGGCTGCCATTAGTGCTGCTGCCGGGGCAAAAGATACAGTTTCACGTTTCACACTTCACGTTTCACGTTCCCTTTCCCTCGGCGGCGAGTGTCGTCGCCTTTGCGCTGATGCTCCTGGCCGGCCACACCCAAATGGCCTTTATTGCCGGCGTCGGCCTCCTTGTTTGGAAAGCGGTGGATTGCGGTTCCTGGAGCTTAGGGAATCGTTATGCCGTTTCTCGCGGGCCCTATTTCCTATTTCCTATTTCCTATTTCCTGTCCTTGCTTCCCTTTGCGCTGGCCCCCTTGATCGCCGCCGTGCAGTTGTTGCCTACCCTTGAGTTGACGCAATTTTCGCTCCGCAGCGGCGGCTTGCCCTGGCGGGAGGCGGTGTCGTTTTCCATCCGTCCGTGGGATCTGCCGGAGACGCTGTTGCCGACCTACCTGGTCACGCCGCTGCTGCCGGAAGGCGTCGCTTACTTGGGGTTGGTGGGGATGGCGTTGGCAGGGTGGGGGGCGTGGCGCGGGATGCGTTGGCGGGATGAATCCGCCTGGGCGCTGGTTGTGCTGGCGGGGGTAGGGGTGTTCCTGGCTCTGGGAGCTTACAACCCTCTGTATCTGGCGGCGGTACGTCTGGGGATACCGGGCTTGATTCACTTCCGCGCTCCGGCGCGTTTCCTGGCGCTGTACACGCTGGGGATGGCGCTGCTGGCCGGGCTGGGCTTTTCAGCGTTGCCTGAGTTGTTGGAACTTCTTTTTCGTCAGCAGATTAAGCGGATTCAGCAGATTAAAACGGAAAATGGCGTTCGCCCAGAGACGACGACCTTCCCCCTAATCCGTTCAAATCCGTTCAATCCGTTGACATATTTGATCGGGGGCATTGTAACCTTTCTGGTTTTCGTCGAACTGTTGCTTTCTTCCGCTCATCTGCCACACGCCGACGCAACGGCGGCGCGCGCCTACACCGACCTGCGCCCGGCGATCGCGCATTTGGTGGCGGCGACGCAGTTTGCGCTAACAAGTGAGTGGCCGGGACGCTTCCTCAGCATTTCCAAGACACTCTTCGACGCCGGGGACGAGGTGGATATGACGGCCATTTACGGGGAGGCGCTCTCGACGGACGCGCTGTGGCAGTACAAGGTAGCGGCCAAACACCGCGAAGTGCTGTCGCCCAACCTGGCGTTGGCGTTTGGCGTCCCGGCGGTGGATGGCTACGATGGCGGCTTGCTGCCGCTGCGACACTACAGTGCTTTCTCGCAGTTGATGCTGCCCGAAGGCACGCTGGATGGCCGGTTGCGGGAGAATCTGACGCGTATCCCGGACGCGCGCTGGCTTTCTTTGTTGGACGTGCGCTTTGTGATGACCGACAAAACCGGCGACGCCTGGGTGGAGGATGTGTTCTATGACCGGCAATTTCAGCCGGCGCTAGATGCTGACGCGTCGTTGTCGTTGGGATGGTTGCCGGACGATTTCACTGCCGATGCGTTGGGCCTGTTGTATGCCGGCGCCGGTAACGTCACGTTGACGTTGGGAGACGGGCGCGCGCTCACCGCAACACTACCGGCTCAGGTGGCCGAATCGCCGTATCGTGTGCGATGGGGCGCCGCTGCTCGTGTGACCGGTGTGACTTTGCAAGCCTCCATTCCCGGTTTAACGTTGACCGGCGCGAGTCTGTTGGATGAGCGGGCCGGGGCATTCTATCCTCTGACACTTTCAGAGCATTTCCGCTTGGCTCATTCCGGGGACGTGAAGATTTACGAGGCGCTGGCAGCGTCGCCCCGCGTCTTCTGGACGCCGGCTTACACGTGTGTGAGCGACGATGCGGCGGCCCTGGCTGTGATGCGCGCCCCGGCCTTTGATCCCGCCGCGCGCGCGGTGGTGCAGGGGTGTGAGGGCGGAATGGAGGCGGTCGGGGAGGGCCGGAAGGCGGACATTCGGCTCATCCGACGCAGCGCTACCGAGGTGCGGCTAGAGGTCACGACGCCTACCTCCGGCTTGTTGACCCTGGCCGAGGCGTGGTATCCCGGCTGGCAAGTGAGGACGACGCCTTCAACGAAGGAACCGACGCTGTTCACATCGGCGTTGCGGGTGGATTTGCTCTTCCGTGGGGTGTGGTTGGGACCGGGAAACTGGGGGGTTACTTTTGTCTATCGGCCTCACGGGTTGGCGATGGGTGGTTTGCTCAGTTTATTGGGGGTGGGGGGGGGCATCGGGTATGCGGCGTGTTTGCGGCGAAAACGTGGGGTCGTTGTGTTAGAGCCTTCTGACATATCATCGTGAAGCCATGTGTTTTTTTGGCAATGTTTGTAGCCGTTTTTTGCATTATACGGAGAAAATGGATATAATAAAATTGGTTAGTTTAACACTACTTGCTACTTAGTTCGTTTGAAAAGTTGGGAGCTGCCAACCTGTTTTTTCTTCAAACGTTAACCAAACGTTCATTCTATAACTTTATCTCACATGGGGTTTCGTGATATAATTTAGACAGTCACGAGACAACGTAAACACAAGGCATGAAGGGAGCAAATATGTTCTTTGACGAGGAAACTAGCGGTCGTGGTGAAAAAATCTTGTATATTGAAGACAATCCTGGCAATCGTATGTTGGTGCGCCGCATCCTTTTGGTAGAAGATTACGTTGTCATTGAGGCCGAAGATGGTCGGACGGGTATTGAGTTGGCTTTGCGCGAAATTCCGGATCTGATTCTGATGGACATGAATTTGCCGGAAGTGGATGGCTATGAATTGACCAAACAGATTCGGGCCATCCCAGAAATCAAAAAGATCCCCATTATTGCTATGACCGCCAACGTGATGTTGGGAGATAAGGAGAAGACGTTGGAGGCCGGTTGCGATGGCTATATCCCCAAGCCGATTGACGTGGACGAGTTGCCGCGTCAGATCCGGCGTTTTTTGGATGCGCGCGGGTAGCGCGCTTTAGCTATTCAGTATTCTATGTAAAGGATTGCAGCTATGGTATGGAAGCCGACCCCCCCTAAAGATGCGGTCATCCTAATTGTAGAGGATAATCTCAACAACTTCATTTTGATGACGCGCTTGCTGGCCTTTTTGGGTGTGAAAAAGTGCGAGTGGAAGGCTTCCGGCTGGAAAGTGCTGGAGTTTGCCGAGACGCTGGGCAATGTCAGTCTGGTGTTGATGGATGTGAATTTACCGGACGCTGACGGGTTTCAGGCGTTGGCTTCATTACGCTCGCATAAACGTTTCACGGATGTGCCGATTGTGGCCGTGACGGCCCACGTCTCCCGCGAGAACCTCAGCCGCGCGCGGCAGGCTGGATTTAACGGGTTTATCGGCAAGCCTTTGGATCCGGAGCGATTCCCCGAACAAATACGCCGCGTCCTGCAAGGTGAGGAGGTATGGGAGCCGGAATAGGCGGGGAACGTTTATCTGCGAACGTCCCCCGACCAGTCCCTACCACCGGTATGCGCGGCGGCTTAGGTCGCACTTTGCTGACTGCGTTTCTAATTTTGACGATTTTGCCGTTGACGCTCACGGTCAGTTACGCTGTGCAGCAAAACCGCGAGAATGTGCAGCGTGAAGTAGAAAGTAAGTTATTGGCGGTCGCTGCCCTCAAGGGCGAGGAACTTGAGCGTTGGTTTGACGATTTGCAATCGGTGTTATTGCTGTCGGTGAAATTGGCCGACAACACCGATGATTACACGGAGTGGTGGACGACCCTCACGCAGCAAATCCCCGATTTGACTGGCGTGGTGGTGTGGCAGCCGGAGGAACAGTCCCGTTGGACCGCCGGCGAGTGTGCTCAGGCCTGGGATCAATTTCGCCTCACGATCTCAGGGGCCAACTTGTTTTCTTCCCCGGCGGAGTTTGCCGTTTCTGATTTGGGTGCAACTGTTTTTTTACCAATTGAATATCAAGATCGCTCCCTGCTTTTTTGTATGGATGGCGCCATGATCGAACGAGTGATCCACCACGAGGGCGTGTCCGATGGCACCACTCGGGTCTATTTGATTCACAAGATGTGTCTCTGGCCGAGCACGACGACGCCGTGTTCGCAGCCGATGAATGGTTGGACGCCAGGCGGCCAGCCGGGCAGCGGCACGTATGTCAACAACGTTGCTATTGCGGTGACGGGAGCATACTACCCTCTGCCGAATGCGGACGTGGGTATTTTGGTAGAGCAGCCTCAATCGCAGACGTTGGAGTCGGTCGAGTTGATCGCGGCAACATTCATCGCCCTGGTGTTGGCCGTTGCGTTGGTCACTACTGCGATTGCCGCGGTAGTGATCCGGCAGATCACCCTGCCCGTGATTCGCTTGACGGAATCCGCGCTGGCGATGGCAGAAGGGGAGCTGGATCAACATCTGGCGGTCACATCGCGTGATGAAATCGGCATCCTGACCTACGTGTTTAATGATATGGCCGCGCAACTGAAATCGCTGTATGCGGACCTGGAAGCGAAGGTAGTCGATCGCACACGAATGTTGCAACGGGCGAACTATCAGATTCAGCGGCGCGCGCTCCATTTGCAGGCCAGCCAGGAGGTGAGTCAGGCGATCACCTCAGTGCGCGATCCGGATTTGTTGTTTATGCAGATGGCCGATCTGATTCGTGACAGTTTTATGTATGCGTCGGTTGCTATCTATATGGTGGAACCCGGAGGGGGCGCGGCAGCGCTGAATGCGCTCAGCCCAGACGTGCGGGGCGCCCGTCCTAGCGCGGAGGGAGAAATCGGGGGCTGGGCCGATTATGTATACCCAGGCGACGGCTCCACCGTCGAACGGGCCATTCGCAAGCGCGTTTCCCAGGTAGAGCACCAGGAAACTCACGAAGAAGTAGATTGGTATCGCCGCACGTTAAGTCGGGTCGCCGTGCCGTTGCGGATGGGGGAGCGGGTCATCGGCGCGATTGCCGCCCTGAGCACCGAGCATGAAGGGGTGCAGCCCGACGAGCTAGAGGTGTTGGAACTCTTAGCCAATCAGATTGCTATTGCGGTCGAAAATGCACGGGCTTACGAGCGGGAGCGGGTGGCAACGCAGCATTTGGAGGAGGCGGAAGCCTTCAAGGCGCGATTCTTGGCGAATATGTCGCACGCTTTGCGCGAACCTTTGAACACCGTTATTGGCTTCTCGCGGTTGCTGATCAAGGGGGTGGATGGCCCACTGACGGAATTGCAGCAGCAGGATATGGAGCGCGTCTACGCGGATAGCCAGCGCCTGCTGTTCCTGATCAACGATATCCTGGCAATTTCACAGATCCAGGCCGGGTTGATGGAGTTGAAACTTCAGCCTATCCATCTTATCGAAGTCGTTGCCGGGGTGATGCCCACTGCTACCGCGTTGGTTCAGGGTAAGGATGTGGAGCTGGTGCGGGACATCCCTGAAGATCTGCCCTTGTTGCGCATTGATCCCTCTCACATCCGCCAGGTTTTGGTGCATTTACTTAATAACGCTGCGAAGTTTACCTACAAAGGACGGATTACCTTGCGCGCCTGGTATCGGGACGATTGGGTGTATGTGAGTGTGAGCGATACCGGAGTGGGAATTCCCCCGGAAGACCTGGAACGCATTTTTGTGCGGTTCAACCAAGGCTCTGCACGACGCAATCCGCAACAGGGCGCCGGTTTGGGACTGGCCCTGTGCAAGGAATTCGTGGAAATGCACGGCGGGCAAATTTGGGCGCAGAGTCGGGTAGATGAGGGCAGTATGTTTACGTTTTCCCTACCCTGTTATGGGGAAGCGCTTACCGAAGCCGAGAAGCCGATGGAGCTTGCCGCGGGAGGCCAGAGTGAGTAAGAAACAAGTGCCGGTTGCCGATGCGCTGATGTCCAGAGAGGATATGGGCGTTTGGCAGCGCAATTTGTTTGCGCGGACGTTGCGGATGATTACGGCGGCAACTTTTCCGGTGGTGTTGCTCGCTTTGTATTATGTCTATGTGACTCAGGCGCTCTGGCTGACGCCGGTCATCCTGGGCGCCTATAGCGTGATTATTATCGGGGCTTTTGTTCCGCAGATCCCTTATCCTCTACGGGTGTGGGCTTTTTTAGCAGTGCTTCTGGGGTTGGGGTTAGGGGATTTATTGACTTACGGTTGGGGGCGGGATGTGCGCATCTACTGGCTGGGCGCCATGCTGTTTGCGACCCTTTTCCTGGGTGGGCGTCATGGCCTGGGTGTGTTGATCGGGATTTGTGTTGTTCTGGGACTGTTCGTTGTGGGTATTGTGACCGGAGTATTTGTTCCGCCTCTCTATCCGACAGCCGCCTATCCTCATTTTTCTTTACTCGTTGGGCTGGTTATTTTTGTCGCTGTGACGATTGGACTCTATGCCTCATTCAATTATCTGGTTCCTCGTTTGCTTACTGCATTGCAAAAAAGTGCGGCTCTTTCTATTTCCCTGGAAGAACAGCAAGCTGTTTTAGCCGAACGGACGCGGACGCTTCAGGAGGCCAATACCAATTTGCAGCGACGGGCTATGTTTTTGGAGGCCAGCACCCAGGTCTCTCAGGCGTTAGCAACGGTTTTTGAGGCTGAAATTCTGTTGGAACAGGCTGTGAACCTCATTGTGCAGCACTTTGATTTCTACCGCGCGGCGATTTTTTTGACAGACGATGAGGGCCAATCGGTTCAGCTTCATGCGGCTGCCTCAATAGGCGGTCGGCGCATGACCATGCGCTCACAACGTTGGCGCGTCGGCGACCTGAATGCGGTGGGGATGGTGTTAGCCAATCAAGAGCCGTGTATTGTGACCAAAGGCCGGCGCAATGTGGCCTATGCGACAGAAGTGGACTTGGCCGTAGTGCGCTCGGAGGCGGCCTTGCCGTTGATGGTGGGCAGCCGGCTGATTGGGGTGTTGGATGTGTACAGCGGCGAAGAAGTTATTTTTGATCAGGATGATGTGCATGCCCTTCAGGGCCTGGCCGGGCTGCTGTCGGTGGCGGTGGACAATGCGCGGCGTTTGGGGGACGAAGCCGCCGTCCTGGAGGCGGCCAGCCCCTTGTATCGGCTTGCGCATCAACTGGCGACCACGCGCACCGAACGCGAGATCTACGCCGCGATGTTGGGGGCGTTGCGCGACTTTAACCCGGCGCGAGTGTTTATCTTCCGCCAAAGCCGTTTACCCAATTCGCACACGCCCCCGGCAGAACAAGCATACCTGGTAGCCGAAATGCGCGGCGGCGACATGAGTTTTTATGAACAATATATCACGGCAGCGGCCATACACCACATCGGAGATCTCATTAATTTTGGGGCTATGTTAGAATCCTCTCTGGTAATCGGTGATTTGAGTATGCCCTATCATTCTGGCAGCGCGGATGTGGACCGGTTATTATCCAATCTTGCCGCCGAATTGGGCGTTTTGGCGTTGACGCTGGCGCCTATGCGGATGGAATCACAGTGTCTTGGGGTGGTTTTGATTACCTACAACACCCCGCATCAGTTTACCCCACTCCAGGGGCAGCTTCAGCGCGTGCTCACGAATCTGGCGACGGTGGCCTTGGAGCGGATCCGGCTGTTGCATGAGGCGCAGACCCGCGTGGGGCGCGAACGCTGGCTGCGGGAGTTTGGCGAACAGGTGTTGCGCATTCCTGATCTGGAAACGATGGTGGCGCAATCCGCGCAGTTGCTCCAGGATGCTGTACAGGCAGAGAGTGTGCTGGTGTCCCTGGCGCCGCCGGGGGAGGATTAGGACCGAGTTTTTAGGGAGGCAGAGTTGAGAGACGAACAGAAGCAGAACGCGCCGGAAGTAGCCGCGGCGGATTCCGAAATCCGGGAGTTGCGGCATACGCTGTTGACCCATGTCATGCGCGTACTCTTTCTGGCAGGATTCCCGGCGTTGATTGTGGGTGGGTATTATGTTGCGACCGATGGCAACTGGATGTATGGATTGGCGTATGTCGTTTTGTTCTGCGCCTTGGGAATCCTCTATGTGGCTAGGCGCATCCCCTACCATGTGCGAATCGGCGCTTTATTGGCACTGGCCTATGGCCTTGCGCTGTTATCGGTCTTTCGCGGGGGACTATCGAGCAATGTGCGCTTGTTTTTGCTGATGTTACCTTTGATGGCCGTGGTATTTCTGGGGCGGCGGGCCGGATTTGTCGCGTTGGCGCTCTCTATGTTGACAATGAGCGAGTTTGCCGGGTTATTCTCGCTGGAGATCTTGAAGATACCGGTCAGTGTTCAGGTCTTGTCCCATAAACCTATGGCCTGGTTTAGCTACACCTTGACGTTATTGTTTGTCAGCGCCTTCGTGATCACCTCTTTGAATCAACTGGTATCCCGTTTCCGGGAAGTGCTGATCAAGAGCCACGACCTGGCGAATAAGTTAGATACACAACGGATGCAAGCCGAGCAAAATGCTGAGTACGCCTACTTGCACGCGGTGCGGATGCAGTGGGTGGCCGAATTTGGCAATGCGCTGGCCTCCCTGCGGCGGCGAGAAATGGTGGCGTGGCGCACGGTGCGAGATATGGAACGCAGCCTCGACTTGTATCAAGTCAATGTCTTCTTGACCGACCGCACCGGTTCAACCTTGATTCTGGCCGCCGCCGCTGGGGCGCAGGGGGAGGCGCTGGTCGCGGAGGGATTTTCTGTGTGGGTTGGCGAGCGCTCACTGCTAGGACAAGTGGCGCAAACCGGGCGCGAACAGGTGCGGGTGCTCTCTCCAGATGAGGCTGAGGAGTTTCCATTGAGCCGGGTGGAGATGGCCTTGCCCCTGGTGGTGCGCGGTGAGTTGCTCGGTGTTTTGGATATTCACAGCACCGAAGCCACCTTCTCCGACAGTGATATGCAACTTTTCCGGGTCGTTGCCGGCTATGTAACCGCCTCTCTGGATATGCTAGCCGCGCTGGAAGAGATCAACGGCCAGCTTCAGGAGATGCGAACGTTGTACAGCCAATACACAACGGCCGGGTGGCGCTCGTTATTGGAGGCAAAGTTAAAGCTGTCTTATACCGCCGGCGCGTTGCCGGAAGCTGCGGTCCAGACTTTAGCGGCTGAGGCGTTACGAGATCGCGCAATACGCTCATGCCCCCCCGTTGAGGGAACGGATGATTACCTGCTGGTGGTCCCTTTGATTGCGCGGGATGTCCCGTTGGGCTATCTGGCTTTTACCCGCTCGGTGGAACAGGGCGACTGGGATGCCGAGACGCGCGTTTTTATCGAGGCGGCTGCTGAACGGTTGGCGCTCGCGTTGGACAATACACGCCTGCTGGTGCAGACCCGGCGTCAAGCGTTCTACCAGGAGCAGTTGGGGCGTCTGGATGATGTTGTGTGGCGCAACCCGAGCACGGCAGCCATTATGGAAAGCAGTGTCCAAGAACTGGGGCGGGTGTTGGATGCCCATGAAGTGCAGATTTATCTGACACCGGTGCAGTGGGAGGCGCAATGACCCTGACACCATCCTTTAGCCAGATATTGCAATGGTTCGCCTGGACGTCGTTTTTCCTGGAAGCAGTGCTGCTGGCCTATCTCGTGCTATTGAATCTGCGACATCCCGCCAGCACCGGGCGGCAACGCTGGCTGTTGCGCACGCGCCTGACCTTCTTGCTATTGGCGATCACTGCGCCGATTCTAACGGGTGGGGTGGTCTGGGTGACAGTCTCGGCGGTGCGTGTGGTGGAGAAGCAGGAATCCCAGCGCCTGGAAGTTTTGAACGCTGCATTGCTTTCCAATGCCGAGGTGTGGGTTGACCTTCACGCAGGCGTCTTGAGCCGATTGGTGTCCGATCCGGCCATTGTTAGTATGGATCCGGCGCAGCAGCGCGCCCTTCTGGAAATGATGGCGGAGACTCACCCCACCATGTACTTGGTGAGTACGTTAGACCTGACCGGAATGAATGTGACCCGCAGCGACGCGCTCCCACCGGAACACTACGCCGCTCAGGATTGGTTTCAGGCGGTGCTGGATGGCGCCCCCCAGGTTTTTCAGGTTGCCCTGGATCCTGCAATCAATGCTCCGGCGTTGATCGGCGCCATGCCTATCCGTGATAGGGAGGGAAACTTGGTGGGCGTCGGGATGTTTGCCTGCGCTTTGTCCGATGTGGCCGCTCAGGTGCGGACTCGTCAAGTCGGCAATACTGGCTACACTTATATTGTGGACAGCGAAAATCGCCTGCTGGCGCACCCGGACCTGCACGCTACAACACCGTTGACCGATATGAGTACTACGGCCCCCGTAGAGGCCTTGCGCGCCGGGCGCGGCCCATGGGTAAAATTTGCGACGGATGATGCCCGTTGGTGGGCGGTGGTTCGCGAGGGCGGCCCCGGCTGGGGGATTGTGGTGCAGCAGCAGGAAGCAGAACTGCTATCTGGAATGCGTTCCTTTATGCAGTCTGCGTGGTTGGTGGGGTGGGTTGGCGTGGCCATGTTGGCCCTGGCGTTTTTCTTGACGCTGCGTCAGGCTTTTCGTCCTATTGCGAGCATGACAGAAACAGTCAATGCCATCGCCGCAGGCGATCTCAGCCGCGCCGTGATCGCAGAAGGCCCGGACGAGTTGAGTATGCTCGGACGGGCCTTTAACAGTATGACGACGCAACTTCGGGAATTGATTCACTCCTTGGAGTCGCGGGTGGCGGAACGCACCCGCGAGTTGGAACAGCGCGCCACATATCTGGCAGTCACCGGACAGGTCAGCCGAGTTGCCAATGCCATCCTGGATGTGGAAGAGTTGCTGCCGCGCGTCGCGCATTTGATCACCGACCGGTTTGGTTTTTATCACATTGCCATTTTTATGTTGGACGAAAGCCGGGAATGGGCCGTTTTGCGCGCCGCATCTTCCGAAGGGGGGCGGAATATGTTAGCGCGTGGACATCGCTTGCGGGTGGGGGAACAGGGCATTGTGGGGTATGTTTCGGGCACCGGGCGTCCGCGCATCGCGTTGGATGTAGATGTGGATGCGGTGTGGATGAAAAGCCTTGATTTGCCGACCACCCGATCGGAAATGGCCCTGCCGCTGAGCGTGGGCAACCGTCTGCTGGGTGTTCTGGATATTCAAAGCGAAGCGCCGAACGCTTTTTCCACGGAAGATGTGGAAACGTTGCGGGTGCTGGCCGATCAAATCGCCATCGCGATTCAGAATGCGCAACTATTTCAGGATAGTCAGCGGGCGTTGCAAGAATTGCAGCGGGCGTATGGGGAAACGGGAGAACAGGGATGGCGCGCGCGCGCTTCGGCGTTGCTGGGCTACCGTTATACGCCCGAAGAAACCCGCCCGATCCCCTATCTCACCGAGATGCCGTCCGACACTGTGGAGTCCACGCATATCACTGCCGCCAACACATTAGTGTCGCCGTTGCGGATGCTGGGCGGGCGAACTTTTGGCGCTCTGCGTTTGAATCGTCCAGCGACGCACCCCTGGACTTCGCAGGAAATGCAATTTGTGCAGCAGGCTGCGCAAGGGATCGCCCAGGCTTTGGAGGTGGCGCGTTTGTTGGAAGAGACCCGCGACCGCGCCGCGCGTGACCGTCTGGTGGGGGAGATCGGTGGGCAATTGCGTGCGACTTTGGACCCGGACGTGATTATGAAGACAACGGTGCAGGCCCTGGGCCGCCTGTTGCAAGCCGAATTGACGACCATTGAGGTCAGTGGCGCCGGCGAGGTTTCACGCGCATGATCTGCGGGCGGCGCCGGAGGTGGAGATGTTAGGAGAGTTGAATCTCTTACTGATCGTCGGTGTGTTGGCGCTGGGCGTCGTCGGGGTGGCCTTCGGCGTCACTCTGGTCCAGGTGCGCAATGAGCGGCGTGCGCTGCGCGCTTTGACCGCTGCTGCTGCGCGCCTTGCGGCGGGCGAGTGGCGGGCGCTTCCCGCCGAAAAACGTTCGGATGAAGTGGGCGCGTTGGCGCGGGCATTGGCGGCATTGTCCACCCATTGGCAAACCCGGTTGGCGACCCTGGAGGAACAGGTCGCGGCGCAAGCCGCAGGGGTGGAACGGCAAACTGCGCGGGTGGAGGCTGCGGCGCGGGTTTCGCAGCAAATCGCAACGGCGCTCACCGCAGAAGAGTGGCTGAACGCAACGGTTCGCCATCTATCCGAACAATTGGGGTTCTATCACGTGGGATTGTTTCTGTTGGATGAGTCGCGGCAGACGGCTTTGTTGCGCGCGGCCTCCTCGACGGTGGGGCGGCATCTATTGGAGGAAGGCTACAAGGTGACGTTGGCAGAATCTGCGGATTTTAGCGCAGTGCTGGCGCAGGGGCAGTGCCTCATGGCTTCTCTTCCGCTATTTGCGCCTGAAGATTTCCCGTTCCCGCAAACCCGCGCTGAAGCGCTCTTCCCTTTGCGCGCGCAGGGCGATGTGATTGGGGTCTTGGATGTCCACTCGGAAGGGGCCGGCGCTTTTGTTCCAGAGCAATGTGCCCTGTTGCAAATGCTGGCCGATGAATTGAGCCTGATTTGGCGCACCGCGCATATCCAGGCCACGACCGAGGCCCAAATCAACGAGATCAACCGTTTGCTCCGCACCCAGGGGGAGGAGGAGTGGGGCCGTTTGACGCAGGAGCGGCAGCAATGGGGATACGGATATGATGGCATCGAAGTGAAAGCCGCCGCCGAACTGGACCTTGGCGACCGCCCTCCCTCATGGGTGTTGGCGCTCCGGGGGGGGCGTGAGGCGATGGGCGAGTTGAAAATTTTCGCGGATGCCGACGCGCTGAACTCTGACGATCTGGACCTGGCGCGGGCCGTGGTGGATGAAGCCGGACGCGCGATGGAAAGCGCCCGCCTGTTCAGCAAGATGCAGACGGCGCTGGAGGAAGTCGGCGTCTTGTATCGGTGCAGCCAGGCGCTGGGGGTGGCGCGCTCAGAAGAACAAGTGCTGCGGGCATTTGTGGATTATTTGATCGCGCCGGAGATTGACCGGTGCGCGTTGGCTTTGATCGAGCCGGGCACGGCAGGGCCAGGCGCTTTGGTGCGCCTGGGAGCCGCCTGGGATGCGGGCAAGGCCCGGTCTCCTTTGCTGGGGGACCGCTGGGAGGTGGCGAAAATCCCGGCGATGGCGCAGACGACGACTACGGTTTTGGCGGTGGACGATATTGCTGTCGCCCCGCATCTGGACGAAACCTCGCGGCAGGTGTACCAAGAAATCCTGCGCCTTCGCGCGTTCATCCTGGTGCCGCTGGTGGCCGGGGGGCAGTTGTGGGGGTGGCTGCTGGCTGCCGCGCAACGCACTCCCTACCATTTCACCGAGCGGGAACGGCGGGTGTACCGTAGTCTGGCCGATCAGGCCGCACTGGTGTTGCAGAGCATTCACCTGATAGAAGAGATGACGCAGCGAGCGGCGCGCGAGCGGCGCGTGACCGACATCACGGCGCAGATTCGCCGGCACACGGATGTGGACACGATTTTGCAGACGGCTATCCGCGAGTTGGGGCGGTCACTGCGCGCCTCCGATGGTCTGATCCGTCTGGGATTGGGGGAGAGTCGCCAGATTCGACGCACGCAACCTTTACACCCGCCTGCCGATGTGGAGGATAACGTATGAGGTTCTGGTCCTTCGTCACGAAAAGCCTGGTCAACCGGGTCCTCGTTTATGTCATGCTGTTGCTATTGTTGACCATCAGCTTGATGGGATATTTGGCCTACACTTTGGCGCAACGTAACCTCACTACCTCGGTCTTCAATCGCCTGGAATCGGTGGTGACACTGAAGGAAGATGAATTGCAACGTTGGGTGACGGATCAACGGCAGAATATCACATGGATGGCCGGGCAGGTTCCGGTGCGCCAGTGGGCCACGCAACTGCTTCAGGGGGAAACGGCGCGGGAGGCTATTTATCCCGCATTTAGGGCTTATTTGCGAACGGCAGTCACGCAGCGCGCCGGATTTCGGGAAATTTTCGTGCTTGCCGAGCCGGACGGCCAGGTGCTGATCTCCACCAACCCGGCGCGTGAAGGACAGTCCTATGCCGAGGCCGAATATTTCATTCAAGGTCGCTTGCGCATCTATGTGCAGAATATTTACCTCCTAGAGGATGGCGATCCGACGATCACTGTCGCCACTCCCCTGTTCGACCCTGCGGGGGAACGTATCGGGGTGTTGGCGGCGCACTTGAATTTGGAGCGGATGCAGCAAATCATCCTGGAAAGCCCTGGCCTGGGCGCTCGCAGCGAGGCCTTCCTGGTGGATGGCGATGGCGACTTCATTATGGCGCCGCGAGCGCTGCTGGCGGCCGGGGCGGACCTGGAGACCCCGACTGTCGGAGTGCGCGCGGTCACGGCGCAGCAGGACGGTCAGGCGGTCTACCCGAATTATGAGGGGCGTTCCGTGGTGGGCGTTTATCACTGGATTGATGAACATGATCTGGGTTTGCTGGCCGAGGTGGACGAAGAGTATGCGATTTTAACGCCGGCGCGGAGTTTGGCGATGAACGTGTTGGTGGCCGGGACGGCGGTGTCCGTGCTGTTCTTGGTGGGCGCCTTTTTCCTGATGCGGCAGGGGGTGCGCCCCTTGCGCGTTTTGACCGAGGTGGCCCACGAGGTTACGCAGGGGCGGTTGGATCGGCAGGTTCCGGTGGTCACGCAGGATGAGTTGGGCATATTTGCGCAGACCTTCAATCAAATGACCACGCAATTGCGGACCTCGTATGCTGAACTGGAGCGGCAAGTGCAAGTGCGCACCCAGGCCCTTGAAAAACGCTCGCGCCAGCTCGAAGCGGCGGCGCGTGTCGCCAGCGCCGTCTCGGCCATCTACGATGTCGATCAATTGCTGGATGAAACGGCGCGATTGATTCCGAGGCACCTGGAAGTCGCTCACGTCGGTATCTTTTTGTTGGACGAGGCCGAAGAATATGCTGTTTTGCGGGCCGTTTCTTCAGAGGGCGGCCGGCGGATGTTGGCGCGGGGGCACCGGCTTAAACTCGGCCAGGGTATTGTCGGCGCGGTGGCGCGCACCGGCCAGCCCCGCATCGCTCTGGATGTAGATGCTGACGGCGCGTTTGTGGCTAACCCAGACATTCCGGCGACGCGCTCCGAAATGGCGCTGCCGCTGACGGCGCGCAGCCGGGTCATTGGGGTGTTGGACGTGCAATCGGAACAGGCTGCGGCCTTTACGAATGAGGATGTGGTCGTCTTACAGACAATGGCCGAACAGGTGGCGCTGGCGATTCAGAATGCGCGATTGCTGCGGGAGAGTGAGTTCGCCGTGCGGGAATTGGAGCGACGGTATGGCGAGCAGATTCACACTGCCTGGCAGGCGCGGCTTTCTCGGGAGCTGGCCGCTTATCATTATACCGGTGTGCGCGTGGAAACCGCGTCGGGGCGCACGCTGCAAAAATTCACGGTCACGCCGCAGGAGCGCGTCACCGTGCTAACCGAGGGGGATCAGCGCCGCCTGGTGGCGCCTATTCGGATGCGAGATCACATTTTGGGTTCGTTGGTGTTGCAGCAATCTGCCGATGCGCCCCCCTGGTCTGAGGCAGACCTGGCCCTGGTAGAAGCGACATGCGATCAGGTGGGACTGGCATTGGACAATGTGCGGCTGTTGGATGAGTCACGGGAGCGCGTAGCCCGCGAGCGGTTGACCGGCGACCTGGCCGCGCGGATTCGGGGCGCGGCCACAGATATAGATGTGGTTTTGCAAACCACCATCCGTGAGCTGGGGCGGCTGCTGCACGCGACCGGTAAGATTCACCTGAGTGGCCCTTCCTCCTGGGCCTCCACTGCGGTGGAGCTGCCGGCCACCAAAAGCGAAAGGCAGGCCCAGCCATGACGTGGATGTGGTTAGCGGCGATCGGTGTATTCGTAGTGTTGATCGTGGTGACTGTGGGGATAATCCTGCGGCAGCGGCATCGCATCCAGAATTTGTTAATCAACCATCGCATGTTGGAACGGCGCATAGATGGGTTGACGAACACGCAGATGGCGGGGCAGCGGCAATTAGCGCGGCAGGCCGAGATGTTCGCCCAGCGTATGGCGCGTTTCCGGGCCGCGGCGTTGGTGGCGCGGGATGCCGCGGCCATTCGTGACTTGGACGAATTGATGCAGACGTTGGTGGCGTTGATTTCGCAGCAATTTGACTTTTATCACGCCGGAATTTTTTTGTTGGACGACGCCGGTGATTTCGCTGTGATGCAGGCGGCTTCCTCCGAGGGGGGGCGGCGCATGTTGGCGCGGGGCCACAAACTGCGGGTGGCCGAGCAAGGGATGGTGGGCTACGTGGCTGCGCGTGGTGAGGCGCGGATTGCATTGAATGTCGGCGAAGACCCCACCTGGACCAGTACATTGGAATTGCCTGAAACGCGCTCGGAGATGGCCCTGCCTTTGAAGATCCGCGAGCAGGTTATTGGCGTGCTGGATGTGCAGTCCACCGAACCTCACGCCTTTAGCCAGGAAGATGTTGAAATTTTGCAGACGATGGCCGACCAGTTAGCCCTGGCAATTCAGGGCGCGCGCTTGTTCGAGGAGAACCGGCGCACGGTTGAACGCCTGGAAATGCTCTACCGGGAGCAGATGGGGGAGATGTGGCGCAGTCGTGTGGGGACGCGCACGTATACGTATGATGGTCTGAACGTCGCGCGCGTGTGGGAGGAGGGCGTGCCGGAGGGGATGGATGGGCGGCACGTCGTTACATCGCATCAGTTGGTCATCCCCATTTTCTTGCGAGACCATGTGATCGGTTCGATTACGCTGGAACGAGACCCGGTGCAGCTTCCCTGGTCCGATGAGGAGGTGGCGCTGGTGGAGGAAATCGGCGTGCAGGCCGGTCTGGCGCTGGATAATGCGCAGTTGTTGACGGACAGCCGGCAGCGCGCGACTTACCAGCAGCAACTCAGTGATGTGTCGCGGGTCTTTTCGGGGGCCGTGAATATGGAAACGATGTTGCAAGCGGCCGTGCGCGAGTTGGGGCGACTGCCGGGCGTGGCGGAGGTAGCGGTTCACATTGATGCGCCCCAGACCATTGCCGAGGATATTGGGCCTAGGCCCAACCGCGAATAGCAAAAAAATGGAGTACAGGATGAGGCAAACCTATGGCCGCTAAAAAGAGAGAAATGCCGGTAACGGCATCGTCCGCAGGGGGGGGGCGTCCCCGCCCGGTGGTGGGCTTGCTGCTTTCCTGGCTCCAGGATGATTACCAAAGCGCTCTGGTGGCCGACATGCACGGGGTGGCCCAAAAGCTGGGGGTGGACCTGCTGTGTTTTGTCGGCGGCGACCTGCGTGAGAGCTACCCGCAAAACGTGATTTACGATTTGATCTCAGCCGATTGCGTGGATGGGTTGATCATCAGCCCTTCCCTGGCCCACGCTTGCGATCCCGCGCTCTTGCGCGCTTTCTGCGCCCGGTTTACGGGCACGCCGTTGGTTAGCGGCGCTTTTGGTGCAGAGGGAATCCCACAGATTTTGTGCGATAACCGGGTGGGGATGCGCCAGATGATCGAGCATTTGATTGTCGAGCACGGACACCGCCGGATAGCCTTCATCCGCGGCCCGGTGGGTCAACCGGAAGCCGAAGCGCGCTATCAGGCGTATGAGGAGGCGTTAGCCGCGCACGCCATTCCCCTGGATGAGAACCTGATTGTGTTTGGCGATTTTGCCGGACCGGGTTCTCAGGCGGCGGTTGCGGAATGGCTCCAGAAAGGTGAGATTGTGGATGCTATCGTCGCCTCCAACGACGTTAGCGCGATTGCCACCCTGGAATTGCTGGCAGCGCACGGCTTGCGAACCCCGGAAGACGTGGCGGTGGTCGGGTTCGATGACGCGCAGGTTGCGCGCAACTTGAGTGTGCCCTTGACGACAGTGCGTCAACCGTTCTGTCAGATGGCGCAATTGATGATGGAGACGGTACTACGGCAGATCCATGGTGAGACGGCGCCTCCTGTCCAGATGATCCCCTCACAGTTGATCGTGCGCCGCTCATGCGGCTGTCTGCCGCTGGCGGTGCGCCAGGCTCAGCTTGAAATCGGCGCGTATGCCGGCAAAGAAGTCTTGATGATATCCCGGGAAACCGTTCCGAAGGACGTGCCGGAAGTGTTATGGTACGCTATGGTGGACGAGTTGGAAGGCACCCTGGAGGGGAAATTCCTGATCGCCTTTGACCAACTGCTATCCAAGACCTACTATGAGCGTGGCGAGATGGAACGCTGGCAGGAGGTCCTGTCTTCGTTGCGTCACGCGGCGATGTTGTATGGGGTGCGGCAGCGCGCCGCTCGCCCGGATTTTTTCGGCGCCGCGTTGGTGATGCGGCTCGAAACGCTCATCCAACAAGCGCGGATCCTGGTCAGTGAAGCGGCCATCCGCCTAAGCAACCGGCTGCGTCAGGATGACCGCGGCTATGCGGCAAATTCTCAGGCGCTGGATAAGGCTATGAACGCGGTATTGGCGTTGCCTGATTTGCCCGCAGCGTTAACCCATTATTTACCAGGTCTGCACATAGAAGTTTGCCATGTGGCGCTCTATGCTGGGGATGACGCGGAACTTATGTCCCGCGCGCGGTTGCTGTTGAGCTATGAGAACGGCGCCGCCCAGTTTTATGCGGATTCAGCCTCCTATCCGGTTTCCCACTTGCTGCCGGAGAATCTCTGGCCGCGCGCGGAACGCACCACTGTTGTCATTATGCCTTTGTTGATGCGGGAGCGCCATTTGGGGTTTGTCTTGTTGAAACACGAGGCTCACCCGACCTGGCTTTATGATCAATTGGGCAGCCAACTGAGTGGGGCTATTTTCCGCTCTCTGTTGATCGAGCAGCAGCAGATGGTGCAACGTGACGTGGAACGACTGTTGATGGATGTGCAACGGCGCGCTCACTTGTTGAGCGGGGCTGCGGAACTTTCACAAACGGCTACATCGTTGACGCACTTGAGCGAGTTGCTGCCTCGGGCGGCAGAGTTGATTTATGACCATTTTAAATTGTACTATGTCGGGATCTTCCTGGTGGATGAGGCCCGCCAGTGGGCGGTGTTAAGTGCGGACGCCGGCGCCGGCGAGGGGCGTCTGTTGGCGCAGGGCTACCGGTTGCCTGTAAGCGCTTCGTCGTTGGTCGGTACTTGCGTCATAACGGGGCAGGCGCAGGTGGTGTCGGATGTTGCCCAACAAGAATCCCCTTATTTGGCCCATCCGCTTCTGCCGGACACCCGTTCTGAGGCGGTCCTCCCATTGCTAAGTCGGGAGCGCGTCACGGGCGCCATGAGCATCCAATCCGCCGAACCGGGTGTGTTCTCCGAGGACGATCTGTTAACACTCCAGACGATGGCCGATCAATTAGCCAATGCCATTGAAAACGTGCGGTTGTTGGAACAGATGACCCAGAGCCGCTATGAATTGGAGATCGCTTCCGGGCGTTATACAGCCGAGTCGTGGCGCGAGTATGTGCGGCACGCCGCCCAGCAATTGGGGTATCGGTACCGGCAAGTGACTGTGGAACCCCTTACCGAAAAGTATCCGGAGGCGCAACGCGCCTGGGAACATAATGAGGCGGTCTTACTGCCCTTGACGGGGACGCCCGGAATACGTAGTGCGCTGGCCGTGCCCATTCGACTGCGCAATCAGCTTCTCGGCGTGTTGGATTTGCGCTTTGAGGAGGGCGAGGTGCCCCCCGAAACGGTGGAATGGGTGAATCAGATTTCAGATCGCCTGGCAATTTCATTGGAGAGCGCGCGTTTGTTGCAAGCAACCCGTAGCACGGCTGAACGCGAGCAGTTGGTGGGACGGGTGATCGCTCAAATGCGGGAGAATCTGGATGTGGACGCCGTCCTCAAAACGGCCGCCGCCCAGATTCGTGAAGTGATGGACCTGTCGCGGGTCACGATTCGACTGGCGACCCGGTCACAAGAAGCAGATGAAGGCTGATAGAGATGAAACAACGTGAGAATCGCTGGTTTGGGTTTGCTCGCTGGCCCATCTTCTATAAAATCTTCTTTTTCATCGGCCTGATCATTCTGGTGGGCATGGGCGGCGGCAGTTATGTCCTGGTGAAGGTGGCCTACGACCGTATCCAGGAGAAAACCCACGCTGCCTTGCACCAGGATGTCGTTCGGCAGACGGAACGGGTGAACGCGCTGCTGGCGGAGCAAATCGCCGTTGTGCGTCATGTATCCCTGGATCGGGCCGTGACGACGGCAGCCGCCTTCTCTAGCGCCAATCACAATCCGACGGTATCCTCGGCGCTGGCGGCAGAATGGCATCGAGCGCCAGATGATAGCGAATCGGTGCAGCAAATCCTATCCCCTGAGGTGAATTCACTGGTGGCGTCGCTGCAAACCTATGTGCAGGACTATCCGGCGTTGACGATGTTGTTGGTCGTGGATCGTTATGGGGATACGCTGGCGGCTACGGCCCGTCCGGAGGCCTACCAGCAACGGGACACGGTGTGGTGGCCGGCGGCGTATGCGGAGGGGGCGGGGCAGTTGGCGATTATGTGGTACTCGCGCGGAGGGACAACGCTGCTTATGATGTCCATGCCAATGTATGCGGCAGATGGGGCCTTGATCGGCTTTGTTCATGCCACTTTTGACCCGGCGCCATTGCGGCAAATAGTTGAAACGGTGACTGCTGAGAATCGCTGGTACATGCTGTTTGATGCGGCTTACGCGCCCATTGCGGAAACGCCCGCGACCGTGACCGGGGGAGTGACTACGGCCTGGGTGGCCTCGGTCAGCCAGCGAGGCGGCGCGCAGCCGCTGGCGCTGGCGAACGGTGAAAAGGCGCTGGGCGCTGTGCTACGCCTGGAGTCTCTCACCACTGCTGACACTGAAACTGCTGCTGCAATCAGGTCGCTGCATTGGTCGTTGATGGCTTATCAGACTACGCGGGTCATTCAACGTGAACTGCGACAAATGGTGTGGGTTGGCGTGCTATTGCCATTGTTGCTGATGGGCGGGGCATCGGGCCTTGGCTGGTGGGCGGCGCGCAGCGTCGAAACACCCGTACAACAGCTTGTGCAGATTTTACAACAAGAAGCTGCCGGAGATCAGAATGTCCTCGCCTGGGTATACGCCCCGGATAATTTAGGGATGGTGGCAGAGGGCATCAATCGGCTGTTGGCCGAAAAGCGCGCTTTGCTGGCCACTGCCGCGCGGCGCACGGACGAACGAACGCGGGAGCAGGCGCGGCGGCTGCGCGATCTGGAGGCTGCCGCCGCGGTCGGGCAGTTGACCTCTGCCACGTTGAATATTGGCAATCTGGCGTCTCAAGTGACCGAACTTATCCGGGAACGATTTGGATTGTACTTTGTGGGATTGTTCCTGGTCAATGAGTCGCGGACATGGGCGATATTGCAGGCCGGTACAGGGGAAGCTGGCGCAACATTGTTGGCTCGTGGGTATCGTGTGTCGCCCGGTGATGGCGTGGTGGGGGCGTCCCTAGCGGATGGCGTGTCTCATTGGAACCTGGAGCTGGCGATGGAGCGCGCGGAGGCGGCACCTGAGTTGCCCTACGCACGCGCTGAAGTGGCCCTGCCATTGCGCTCGCGTGGTGAAATCCTGGGAGTATTTTGGGCCTTGAGCTATCATACCGAGACCTTCGATGATGAAATGCGCATCGTGTTGCAGACCATTGCCGATCAGATAGCGGTCGCAATAGACAGTATCCGTTTGTTCCTCGAACGACAGGAAGCTACGGTGCGTTTGCAGCGCGCTTATGGTGAAGCGACACGCGCGGCCTGGGAAGAATTGATGCGCACGCGGGAACTTACCGGCGCCGGGTATGAGGCGGGTGTAGCCGGCGTGGTCAAATTGGCGCCGGCCGAACCGGAGACCTGGCAGGTTGAGGCGCAGGAGGCCTGGATGGCGGGGACGCCGGCTATGGGGCGGCCGGATGAAGCCGAGCCGTTGCACGAACAATCATTGGCGCTCCCTATTATCTCGCGCGGTGAGATCATTGGGGTGATGGATGTGGCGAAACCGGCGAACTTTGGAGAGTGGACGCCGGAAGAAATGGCGCAATTGCAGGTATTGACGACGCAGTTGGGGGTGGCGATGGAGAATGCGCGGCTTTATGAAGACGCCCAGGAACGCGCCGTGCGCCAGCGGTTGATGAGCGACATTTCCAGTCGCATCCGGGCTTCCTTGAACGTAGAGACGGTACTCCAGACTACCGTGCAGGAAATGCGCGCCCTCCTTGGGTTGAGCGAGGCTGAAGTGCGGCTCGGAGTAGGGGTGGAGGCGCAAGGCTTGCCGGTATCCGCTCCCCCTATCTCTGAATCCTAATCCCTGATTTTTAGGAGCAGCAGTATGTTTACCAGCATCAAAGCTTTCTTGCGACCGCCGATATTTACCGATGACGCCGACAAAAGCCGTCAGGCCACTGCACTCAGCCAGGGTGTGGCAGTGCTGCTGCTGTTGTCATTGGGGTTGTTTGTGGGCGTGGGGCTGACCGGCGTGCAGTATTTCATACGTCAGGATGCGGTCTATTTGCGTGAGGCTGTGGGCTGGATCGCCTTTGGGGTGTTCGGGGCGGTAGTCGCTACCTTAAGCCAGGTGTTTTCCCGGCGGGGCAACGTGCGTGAAGCGGCGCTGACGCTTGTTTGGGCGCATGTATTGGGTTTGACCGTTCGCTTGATCCTCTCGGATCGCGGCATGCGCACCCCCTTTTTTGGTCTGTATGGTCTGTTCGCGCTGGTGGCCGGGATGACGCTGAGCCGGCGTTCGGGGATGGGGGTAGCTATCTGGGGCGTTGGGGTCGGGATTGGGCTGACCGTCGCCGAGGCCCTGGGGGTGAAAAACGCTCCTTTGACCGAGATCACGCCTTTCGTCTTTTTGGCTACCAGCGGCTTCGCGCTGGTTTTTACGACGTTTCTCTTTTATATGGCGCTAGGCAATTTCGACCGGTCGCTGGCGGAGGTGCGGCGGACAAGCCAGGAATCTCAGGCCCTTCAAGCTTCGTTGGAGCAGCGTGTGGAAGAGCGCACGCGCGATCTTTCGCGCCGCGCGCGCTACTTGGAGGCGACCGCGGACGTCGCCCGCTATGTGGCTTTGGAACTGGACATGGAAGAACTGCTTTCGCGCATGGTCACGCTGATCAGTGAACGGTTTGGCTTCTATCATGCCGGAATTTTCTTAATTGACGCGACCGGGCGCTGGGCGGAATTACATGCAGCATCCTCCGAGGGCGGACAACGGATGTTGGCGCGGGGGCACCGTCTTGAGGTGGGACAGCGCGGGACGGTGGGGTACGTGACCGCGCGGGGGGAAGCTCGCATTGCGTTGGATGTGGGGGCGGATGCGGTATTTTTTGACAATCCCGACCTGCCGGGAACTCGCTCGGCATTGACTTTGCCTTTGCGTGCACGCGGGCGTATTATTGGGGCATTAGACGTGCAAAGCACGGAGGCCGCTGCCTTTACACCGGAGGACGCGACCGTGCTGCAATCCCTGGCCGACCAGTTGGCCCTGGCAATCAGCAACGCCCGCCTGTTTGAGCGGTTGCAAGAGAGCGTGGCCGCAGAGCGGCGCGCTTATGGCGAATTGAGTTACCGCGCCTGGGTGGAAATGTTGCGTATGCAGGGAGAGATTGGCTACGTGGACGATCGGGACGGCACGTTCCCGGTCAGCGGCGCGGCGTTGCCGGTGGTTGCGCTCGCGGCACAATCCGGGCAAGTTGTACAGTCTGATGCGCAGACGGTGGCGATTCCGGTGCGACTGCGTGAAGGCGGCGATGTGTTGGGAGTGGTGCGGCTGCGTAAGCCAGAGCAGGGCGGCGCCTGGACGCCGGAGCAGATTGCGATGATGGAAAGCATCACGGAACAAATGGGGGTGGCGTTGGAACGCGCCCGTTTATATCAAGACTCGCAACGTTTGGCGATGCGGGAGCGGTTAGTGACGGAGTCCACCGGCCGGATGCGGCAAACGCTGGATGTAGAGGCTGTGTTAAAGACGGCGGCGGACGAAATCTATCGGGCGTTAGACTTGGAAGAAGTGGTCGTGCGTCTCACGCCGCGTAACCCGTAGGGGAATTGACATGGCAAAGAAGGCTGAAGCGGAAGATTTGCACATTGGGTTGATGCGCGATCGCCTCTCGACCGGGCAGGATTTGCAGGGGTGGCGTGAAGAGCTTATCACGCGGGTTTTGCGCGTGATGTGCTCCATTGGCGGTTTGCTCCTGCTGGCCGGTGCGATTTACCGGCTGACCCAGCAGCGTTTTCTGGACATAGTCCTGTTTTTAAGCATCTATGGCATCTTGCTTTTTATCACACTTCGCCGGAGATTGGGGTACGTCACGCGCGTCCGGGTGATGATGGCACTGGCCTATGGCCTGGCGCTGACAGACTTTCTGTCGGATGGACGCACCGGCGGGGCGCGAATTTTCTTGTTGATCTTTGTTTTCACGGCGGCGGTTTTCTTAGGAGAACGCTCGGCCATTAACGCCTTGATCGTAGCGGCCGGCACCAACGTGGTCTTTGCGATAGCCTTCTCTTCAGGTTTCCTCACAGTGAGTGAAGTGGCTACTTCAACGAATCTCGCGGCCTGGGGGAGCGGGGTTTTGGTGATGTTGGGGATGGGGATTTTTATCGTAGCTTCCATCAACTATCTGATACCCCGTTTGATTGCCGCTATGACCGAGTCCGGTCACCTTGCCCGTGAACTGACCGACTATCAGGATCGCCTGGAGGACCTGGTCGCGCAGCAAGAAATAGACTTATCTCGCCGGGGCGCCCGGCTCCAGACTGCTGCGCAAGTGGCCCGTGAAGTCGCCGGTCTTGGGGATTTGGCCCAGGCGCTGGCGCGCACCGTGCAACTGATCTCGGAGCAGTTTGACTTTTACCACGCGGCGATCTATTTATTGGAGGTCGGAGAAGCGCGTTTGGCATTGCGCGCGGCTTCCTCGCGGGGGGGCCAGCTTTTGTTGGCGGAGGGGTATACGCTGCGCCTGGAGGAAGGCGGACTGGTGGTCCATGCCGCGGTGCATGGAGAGCCACGGATCGCGGCGGACGTAACCGAGGATGCCGTGTTTGTCTATAATCCGCTTCTGCCGAACACGCGGGCCGAGATCGCGTTGCCTTTGCAGGGACGTGAAGGAATTATCGGGGTGTTGGACGTGCAGTCCGATCAACCGCGCGCCTTTACGGAGGATGATGTCGTTGTGTTGCGCACGTTGGCCGATCATATTTCGCTGGTCATCAGCAATGCGGAGTTGTTGCGTCGCCTGGAAGCGCGCCTGGAATCGGAGCGTCAGATTTATCAGCAGATGGAGCGCCGGGATTGGGTCGCGCTGGCTGCCGCTATGAAGGCGCCGGGACATGTGCGCAATCAGCAAGGTATTATGCCCTCTGCCGCCGAACTGCGTCCCCATATGCAGCAGGCCTTGCAGCAAGTTGCGCCGGTTGCCGATGAGTCATCCCAGGCGGTGGCGTTGCCGATCAAAGTGCGCGGGCAGATCGTGGGGGTCATTGATGCGCGTAAACGGCCCGGAGCGGGCGGGTGGACTCAAGATGAGCTGCTGTTGTTGGAAACGCTTGGCGAACAATTAGACCCGGCTCTGGATAGCGCTCGTTTGTATCAGAGCAGCCAATTGCTGGCGAACCGGGAGCGTTTCACGCGCGAGATTGCGGACAAAATGCGCCGCGCGGTGGATATGGACGATTTGATCAGAACGACGGTCGAGGAAATGGCCGCTGTGCTTGATGCGCCACTGACGTTTGTGCAGTTGGCGCAGCCGGCGGCGGATGAGGCGGCGAAGCAGCCGGCTGAGGGCTAAGGGATGCGCAGCAACATGACTTCAGAGCGGAAAAACATCATCGGACGACAACTCTCCTGGCGGATAAGTTTGTTGAGCTTGATTGCGTTGCTGATCTTGCCGGGGTTGGCTTTCCTGGCCTGGCAGGTGACGATGCGGAATTCGCAGGCACAACTTCAACAGACTCGTGCTACCGTGATCGGGGTGTTTGAAGAATTCCTGTGGCGCGCCGCGGATGACCTGTGGGCCACTGCCGATGCCCTGGGCGCGGGGGGAGAGGCGGCGCCGCTTCTGCGGCGTACGATGGCCCGACGGGAGTCCAGTTTCTTTGAAATGCTCTGGGTGGACGTGGATGGCAGGGTTTTGGCATCACACCGCCGCGACGCTGTGCCGGCGGTTGCCGCGCCGACTTCCCAACCCTGGTGGGAGACGGTGAAGCAGGGGGCGTTCTACATTGGGGTGTTGGATTATGATGGCGAGGGGGCCCTTCCCCTGGTAGATATGGCGGTGCCGGTGTGGGATGAGACACAGAATTTTGTGGGCGCTGTGGTGGCCCGGGTTGACTTAACCCCATTGTGGAACAGCCTAAAAACACAGAATAAGGGGCCGGATTTCCGTGTTTACGCGACGGATGCGACCGGGAGGGCGCTGTTGCACAGCGAGGCGCAACTGATGCAACAGAAGGCTGTATTGCTTTCCGCGTCGGACTTGCAGCAACTGACCGGATTTGTGCCGGTCTATACCCAGGTGGACGGAGATCCGGTCGTACTCGTGGGGAATAGGCTGCTGAGTGGGCCGTGGTATGTCGTCGTGCAGCAATCTCTGTGGGGCGGTATTGTGCCTTTCTTGCGACAACTTTTCCTTCTATTGCTCCTGGCGGTGGGGATTGTCGCGCTTGTTATCAGTACTGTGCAGTTTGCCCGACGGGAGATTGTGACCCCTTTGCGAGTTTTACACAGCGGCGTCTTTGCGCTAGAACACGACCTGACTCATCCTATTGAAGCGCTGGGGCATGGCGAGTTTGCCGCCTTGACCAATACCCTCAATAGCTTGGCCGCACAGCTCAATCAAACCATCAATACGTTGGAGCAGCGGGTGGATGAGCGGACGCGCGGGTTGTTGGCCGCGGCGGATGTCTCCCGTTCGACGACTGCGATGCTAGATCCGGACGCATTATTGCGGGAAACAGTGAGGCTCGTGCGCGATCGTTTTGACTTGTACTATGTGGGCCTGTTTCTCCTGGACGAAGAGGAGACCTATCTGGTCCTGCAGGCTGGCACCGGTGAGCCGGGAAAGCAGATGATGGCGACCGGGTATCGGCTGCTGCTCAACGCCGATGCCCCAATTGCCAGATGCGTGACGACGGCTCAGGCGTGCATTGCACTGGATGTGGGCGACGAGGCGCACCATTTTGACAACCCCCTGCTGCCGGACACGCGCTCGGAGATGGCGCTCCCGTTGCGGGCGCAGCGACGCGCGATTGGCGCACTGACCATTCAAAGTAGGCGCGAGGCCGCCTTTGACGAAACCAATATTCTGGTGATGCAGACAATGGCGGATCAGGTGGCGGTGGCTATTGACAATGCGCGGTCGTACGCGCGCACGCAACAGGCCCTCCACGAAATGGAATTGCTCCAACAGCGTTACCTGGGTCAGGCTTGGGCTGAATTCCTGCGACAGCGTCCCTTGTGGGGGTATCGCAAGACCCGTGAAGGGCTAATGCCGTTGGGACGGGAACTGCTGGCCGGCGTGGATCAGGCCATGCTCCAGCGGGAGACTTTGATCACCAACTCCGCGAAAGCCGCCGATGCGCCCCAGGTCGTGGTGCCGTTGCGTTTCCGGGATCAATTGTTAGGGGCGTTGGGGTTCGCCGTAGCTGAGGGGGAGGCGGTGAGTGACGAGCAGGTCGCCTTTGTCGAGGCCGTGGCCGAACAATTCGGGCTGGCGGCGGAGAACTTGCGCCTGATGGATACGACGCAGCGACTTGCGGCCCGCGAACATGTGGTCGGAGAAGTCGCGGCGCGCATTCGGGAATCGCTGGATCTGGATACCGTGCTGCGGGCCGCCGCCGAGCAGATCCGTGTCGCAATGCAAACGCCCGAGGTCACGATTCGTTTGCGGATGGCTGAGGTCGATCATGAGAAACATGCTTAATCGGTGGATCACTACCTACTTGCGAGTGCGCACGGATGATAAACGACTGGCGCAGCGGAGCCAGACGTTGTTGGTGCTGCTGGCATTTATGGAATTGCTGGTGTTTTTGAGTGTTTTCCAAGTGTTGTTTTTCTACCCCTATTATGACATGCTCTTCTCGATTGGGGGCAGTCTGCTTTGGTTTGGGGTGTTGATAGTCTTTACCCGGCGTGGGCACGCCTGGCCTTCTTACGTCTTTCTGCTGACATTTGCATTGTTAATTTTCGCGATGACCAAGGATGCCGTGACAACCCCAATGATCTTAGCCAACGCTTTCCCGGTGGTGATGGCGCCCCTGGTGGTGGCGCCCTGGGTGGCGCTCGTGATGGCTGGGTTGGAAGTGCTGATGTTATATATCGGCCTTGCGCGTCATGGAGATGACCTGATGGGGATGATCCCTGTGCTGCTCTTTGGCGGGTTGGGCGTCATTGCCTGGATTACCAGCGCCAATTTGCAGCGCGCCTTGGCGGTTTCCGAGGACAGCGCAGAAACGCTTAAGACTACCAACCAGGCGTTGGAGGCTGGTCAAGCATTGCTGGAAGCGCGCACCCAAGAATTAGAACGCCGCGCCCGCTACCTGGAGGCTACTTCCGAAGTGGCGCGGGATGTTGCCTCGGAACGGTCTTTGCAGGAGTTGCTGGAGCGCGTCGTGCGTCTGGTAAGTCTGCGCTTCGGCTTTTACCATGCCGCCATCTTTTTATTGGACGATAGCCGAGAATGGGCGAGCTTACAAGCGGCTTCCAGCCTGGGCGGGCAACGGATGTTGTTGCGGGGGTATCAGGTACGGGTAGGCAGCGCCAACAATGTGGGACAGGTGGTCCAACAGGGACAGGTGCTATTTTCCTCGGATGTGGCGGGAAATGGTGTTTTTGAGCGAAACCCTGATTTGCCGAACACGCGCTCCCGGATGACGCTGCCGTTACGGGTTCGAAACGAGATTACCGGCGTGTTGGATGTGCATAGCGAGGCTGCGGAGGCGTTTACTGCCGAGGATGCGGCTGTATTGCAGGGATTGGCCGATCAAGTGGCTATGGCGATTGGCAACGCCCGTTTGTTTGCGCAGTTGCAACAAAGCCTTGAGATGCAACGTCAGGCCTACGGCGAGATTGACCGGGAAGCCTGGCGGCAGTTGTTGAGTGAGCGCGGCGACTTCAATTACCGCAGCACTACCCGCGGCGTCTTCAAAATTGCCGGCGATGTGTGGCCGCTCGAATGTGAGCATGTGCTACGCCAGGGGGACGTGTTCGCCGGGGTAGACTCCACGTATCCTGACCAATACCGATTAGCAGTGCCGGTGCGCATCCCCAGCGGCGACATCGTCGGCGTGATTGACACCTACAAAGAGGCGGCGGAGGGGGCATGGACGCCGGATGAGCAAGCGTTATTGCAGGAAATTGCGGAACGGTTGGGGAGCGCCCTGGAAAGCGCCCAATTCTACTATGAAAGCCAACGTCGGGCGGCGCGCGAGCAGTTGACGCGCGAGATTACCGACGAAATGCGTCGCTCGATTGATATCGAGAATATTCTGCGCACAGTCGTCACCAGTCTGGGACAGGCAGTGGGGGCGCCCCGTACCTATATCCGCTTGATGTTGAATGAGGAAGCGCCGGCGGAAGCTCCCGCTCCGGCGCGGCATGATGATACGGCGGCTGTCGTAGGGCAAGAAGAGGCGTGAGATGAGCGATAAAAAACTGGCGCATACTGCATCGCAGCCGAAGCCGGACTCTGGGCGGCGCGCGCAATCACGGCGCCGGCCGGATGAGACTGCCGCGCGCTTCCGTGATGTGGCCGAACTAACGGCGGATTGGATTTGGGAAACTGACGTGACCGGGCGTTACACCTATTGTTCAGAACGAGTGCGCACGCTGCTAGGTTACGAAGTTGCGGAAGTGATCGGCAAAACCTTCCTGGATTTGGCGCTGCCGGAAGAAGCGGCGCGTCTCCAGGAGGAGTATGCGACCGTGTTTGCCGCGCGCCAGCCGTTGGTCAACCTGGAGAATGTGAAATGCCATAAAGAGGGACAACTCGTCTATGTGCAGACCAACGCCCTCCCGATATGGGATGCTGATGGCGCCTGGCTGGGCTATCGCGGCGTTGACCGCGATGTGACCGCTATCGTTCTGACCAAGCAGGCGCAGCAGGCCGCGGAAGCGGCGCTGGAAACTGACCGGCGTAAGCTGGCGGAACAACAACTGTTCTTACGGCAGGTCCTTGACATCAATCCCAACTTCGTCTTTGTGCGCGATCGGGAGGGGCGTTTTATCCTAGCAAACCAGGCCATCGCGGAATCTTACGGCACGACCGTCGAGGGCTTGGTGGGGAAGACCGACGCCGATTTTAATAAAAACAAGGACGAGGTTGCGGCGATTTGGCGCGCCGACCTGGAAGTGATGGATTCCTTGCAGGAAAAGTTTATCGTGGAGAGCCTGATTGCTTATGGCGGCAAGCAGGAACGCTGGGTGCAGACGATCAAACGTCCACTGATTGATCCCGATGGCGTGGCCCGGCATGTTCTGGGTGTGTCCAGCGACATCACCGAGCGCCGGCGCATGCAGCAGGTGGTCGAGGCCTCGTGGGAGCGGCGTGGCCGCCAGGTGCAAACCAGCACCGAAGTCGCGCAGGAGATCGCGGCTGCGACGGGACTGGAGGAACTCTTCCTCCGCGTGGTGACCTTGGTGAAGGAGCGCTTTGGTTATTATCACGCGCAAATCTTTCGCTATGACCCGGATTTTGTTTCGGAGAAACCTGGGATACAGGCGGGCGCGATGCGCCTGGTCTGTGGGTACGGGCGAACCGGCCAAGCGATGTTGGCCGCCGGTCATCATTTGGCTATGGGGCGGGGGGTGGTGGGAACGGCCGCGCTCACCGGTGTAGCGGTGCTGGCCAGCGATGTCGCCCAGGACCCGGACTGGGTGCCGAACCCCTTCTTGCCGAAAACGCGGGGCGAGTTGGCCGTGCCCATCAAATTGCGCAACGAAATCCTGGGAATTTTGGATGTGCAGAGCGACGTCGTCGGGGCGCTTACCGCCGAGGATCAACTGTTGCTCGAAGGACTGTGTGGACAGATCGCGTTGGCGATTGAAAGCACCCAGTTATTGTCTGCTGCCAGCACTTTCCGCCAGATGATTGAATCATCCGGCCAGGGCATTGGGATGGCGACTCTGGAGGGACGAATCACCTATGTTAACCCGATGCTCTGCCGTCTGGTGGGCGAGGCGACCGTGGCTGATATGGTGGGACAGTCCTTTTGGAATTATTACCCCGACTATGCGCAAAAACAGTTGCGCGAGCAAGTGCTGCCTACCGTCCACCAAGAGGGCCGCTGGCAGGGTGAATTGGAACTGATTACCCACGAAGGGGTGATTGTGCCCACCTGGGAGAACATGTTTCTGATCCACGATCAGGAGGGCGCGCCTCTCTATCTGGCGAGCCAGGTGACGGACATCACCGAAATTAAATTGGCCGAAGCGATGCTCCGTGAGAGTGAGGTGCGTTATCGCGCGCTGTTTGAGCAAGCCAACGATGCGATTTTCGTGGAAAATGAGGCCGAGGAGATCGTAGAGGTCAACAAGCGAGCCTGTCAAATGTTCGGTTACACCCGCGAGGAATTTGCAAAAATGAAAACCTCAGCGTTGCAACGCGGGAGTTCCGGCAAACCTTTGCCGGTTTACGCCGACCAGGAAACCGGCGCGATGTTTCTGGAATCGCGCGCCGAACATAAGGATGGCACCCCCCTCTTTATTGAGGTCACAATCACCCCGCTGGAAGTGGGGCAGCAGCGCCTAATTCTTTCGTCCGTGCGCGATATTACCGCGCGCAAGGCAACCGAAGCGGCCCTGGCGCGCGAGCGCTTCCTCTTACAGACTTTGATGGAAAATGTACCCGATCACATCTACTTCAAAGACACGGACAGCCGCTATATCCGCATCAATCGAGCCTTGGCGACATGGTTGGGGTTGGCAGCTCCTGAACAGGCGATTGGTAAAACGGACGCTGACTTCTTCTCTGCCGAACACGCCGAACGCGCGTATAAAGACGAGCAGCGGTTGATGCAGGATGGGCAGGCAATTATCAATCAAGAAGAGAAAGAGACGTGGCTGGATGGGCGTGTTACCTGGGTTTCAACGACCAAGTTGCAGATGTTGGATGAAAAAGGAGAAACCTCCGGGACGTTTGGCATTTCGCGGGACATCACCGAGCACAAATATGCTGAGGAAATCCTGCGCGAGACGCAGCAATTGCTGGAAGGCATTTTGGATAATACAACTGCCGTAATCTACGTCAAAGATTTGCAGGGGCGCTACTTGCTTATCAACCGGCGCTATGAAGCGTTGTTTAACGTGCAGCGCACCAACGTGGTGGGTAAAACTGCGTATGATTTGTTCCCGCCAGAGGTGGCCGACCAGTATTGGGCAAATGATCTGGCTGTCGTCCAGGCCGGTGTTCCCCAGGAGGAGATAGAGCATGCCGTCCATGCGGATGGTGAGCACACTTATTTGTCGCTCAAATTCCTGATTACGGATGCGAAGGATGCGCCCTATGCCGTGTGCAGCATCTCTACGGACATCACGGAGCGCGAGGCCACAGAAGTGGAGCGCCAGCGGTTGTTGGCCGATCTGGCGACTCAGACCCAGCAACTCCAAACGGCGCTGGCCGAGACGGCCGCGCTCTACCGCGCCAGCCAGGCGATCAATGTCGCCCTGACGATGGATGAATTGCTGAGCGCGTTGATGGTCGGCGTGGAATTGCCCGGCGTGGTGTGGGTAGGACTGTATTTGTTCAATCGTCCCTGGCGGGGGGAGGATGTGCCGGAGTTTGCTGAAACCGTTGCGGTGTGGGATGCCCGTGAAGAACACGGCGCCGCGCCGCGTCTCGGCGTCGGCGTGCGCGTGGATTTGCGCGGATCGCGGTTGGCGCGCCAGTTGCGGGCGGACGCGCCGGTGATTTTTGCCGAAGTCGCCAATGATGCGCGTGTGGATGCCGAGTTGCGGGCGCAGTTCCGCGACGTTTTCCAGGCGCGCAGCGCCGTCTACGTGCCGTTGATTGCCGGCGGGCAGTGGGTGGGCTACTTCAACCCGATACTGCAAACGCCGGTCACGTTGGACGCGGCCCGTCTGCGGCGGCTGCTCACGTTGGCGAGCCAGGCGGCCACCGTCTTGCAAAACCTCAATTTGTTGCAGGAAGCTCAAACCCGCGCCCAACGTCAGGAGGCTCTGCGGGAGATTGCCACGTTGGTGGGGGACTGTGAAGATCGCGCAGAATTAGCGCAGCGGCTGCCGGGAATCCTTGCGCCGCTGCGGCAGTTGGCCCTGGTGGATGAACTGGCAGTTGCTATTTACACCGAAGGCGAGACCGAGTTTACGTTGTTTTCCGAGGTGTCGCGCCTGACGTCAGATGTGTCGCGGGGTGTGCGGATGTCATTAGAGGGCGCGGCGTTGGGGTGGGTGTTGATGAACCATCGTTTTTGGTTGGAGCCCGACATGCGCGGCAAGCACACTTTTAGCGGCGACGACCGGTTGGTGTCTGGCGGGATTGCTTCACGCTTGTTGTTGCCCTTGGAGTCTGGCGGGCATTTGATTGGCGCCTTGGGTTTAAGCAGTACGCAGGCGGGAGCGTTCACCGAGCAAGACCTGCCTATTCTGCATCCGGTAGCGAATCAGATTGCGCAGGCCTTGGAGCGCACACGCCTGTTGGAGAATATGCGCGTGGCGCGCGATGAAGTAGAGGCCACACACCGCAGCTACTTGCGGCAGGGCTGGCAGGAACATTTGCAGGCGGAACGTCAATTGAGTCAGACTACGTTTGTGTATGACCAGGAGCAGGTGCTCGGCACAGCGGAATTCTGGCGACCGGAAATGGTCCGCGCGGTCGCCGAGGGTGCGGTTGTGACCCGTTTGGCCAGCGCCGAAGCGGATGAATCGCGCACTGGTCTGGTGGCTCCGATTATGGTGCGTGGGCAGGTGCTGGGGGTGTTGGGATTTGAGGATCCCGAAGGGAAGTGGTCGTGGTCGCCGGAGCAATTGACCCTGGTGCAGGCCGTCGCGCAGCAGTTGGGGCAGGTGTTGGAAAATGCGCGCTTGATTGAGGCTACTCAAAGCCGGGCGGCGCGGGAGCGGATGGTGGATGAAGTTTCTTCGACGATTCGCCGTTCTCTGGAATTGGACGCCGTGTTGCGCGCGGCGGTGGATGAATTGCGCGAGGCGTTGCAATTGGCCGAAGTGGAAGTGCGCCTTGGATGATTCGTATGGGATGAGCCTATGAAAAAACGCCAAAACAGCCTGATTGTGAAGATAGGGATTGCCATTGTCCTAACCGAATGTGTCATTCTGAGCGGGATCGGTGTGGCGTATGGCGCCTGGCTTGGGCGGCAGCCGGGACTGTTGCAAGGGCAGCGCCTGGCGGCATGGTTGGCGCAGCCCGAAGGGCGCAGCCTTGTGATGTATGGCGGGGCGGCAGGGTTGTTGGTCATCCTATTGACATCCCTGGTACTGCTCTACCTGTTCAATGCGTTGGTGCTGGCGCGTTTGCGCGCGCTGGATGAGGTGGTCCGGCAGTCGCCGGGGGGGGATTCCGTCGCGCGGCTTGCCCGGCCGTGCGCCAAGGACGAGATTGGCCGCTTACAAGAAGGGATCAACGCCCTGGTGTCTCATCTGACCGAGACGACCGCGACTCTGGAGCGCCAGGTTGCCGAGTGCGCGCAGGGCAAGGCGCGTGAAACGCTGTGGCTGCAAACCGTGTTGGAGGTAGGGCGTGCGATAGCTTCGATCCAGGATTTGGATGCGCGGTTGATGGCGATAACAAACCTGATCAGTGATCGTTTCAACTGCTACCATGTAGGTGTTTTCCTCTTGGAGGAGGGCGGGGAGACTATGGCGCTGCGCGCCGCGAGCAACGCAAGTGACTTGCCGATGTTGGCGCGCCCTCAACGGGAACCGGTAGGCTACGATAGCATTGTGGGAAGGGTGGCGGCGACCCGTGAACCATACATCAACTTGGCTGTGGCGAGGGATACCTCCTATCTATCCCCAGTTGATTTGCCAGACACGCGCACGGAAATCGCGTTACCTTTGAGCGTCGGGGGGCAGTTGGTAGGAGTGCTGGATGTTCAAGGCGGGCAAGGGGTGATATTCACACAGGCAGACATCGAAATTCTGCGAGGTGTGGCCGACCTGATGGCGGTGGGTTTGGGGGGCGCTTTTTGGCTTACGGAGATGCAGCCAGCCGATGATGCGTTGCAGCGCGTTTATGGGGAAGTGACACGCCAGGACTGGGAGGAGTTGCTGCAATCACAAGGTCATGGGTACGTGAGTATGGCGACGGGACTGGGGCCGGCCTCCGCTGCGTGGTCGCCGGGGATGTTGCAAGCCAAACAGGAAGGACAGATTGTTCAAGAGGATGCCGCCACGTTGTTGGTTCCGGTGAAGTCGCGGGATGAGCAGGTCTTGGGGGTGGTACGCTTCCGCCGTGCTGAAAGAACGGGGGGGTGGGATGCGCAGCAGATCGCGTTGGTGGAAACCTTGACCAATCGGTTGAGCCAGGCCTTAGAAAGCGCGCGCCTGTACGAGGAGAGCCGACGTTTGGCTTTGCAAGAGCGCCTGGTCGGGACCGTCTCGGCGCGCATCCGCGAATCGTTGGAGATCGAGTCGGTGTTGCAGGCGGCTGTGCGGGAATTGGCAGAGGCGTTCGGCCTGGAGGATGTGGTCATTCGGCTCGGCGCAGCCGATGAATTATTAGGCCAGGCGCAACCATTGGCGAATAGTGAGAGTGAAGCGTGAACCGGATGTATCATTTCTTTGCGCAAAGTCTTCGTAATCGGCTCTTGCTGGTGCTGTTGCTGGTCTCGGTGCCGGCCTTGGTGGGCGGCAGCGCCTACAGTGTCTATATGACGCGCAACATGATGCTGGCGAACACGGAACGTCTCCAGCAGGCCCGTGCTGCGTCACTGATGTTGAGCACCCACGAATTTCTTTCCGGCGTGCGTGGAGATGTGTTGTTCCTCGGTCAATTGCGCGCCATTCAAGACCTGCTGACCTTGAGTGCGACGGCGGATGAAGCCGCCCATGAAGTTGCGCGACAAGTACTGGCGCGAGACTTGCTGGCCTTCTCTCAGGCCAAAGGCATTTATCATCAGATAAGTTTTGTGGATGTTCAGGGTTTGGAGGTGGCGCGGGTAGATTCGGATGGGACGCAGGTTTCTATCGCGCCGCCTGAACAATTTCAAAATTGGGCCGCCCAGGATGATTTTGTGCAGACCATCGGATTGCCGGAGGCGGCTGTGTGGGTCTCCCCTCTGGAATTGCACCGGGTTCGTGGTGAGATTGCGCAACCATTCAAGCCGGTGATCCGCTATGCCACCCCGGTCTGGTTCAATGGCCGTGTATCTGGGATCGTGGTTGTCAGTGTCTATGCCGATCACTTTCTGGCGACGTTGGGGGCGCAAGCCGAGGCCGGGGAAACGTTGGTGTTGACGGATGCGGACGGTTATTATCTTTACCATTCGACGGATGCGACGAAGTGTTGGGGACGCGATTTGCGCACCGGTTTAACGCTGCTTCAGGATTATCCACTGATGCTGGATTCCATTTTCCAACCAGAAGCCACCACGCAAACTGACGTTCTGCGGGCTGGGGCAGATTTCCTGGCTTTTCAGCGGTTCACTCCCCCGGCGGCAACCACCTATCAGTGGCTGGTTTTTTCCATCCGACCCTACCGCGCCGTGATGTCCCCGATGTTGCGGTTCGAATGGGGGATGTTGGGCTGGCTATTGTTGGGAAGCTGTGGGGTGGTGGCCCTAGGCTATTGGAGTGGGGAGCGCCTTGTGCGGCCGCTCCGCATGTTGACGCCGCAAGTGACGCTGTGGGAGCATGGCGAATTCGCGAGGCCGATTGAGGTTGACAAGCATACCCGCTCGCGTTCCGATGAGTTGGGGCGGCTGATTCAGACCTTGGAGCAAACCCGTGGGGCGTGGCAGCGGGCGCATGAGGCGTTGGATGGACAGATTCAACATCTGGCCGGGCGCTTAGGGATGATGCAGAAAGCGGCGAATATTTCCAGTATTATTATGACTATCCTTGACCCGCAGAAACTTTTGTCCGATGGCGTCAATCTCCTTAGCGCGCAGTTGGGCTTTTATCATACCGGCATCTTCTTGTTGGATGAGACCCGCGAATGGATTGTTTTGCGCGCGGCTTCCAGTCTGGGCGGGCAACGTTTGCTCAGTCACGGCTACCGACTGCGGGTGGCTCGGGCCGGTGTTGTGGGGCAGGCCGTGCTCACGGCTGCGCCGCACATAGCGGTCCCTGGCGACGAAGATACCTGGCTGCCAGCGCGGGTGGATTTACCGGATACGCATGCGGAGGTAGCCTTACCGATGAGGTTTCAGGGGCGCGTGATTGGGGTGTTAGATATTCATGCGGTGCTCACCGATGCTTTCACGGAAGACAATGTGCCCATCTTGCAAATTCTCGCCGATCAGTTAGCCTTAATGTGGCACAACAATCAACTGTACAAAGAATCCCAGGAGCGTTACGACGCTGTGCTGCGGGCGCAAGGGGAATATAGTCGGCGGGCGTGGGCTGAGCTGTCGCGCGCGCTGGCGGGGGGGGGATACCGTTATCATAGCCGGATTTTGAGTCAGGCTGAGGACTTCTGGTCGCCAGAAATGACCGTAGCGTTGACGCGCGGCGAAACCACCCTGGCAGAGGTCACCCCAGAAGCCGTGGCGCTGCCGCTGCGCGTTCGTGATCAAATCATCGGGGTGGTGGATGCGCGGAAGCCGGATGGAACACTCTGGACGTCGGAAGAACTGGCGCTGCTAGAAACAGTGCGGGGTCGGTTGGAGGTTGCGTTGGAGAGCGCCCGTTTCTATCGGGACTCGCAGCGCTCGGCGGCGCGGGAGCAACTGTTGCGCGAGATTACGGAGCACATTCGCAGCGCGGTGGATGTCGAATCGGTGCTGCGCACGGCAGTGTTGGAGATTGGCCGTACCCTGGGCCGTGAAGTGTTTGTCTACTTGGTGGATGAGCAAGCAACGCCGTCGCCAGATGCGACTGTGGATGGAGGTGAGATGTGAGCATATCCGTGTTACGCCATAAACTGTGGCAGATCATGCAACTCTGGGAAACTGACAGGGACCAGGCGACGGCGGCCTTGTTCGTGTGGTTGAAAGTGCCACTCCCTTTGGGGCTGTTCTCTATTGTGATCGGCGCCATCTCAGACATAGTGCCGTTGATCGTATTGGGGAGCCTATGGGTGGGGGCGAGCATCGGTCTCCATTATCTGTTCCAGCGCGAGCGATTGACGTTGGCTGCCAACTTGTTGATTGTGGCGTTTTTGCTATTCATCGCTGTGCCCCTGCCGTCCGAAGTGTTTTTTGCTGGGCCGGTTTATTTGTTTTATGTGTTGCCCATTTTGGCGGCGGCTACCCTATGCGATCCTCTGGCCGGCTGGGTGTGGGGGGAAGTCACGGCTATCGCTTTCTTGGTGCGGATAGGGCTGACTCCGACTGGCGCGGCGCAGGCCGTTTGGACGGCGCTCTTCCTTCAAGTTCTGATTGTGTTGTGTTGGCTGTTGGTGCGCACTTTTCGCAATTTGGAACAGCAACTGCATCAGCAGATTGAGCGCGGCCATACCGGGATCAAGATTGGCCGGATGGCAACGGCGGCGGAGACGTCGGAAACTATCATCCAGGAAGCTGTTCAACGGATCCACGAAACATTCGGATATTCGCATGTAGGTTTATTCACGGTGAACTGGGCTACTGAGTCGGTGGAATTGGTGGACGCGGTGGGAGATGGCGCGGCCACGGTGAAGTCCGCGCAAGCCTCAGTGGGACTGTTGACCCCCAAAGTGGTCGCAGTAGCCATCCGGCAAAAACAGAAGTGCATCGCAACCTCCTGGGAGAAAAAGCCGGACGAGCGTGGCCGCCCGATTGAGTTCACCTACTCGCGCTTGGCCTTCACGCGCGTCGAATTGGCGATTCCGTTGATGGTGGGCGCCAAGGTCTTTGGCGCAATGGATATTCACCGGACCGACATCACCCCTTTTTCTGACCTGGAACTGGATTTGCTGGAAGGCTTGGCCGGCAATATTGCGAACGCCCTGAATGTTGCTTACCTCAATGAACAACTCAAGGCCGAGAATGTGCGCATGGTGGCCGAGTTGGATGTGTCTCGCCGGTTGCAACAAATGTTACTGCCGAAACCGGAAGAATTAAAGCGCATCGAGGAATTGGATATCGCTGGTTACATGGCTCCTGCGGAAGAGGTGGGCGGCGATTATTACGATGTATTGCAATATGACGGGCAGCTCAAAATTGGGATAGGCGATGTGACCGGTCATGGATTGGAAAGCGGCGTGGTGATGCTGATGTTGCAAACCGCCGTGCGCACTTTGTTGGTCGGCGGCGAGACCGATATCAAACGTTTCATGGCTGTGTTGAACCGCACGCTGCATGATAACATCCGTCGGATGAATGTGGAACGCAGTCTGTCCCTGGCGCTACTGGATTACCGCAAAGGGCGTGTTTGTCTGAGTGGGCAGCATGAGCAGCTCATTGTCGTGCGCAAGAATGGTTCTGTGGAGTTGATGGATACCCTTGACTTAGGATTTCCGGTCGGCGTGGTTGACAATATCGCCGACTTTGTGACCGAGACGCAAGTGGAATTGGCGGCCGGCGATGGTATTGTGTTGTATTCAGATGGGGTAGTAGAAGCCGAAAATCTGGCCGGGGAATTCTATGGGCTGGACCGGTTGTGCCGGACCCTCAGCCAGAATTGGGCACAGCCGGCAGAAGCGATCAAAGATGCCGTTGTCGCGGACGTACAAGCTTTCATCGGGCAGCATGTAGTCTATGATGATTTGACTTTGCTGGTGATGAGGCAAAAATGAAGTTTGAGTTGAGTCAATTCTGGCAATTGGGAGATGAGAAGATGGAGAAAACTTTTGGAGAATTTCTAGAACCTTGTGATGAATATGAGTACTTGGTGATTCACTTTTCACCGACCTCCATGCCGTTGCAACAACGGTGGCGGAACAATGGCCTTTCGGCGGATTTCCTGTCGGAATATTGGGCCACTTTTTTGCCGACAGGGGGGGGGCCGACGGAGGAACAGCGCCTGGAATTCAAAGGTGCCGTTAACTACATCGCCAATGAATTGTTAGAAAACGTCATGAAGTTCAGTTATGAACCGGCTGATTATCCGGTTAGCCTGGGGTTATATCTCTTCTCGGATGAATTCCGGTTCTACACCAGCAACGCGATGGATCCTCAGCAAGTAGACGAGTTTCAACAGCGGGTGCAGCGGTTGTTAGAGGAAGACCCGGCGGAATTGTATCTGGAACAGATTGAGAAGAATGCTCTGGGGGATGGCGGCGGTTCGCAATTAGGGTTATTGACAATGATTGGCGACTATGGCGCGACACTGTCCTGGCGATTTAAAACTTTTGAGTGCAAATCGGGCGAAGCTACTGTTGTCACCACCATGGTGCGGCTGCAATTCTAAGAAAGGGAGCTTGGAGGAACAATGGTTATGGAGATCAAGGATCAAGATTATAGTGTGGTGTATGACGAAGCCAGCGCCACAATTACATGTGATGGGCTGATGCGCTTGCGGGGGACGGAAGAGTATGCTCCCATTGTGGCCTTATTGGATCAGGTCAAGGATTTAGCGCCCGCTACCATTACATTGGATGTCCAGAATTTACGTTTCCTGAACAGTTCTGGAATTAATGTCCTCTTCAAGTTTGTGATTGATGTGCGCGAGCTAGGGAAAAGCGAACTGGTGGTACTGGGTTCGTCCCTGGTCCCCTGGCAGGGCAAATCCTTGAAGAACCTACAACGTTTGATGCCGCAGCTGCGGCTGAAATTTATTTAAGGCATAAACAATGGCTGATGTAAAACCTCCCGTCGGGGAAATGTCCTTGCAGGCCGAATTGGCTATGTTGCGCGAGCAGGTGGCCCGCCTGGAGCGCGAAAAGGCCGATCTGGAATTAATGGCCGAAATGACCACCGAGCACTCCGATGAAGTGGCCGAGGAGATGGAAGACCGCTTGCGGGTGATGGAGTTACTTCAGCAAGAACAAGCGCGGGAAGGTTGGGCCATGTTGCGTGCGCGCCGGCAGGGAAAGATGGGGTATATCTTCGAGGAACAGCGCGTGCAGGTGTTACACGCACATCCCCAGCCTGATGCTGCGACTTACCTTGTGCCGATGAAAGTGCAGCAGGGGCAGGTGGTGGGGATGTTGGGCGTGCGTAACGATCCGGCACACCCGTTGTTGGCCGAGGAGCGTGCTTTGCTGGATGCGTTGGCCGAACAGGTGGCCGCCGCGTTAGATCGCGCCCGTCTGTTTGAGGACACCCGGCGTAGCGCCGCGCGCGATCAGATCATTAGTGAAGTCAGCGCTCGGATGCGCGCTTCGATGGATATTGATACGGTATTGCAAACGACCATTCGTGAAATTGGTGATGCCCTCAATTTCTCGCGGGTGGAGGTGCGTTTGGGTGAGGTCTTGTCGGAGGGAACCTCGGAGCAGTAGAGGTTGCGTATGAGGGAATTAGAACCAAAGTCCATAGCAGTTGGAGACCCCCAACCCGCTGTCCCGCATGGAGGGCCGGTGTTTCTGACGGCGCACGTCCAACAGCGGCTCTGGACGTGGTTGGTGTGGGGCAATATGGGTGTCGCCTTGCTGGTAGCCGGCGGTAGCCTTGGCCATTATTTTCAACAACGGCTCTGGCAAAACCTGGCGCTGTTGCCGCTTGCATTGGCGGCGCTGCTCCTCTTGGGGTGGGTGCGGCGCTTTACTTTCGCGGCGCCTGTGCGTGTCGCTTATGGATTGCTGGCAGCCTACGTGTTGGTGTATGGCGGGGCCACGGCTTTTTTCCAGGGGACTACCGGTTATACCTGGTTTACTGTGGCTCTGTTGTTGCTCGGCGGCGCGCTCTGCCGCTCCGGGCGTTGGGAAGTCTGGCTGGGTAGCGGCCTGGGAGCGGCGGGCATCATCGGCCTGCTGGAAGTATGGGCGCCTCTTCCTCGCCTTGCTATGTCTACCCAGCCGCCGGTACTCAGCGCCGCGCTGTTCGGCGGCGGAGTCGTCTATCTGGTCGCCCTGCTCTGGGCGGGCGGGCATTGGGTTGGCGGCCTCTCAATCCGGGCCCGGTTGTTGCTGGTGTCTCTCGTGAGTGTGCTGTTGACTGTGTTGTCCGTTAGCGCGGTCTCTGTGTGGTTGGGATGGCGCAGTGTTCAGCGGCATGTGTTGGACCGGCTGGAATTGACGGCCAACCTGCGGGAATCGCAAATTGATGTTTGGGTAGACAGGCTGGAGACTGAGCTAAACCTTGTCCTGACTAATAATAATGTCAACGAGTTTTCGCAGTATATTTTGCCGCGTTACGTTGATGTGGCCGCGACTGAACCGGTTACCATTCCCGTTGTGTTGACAAGTAGCCTGGAAACGTACCTGGCAACCGCACGTCGGCAATCCTCGGTGTTCCAGGAATTGTTAATTTTGAATGTGCAGGGGGAAGTGGTGGCCTCCGACAACACACAACAACGAAGGCGCAATTATGCGAGCGAACGTTTCTTTACGGATGGTCGTCAGGGATTTAGCGTCAATTGGGCGTTAGGGTCGCAGCCCTTTATTTGGGTTTCTATGCCTATTTTTTCTACCGACGTTTTGCACACTCCTTCTGGGGCGCCGGTTCCCTCTGTTGGCGTCTTGGCGGGCAGAGTCGGGTTTGATGTTTTGAATGAGATTATGACTGATCGCGCCGGCCTTGGTGAAACGGGCGTAATTTACCTGGTTGGGTCTGATTATTTAATTCTCAGTGACTCACGCGGAGGCACGTTTGGCCTGGTGGCCCGGACGCCAGGGATAGCGGAGGCCATTGACTGGGAAAGAAGCGGTTCAGGGTTCTATGTGAATGAGATGGGGGTGCCTCTCGTAGAAGTTTATCATTGGTTGCCACGCATCGCGGCGGTGTTAAGCGTGCAGCAAGCGCAAAGCGAGGCTTTTCGTGAATTGTATATCACCATCCTGTTGAACGGTGGGATTGCTTTCTTTGCTTTGCTCTTGAGTGTGGGGTTGACCCTGCTTATTACCCGCAGCATTGTGCAGCCCCTATTGGAATTGACCAACACCGCCTCGGAGGTGGCCGCGGGCAATTTGACGCGGGTGGTGCGTGTGGCGCGCCAGGATGAAATTGGGCGCTTGGGACTGGCTTTCAATAGCATGACCGAACAACTGCGTGGAGCCTTCCGCGGACTGGAACAGCGGGTGGCCGAGCGCACGCACGATTTGCAGCGGCGCTCGCGTTACCTGGAAGCTTCCTCTGAAGTGGGTCGTGCGGTTTCCTCAATCTTGAATATTGAGCAACTCATCCGGGATGTGGTCGGTTTGATTCTGGAACGTTTTGATCTGTATTACGTGGGTCTATTTTTGATCAGTGGAGATTCTGCCGTGTTGCGCGCCGGTACCGGCGAGGCCGGCCAGGCGATGTTAGCACGCGGGCACCGTATTCGGATTGGCGAGGGGATGGTCGGTTGGAGTATTGCGCACAACCAGGCGCGCATCGCCTCTAAAGCGGAAGCGGATGCGGTGCGCTTGACCAATCCTGAGTTGCCCAACACCCGTTCTGAGGCGGCGTTGCCGCTACGTTCGCGTGGTCAGGTCTTGGGCGCGTTGAGTGTGCAGAGCACTGTCTCGAATGCTTTTGACGAAGACACCATCAGCGTGTTGCAAACAATGACCGACTTGGTCGCGGCCTCCATAGACAATGCCCGCCTGTTCGCCGAGGCTCAGGAAGCCCTGGAGGCCGAGCGGCGCGCTTATGGTCAGCACACACGGGAAATGTGGATGACGTTGATGCGGACGAACAAGCTATGGAACTATGCCTATGTGCGGGATGCGGGCGGCGAAGCGCCGTCCCTCATAGCCGCTCAGGGAGGTTGGGACGCACAAATGCGGCAGGTTTATCAGACAAACATCCCCCTGGCGACACTGTCTGATGCCTCGGCATCCCTGACCATGCCCTTGCGTACGAGTGGGCAGGTAGTGGGCGTGTTGCGTTTTGAACGCACCGGGGCAGAGGTAGCCTGGACCGATGAAGAGATGACTCTGTTGGGGACACTCACCGATCAGTTAGGGCAAACACTGGAGCGCGCGCAATTGTATTTGGAAACACAGCAGCGGGCCATGCGCGACCGGCTAGTGGCAAACCTGGCCGCCCGGATGCGGGAGTCCCTGGATATTGATACCGTCCTGCGCACCACTGTGCGGGAAATCTTTGACACGATGAATTTTGCCAGTGTCGAGGTGCGCTTGGGCGGCGCGTCGGAAGCTGGAGAGACCGAGGCGGAGGTGACCTGGTGAGTCTGGGGCTGGCGAATGATATATTGCAAGGCATTGGGTGGTTTTTAGCCTTGCTGGAACTGATCATGGCGCTTTACGTGCTGTTGTTCAACCCGTGGCACACGGACAATCGGCATCTGAGCGGTTTGTTGCTCCTGTTTGCGTTGAACAGTCTAGGATATGGGCTGCTGGTGCAAGCCACCGGAGTGAGTCAGGCTGGCGTAGCGACCCTGTTACTGTCACTGACCACGGAAAGTATCAAAGTCGGCATGGCATTGTTGACCGTGGTGTTATTGCGGCCGGATTGGTTACGGGGCCGATGGCGTTGGCTCTGGCGACTGCTCTACGCCTTGGTCGGTCTACCGATGGTTCTGACATTGCTGGATTGGGTTGGGAATCTGGGTTTGTGGTATACCGGACTGGACCCACAAATCTATCAAGGCGGGTACGTGGATAGCGCAGCTTACTTGCGTGGCGTATTGTACCCCTACTTCCGCCCCGTATATGGTTATGGGATTGTCTTTTTGACCCTGGTGATACAGGTGTACTTGGTGTTTGTTGAGAAAACCCTTGCTCCGCCGCGCCGCCGTTTGGCGCAATTTCTGTTGGGAGGGCAGTTGACGATCTCTGCGTTATGGTTCTTATTGCTGGCCCCTATTGCCCCGATGCTTTCTATCGCCTTGAGCAACGCTTTGTTTGCTTTCTTGTATGCCTATGTGGCCCTTCAACAAATGATCTCGGAGCGCCGCTTACAGCGCGGTCCGCTGCAAATCCGCCTGACAACGCTGATCCTGGCATCGGCGGTGCCGATGTTGTGTGCGGGATTGGTTTTTGTCAACTTGCAGGCTCGCGCCGCGATACTTCAAAGCGCGGCAGCCGAATTGGCTGCCAATAATCGCACTCTGTCGGCCAACATAACCCTGTGGCTGGACGATCATGTGAAGTTCCTGCAACAGTTGGCGACACAGCCTCAAATCGTGGCGATGGACGCGCAAAAACAGCGTCCTCTGCTGGAATCTTTACAAGAGATTTATCCGGCCATGGATCTGATTTGTACACTGGACATCCAGGGATATACCATCGCGCGCAGTGATGGGCAAGCGGCTCAAATGTTTGGCGATCGGCAGTGGTTCATTGCGGCGCGCGAGGGGGCGCCGGCCACCTCGCAGGTATTTTACCGCGTGAGCGGGCAGCCGGCTCTGGCGGTGGCCGTACCCATCCGGGAACCCGCCGGACAGGTCATTGGCGTGGCTATGTTCGCAATGGATCTTTCCGTTCTGGCGGAATCGTTGCGCCTGCCTGATCTGTCGCGGGTGGCGCAGGCCTACGTGGTAGACGATCAGAATCTGGTGGTTGTTCACTCTGACCCGACGTATACCGCTGCATTGCGCGATCTTAGCGGCACCGCCCCCATTGTCGCATTGCGCAACCATGTTGCCGGCGTCTTTGAATTCACTGACGAACAATCCGTGGCATGGGTGAGTCATTTGACGCTGCTGCCTAACGGTTGGGGGGTTGTGACCCGACAGACTACGACTACCCTGCACTCGCCGTTACGGCGGTTAGGGGGCCTGACGTTGCTCATTGTCGTCTCGGCCAGCGTGATAGTATCCGTATTGACTTTCTTTACCATCCGCCAGAGCTTGAAACCGGTAGTGACCTTGACCGATGCCGCGCGCGCCATCGTGCATGGCGACTTGTATGGCGTGGCGTCAGTGGAGGCAGAGGATGAGCTGGGAGAACTCGCGCACACCTTCAACCAGATGACGGCGCAAATGCGCGAAACCATGGCTGCGTTGGAACAGCGCGTGGCCGCCCGCACCCACGATCTGGAGCGCCATTCCGGCTACTTGGCGGCGTCGGCGGAGGTGGGCCGGGCGGTGGCCTCGATACTGGACTCTGAACAACTCCTGCGCCAGGTGACAGATTTGATTCGGGAGCGCTTTGACCTGTATTATGTCGGCCTTTTCTTGGTGGATGCGGTTGGAGAGTGGGCGGTCCTCCAGGCAGGCACTGGCGCTGGCGGGCGGGCAATGTTGGCGCGCAACTACCGTATCCGATTGGGGGAGGGCATGATCGGCTGGTGTATCGTCAACGCGGCGGCGCGGGTTGCTTCCCATACCGAATCCGACTTTGTTTGGCTGGCAGCCTCCGAATTACCGGACACCCAATCGGAGGCGGCTCTGCCGTTGATTTCTCGCGGCCAGGTGTTGGGGGCGTTGAGTGTGCAAAGCGCCCAGGTGGATGTCTTTGATGCGGATACCGTCACTGTGTTGCAGACCGTGGCCGACTTGGTTGCGATGGCAATTGACAATGCGCGCTTGTTCGCGGAAGCGCAGGAGGCGTTGGCGGCAGAACGGCGCGCCTACGGTGCGCGGGCGCGCGAGGCCTGGGCCGAGTTGACGCGCGCGCGTGTGGGACTGGGGTATCGCTGCGCACCGCAGGAAACCGGGGGCGACGCCGCGTTGACCCCAGTATCCGACGCCTGGGATAGCGAGATGCGTCAGGCCCAGCGCACGGGTCAGTATGCCCTACGCGCCACCGAGACCGGCAGCGTGCTGGCGATTCCCATTCGTTCTGGCAACGAAGTGATCGGCGTGCTGCGTTTTGAAAAAGCAGAGGCTGGCGCCTTTTGGTCCAATGAAGAGACCGCTCTCTTGGAAACCCTGTCCGATCAGTTGGGACAAACATTGGAGCGCGCGCGGCTTTACCAGGAGACTCAGCGCCGCGCGGTGCGTGAGCAATTGACGCGGGAAATCACGGACGAAATGCGCCGCACGTTGAACTGGGAAGAGTTGATGCAGGTGGCGGTGCAAGAAATGCGGTCCGTGCTCAGCGCCTCACGCGCCTTTGTTCAGTGGACTGCCGTGGATACGGTCGGCTCCGGCGCAGGGACGCTGCGCGAAGAGGCGCGCGATGTTTAGGAATACAGTGTTGCTGTTGTTGGTGGTGAGCTTGCTGTCATGCACCACGCCCCCGCCGCCGCGTCAAAAAGTTGTGGTGCAGTTGGATGCGGCTCATTCGGTGCTATGGAGTGGGTTTTATGCGGCGCAGACGCAGGGATACTATGCAGCGGAGGGACTGGATGTTTCGTTGCTGGTGCGGGAGGACGCCCCTTTGGCCGGCGTTGCTGAAGGAACGACGGATTTTGCCGTAAGTTCGGGTATCCGGCTGGTGCAGGCGCGCAGTCAGCGCCAACCCTTGATGGCGGTCGCTGCCATTATGCGGCGCAATCCCCAGGCGATCATGTCCCTGGCTGCGGCCCGGTTGACTCGCCCTATCTATTTGCCGCGCACGCAGATTGGGGTGCAGTCGGCGGACTTGCATACCGAGGCGGACATCCTGCTGAGTGTGGTGTTGACGCGCACTGCGTTGAGTGGGCAACAAGTGACTTTGACGCCAACCGCTGGGGGGATTGACGCCTTGCTGTCCGGCGAGGTGGACGCGCTGGCCTACGCCTGGGCTACCCGCGAAGCGGTCGCGGTCCGGCAAACCGGTCAGGACGTCAATCTGATCTACATGAGCGACTACGGCGCCCTGGCGTATCCGAACGTACTGGTGACGCGCGCGGCTTTGATTGCCGAACAACCGGCATTGGTAGAAGCGATGGTGCGGGCAACGTTACGAGGCTATCGCTATGCCGTTGAGCATCCTGAAGAAGCGGTTCAACTGACCCTGGCGCATGATGCCACATTGGATACCGCCTTGCAGCAGGCTTCCTGGGCGGCCACCATCCCGTACATAGATGTCGGGGATACCTTGCCCGGGATGATGGCAGACAATGTCTGGCATAGCACACAGGAAGCCCTGCGTTCTCAAGGTTGGTTGACTTCTTCAGTGACGTTGGAATCGCTGTATACGAATCACTTTATTTATACGCAATGAGTTTGAGCCATTCGAGGACTGTCCCCAGCGGCGTCTATCGCGTCGGGGGGCTGCACCATCCAGGCTATTTGGGAAAACGACGATGAGCATGTCTAAAAAACGCAAAGTTACCCTTCGCACACAATTATTGATGGCATTTACGTTTATCACGCTCTTTGCCGTGTCGGTGACTTCGAGTGTCTCCGTGTGGGTTAATTTTCGTTACGCGCGCCAGCAAGCGTTTGATCGGCTAACCTCAGTGGCCGATCTGCAAACCCTCGCCATTGAGTCATGGTTGTATGGCTTGCAGATGGACCTGGATACGCTGTTGACTTCGACGTATGAATTGGACAGCGTGGCGGCGGCGACCTCCCAGAGCGCCTTGTTGAATCCCCAATATGCCCAGGACTACCTGCGGGGGAATTTCCAGAAAATGGTGGCGCGCACACAACGTTTCGATGAGGTATTTGTCCTTAATTTGGATGGAGAGGTAGTCGTTTCCACTGACCGCGTGCAAGAACGTAAGTTCCTTGGCCATGAGCGTTATTTCGCGTATGGGCAAGAGGGTTTTTATGTGCAGCCTCCCTACTATGACGTAACCCAGGGCCGCCTGGCTGTATTTGTCGCCCGGCCGGCTTTTGATCAACTGGATAATCTGGTGGGCGTGTTGGTGGGTCGGGCAAACTTGACCCAGTTAAATGATATCCTGGCGCGCCGGGATATTCTGGGCGAATTTGGCGAAACCTACTTGGTGACGCCCCGTTATCTACTCTTAACCCAGGCGCTACATGCTACCCCCAACACCTATGTTCATAGCGAGGGGATCGATCATGTCGTGTCTATACAACAAAGCGGTATGGCCGTCTACCAGAACTATAGTGGGGCTATGGCGTTTGGCGTCTACCGGTGGCTGCCGGCGTTGCAGGTGGCGCTCATCGCTGAAATGGATCAGGCAGAGGTGCTGCGCGGTGCGCAGGCTACCGGACTCATCAATATTGCCGTGGCTGTTGTGGCGATTGCGTTGGCCGGCGGCGGGGCATTGATCTTTGCGCGCACCCTTTCACAGCCTTTAGAGGAATTGGTTATGACCACCACGCGAGTTGCCGCCGGCGACTATCACTTGAACGTCCAGAGCAGCCGCACCGATGAATTGGGGCAATTGGCGCTGGCCTTTAATCAAATGACCCGGCAACTGCGCGAACTCATTAGTAGTTTGGAACAGCGCGTGGAGGAACGCACGCGAGGGTTGGAGACGGTGGCTGAAGTGTCGCGCGCGACCACCTCACTGCTCAACCTCACGCAGTTGCTGCCGCAAGTGGTGAATTTGGTGCGGGATCGCTTTGACCTGTATTATGTGGGTTTGTTCTTGGTGGATGAGGCGCGGGAATATGCTCTTTTGAGCGCCGGAACCGGAGACGCCGGACGGCAGATGATGGCGGAGGGCTGGCGTTTGGCGGTTGGTGGAGACTCGATGATTGGGCAATGTGTCGCTAATGGCGAAGTCGGTGTGCGTCAGACAGAAGGCGACGGTGTGGGACGTTTGGAGAATCCTTACCTGCCAGATACTCGTTCGGAACTGGCGTTGCCGCTGCGTTATGGAACGGTGGTCATTGGCGCCATGACGGTGCAGAGCGTGGTAGAGTCTGCCTTTGACAGCACCTACATTGCGCTCTTGCAGAATATGGCCGATCAGGTGGCGGTGGCCGTGCAGAATGCGCGCCTCTTTGCCGAGGTCCAATCAACGTTGGATCGCCTGTACGCAGCGCAACGCCGCTATCAGGGCGAGGCTTGGGGACAATACATTCAGACGCGGCCGGTGCGCGGTTATGAATATGGCCCGACCGGTTTGACACCCCTCACGGAGTCGCTGGTGCCGGAGGCGCAGCCTGTGTTGCAATACCAGCAGGCCGTGGTGCAAAAAGACCGGTTGGTTATCCCCGTGGCACAGGGGGACCAGATTGTTGGAGTCTTGGGGTTTGAACAGCCCTTCGACAAGCCGGGATGGGGCAATGAGGATGTCGCTTTGATCGAATCGCTCTCGGAACAATTGCTGTTGGCGGCGGAGAACCAACGCTTGATTGATGAAACGCAGCGGGCGGCCGCCCGCGAGCGCCTGCTCGGTCAAATCGCCGGGCGCGTGCGCGAGGAATTGGATATGGAAAATGTTCTCAAAACGGCAGTAACGGAAATCCAGCAGGCGCTAGGATTGCAGCGGGTCCTGATCCGTATGGTGGCGGCGGATGCCGCGCTTAGTGATGAAGAGGCTGCCGGGGCGCAGCGTGGTCGCGGCTAACGTGCGGCGCGGGCAATCACCGGGCCGAGGCCGGAGGAAGCGATGATGACCATTACGCGAAAATTGCTGAGAAGCATCCTGACGTGGTTGGGCGTGCTGCTGTTGCTGTTGACGCTGATTGATATCTTCACCAGCTTGCGTACCCTGTCTGACCAGGAGCGCCAGGCGCTGGAGCGCTTTGAACGCGGGATGCAGGATAGTTTGGAATCGCGCCGGACGGTGGTTTTGGCTTTGGCGACCGAAGTGGCCTACAACCCACGGGTTCAGGAATTGTTTGCCGCGCGCGACCGTCAACAACTGCTGGAATTGTTACAGGTCTCCTATGTGAACCTCCATACCGCTTTCGACGTGTCCCAATTCCAATTTCACCTGGCGCCGGCGACTTCCTTTCTGCGAGTGAATCAACCTACACAATATGGCGACGACCTCTCAAGTTTTCGTCATACGGTGGTGGCGGCCAATACCAATCGGCGTCCGGTGAGCGGCTTGGAAATTGGGCGCACCGGTTTGGGACTCCGCGGGGTAGTGCCGATGTTTTATCGGGGCTATCCTATTGGCTCCGTCGAATTTGGTCTGGATATGGGCGCGAAATGGTTGGCCGATATCCAGTCCCGAACTGGTGGTGATTGGCAGATTATCTTGCGACGGGAGATTGCAGAAATTGCGCGCTTTGAAGATCAGTCAGTTAGTGTGATGCGCCCAACTCAGGATTTGATTTTGCAGGATAGTACGCTGGAAAACCCTTTCTTTGCAGACGAAGAGCGTTATCAGCGCGTGCTGGGCGGTATGCCGGTCCTGTGGCATCAGCGTGTTGCTGGTCGCAGCTATACCGTGTTGAGCACGCCGTTGACGGATTATTCTGGTCAGATCATCGGCATTGCAGATATTGTCTTCGACCGCACGGCATTGATTCGCGAACCCTTGCTGCGTTTGGCGTTCAATCTGCTGCTAACGGTCGCCACTCTGGTCATAGGGGGCTGGGGCTTCGCCTGGCAGATGTCACGCATTATGCATCCGGTAGAGATAATGACGAAAGCTGCTATCGCTGTGGCTTCCGGTGATTTTGAGCGCGTCGTGCCAGAGTCCAGCCAGAACGAGTTGGGGGAGTTGGCGCACGCTTTCAACCAGATGACGGCGAACCTGCGCGAGGCGTTTGTGCGCGCGGGTGAACGCGCGCAAGAGTTGGATCGTCGGGCGCGCTATTTGGAGGCGACCGCAGCGGTTGCCCGCGACGCGGCCTCGGAGTTGGACGTGGAACAATTGTTGTCGCGGGTTGTGCGCCTGATCAGCGAGAAATTCGACTTCTACCACGCTGGCATCTTTTTGTTGGATTCTCCAGGAGAATGGGCTGTGTTACGCGCGGCCTCGAGTGAGGGCGGGCAGCGTATGTTGGCGCGCGGCCACCGCTTGCGCGTTGGCGAGCAGGGTCTCGTGGGCTATGTTGCCGAACTGGGCCAGTCGCAGATTGCGCTGGATGTCGGCGCGGATCGCCATTTTTTCAATAATCCTGATTTACCGCAAACCCGTTCGGAAATGGCCCTACCGCTGCGCGTGCATGATGCGGTCATCGGTGTGTTGGATGTGCAGAGTGTGCTCGCGGAGGCATTCAGTGACGAGGATGTGGAAGTCTTGCAAACCCTGGCCGATCAAGTCGCTATGGCGATTCACACCGCGCACCTTTTCGGACAGACCCAGCAGGCGTTAGAGGCCGAGCGCCGGGCGTATGGCGATGCGAGCCGGGAAGCCTGGTTGGCATTTTTGCGTAGCCAATCGGTTCTCGGTTTTGTCAAAGAAGGCGCACTTCTGCGACCGATAGAGGATGTGTGGGCGCCGGAGATGCGGCGCGCCGTTCAGCTCGAACAGACGGTTATTGAAAAAACTGAGGAAGGCATAACGCCATCCTTGACCGTGCCGATTCGGGTGCGCGATCAGACGATTGCCGTGCTGAGCGCCGACCTCCCGGAAGGCACGTCGCAGTGGGCGCCGGATCAGATCGCCTTGTTGGAGGCTATTTCTGGTCAACTGGCGCAGGCTTTGGAAAGGGCGCGCCTGTATGAAGAAACGCAACTGAATGCAGCGCGCGAGCGCACCATTGCGGAAACCACCGGGCGCCTGCGCGAGCCGGTCGAATTGACCGGCGTGTTACAGGTGGCCGCCGCAGAAATGCGGCGCGTCCTCAACCTTGAGGAATTGGTCGTGCGTCTGGCTACCCCAGAAATGGTCGCGCAGCGCGTCAGTGCGGCGGCGCCAACTTCGAAAGCTATCCAGGAAGGCGAGGGGCTATGAGCATTCGCGTGCGTTTGATCGTGATCATTGCGTTGGTCGGGATGCTGCCACTCCTGATAGCCTCCTTTTGGACGACCCGCTTTATGGAGACTCTGGCAGTCGCCAGTGGCGCGGCGGCGCTGGAAGAGATTGGCAAATCCGTCATTTACGATGAGGCACTGACCATCAAACAGCAGGTACAGGCGTACCTGGGGCGGCACCCGGAGGTAGACCCTTTTGATATGGATGCCTTACAGCGCAATACGGAATTAGCCAGTATCGCGGTGCAGCCCGTGGGCAAAACTGGTTATACCGGCCTGATTGACAACCAGGGATATACTCGCCTTCATGTCAACCCTCAGAGGGCAGGGGAGGATTTATCCCTTTTGGCGGACAAGTTGCCGGAATTTTGGGCCGTCTTTTCGGGCGCCCTGGGTGGGGCTAGCTCTGAGGGGTACTATGATTGGATTGAATTGGATGGCACTGTGCGCGCTAAGTACGCCGTGCTGTTGCCGATTGAAGATACACCCTTGATCGCTGTGGCAACGACCTACATGGACGAATTCACCCAGCCGACCCAACAATTGCGTGACGAACTCTCCTCAGTGGCCCGGCTTACCCGCCAACGCTTCCTGACCGTGGCTCTGGTGACGGGTGTGGGCAGTGTGGGACTGGCGGTGGTCCTGGGCTTCTGGCTGACGCGCCCCCTTCAGATGATGGCGCGCAACGCCGAGCGGGTGATTCAAGGCGAATGGGGGGCCGTGAAACCTCTGTCTCGCCGGGACGAAATCGGCGACCTCAGCCGGGCGTTGTCTACGATGACCACCCGGGCGCAGACGTTGGTGCAAACCCTGGAGCAGCAGGTGCTGGAACGCACGGAGAGCCTGGAACGGCGCGCGCGCTATCTGGAAACTACCTCGCGGGTGGCGCGTGAGGCGGCCGCGGTTCTGGATATTGAAATACTCTTGGACCATGTAGTGACTTCAATTGCGGAGGAGTTTGATTTTTACCATGTGGGACTGTTTCTGGTAGATATTGAGCGCGAGTGGCTTGAGTTGCGCGCCGTATCGAGTGAGGGCGGGCGGCAGCAGCGGGCGCGCGGCTATCGCGTGCGGTTGAATGCGCCGGAACGTGTGGCGCAAGTGCTCGCACAAGGGGAGTATCGCGTGTTCCGCGATGTGGGCGTGAACGCTGTCCAGTTCGATAACCCTGACCTGCCGGAAACTCGCTCCCAGGTGGTATTCCCGTTGCGGTTGCAGACGCGCCTCATTGGCGCCCTGGACGTGCAGAGCCGCGTGTCAGAAGCCTTCAAAACCGAAGACGTGGCTATCTTACAGTCGCTCGCGGATCAGGTTGCGGTGGCGATCAGCAATGCGACCCTGTTCCGGCAAACGCAAGAAAGCGCAGAAGCAGAGCGCCGGTTGCGCGGCGAATTGGAATCGGAGGCCTGGCAGAAATTGCTGGCTGCGCGACCGGACCTGGCCTATCGCAGTACCTCGCAAGGTGTTTTCCCGGCGGCGGATGTATGGTTGCCGGAGATGGTTAAGGCTGTATCTGCCGCTATGCCGATGGTGGATGAAAGTGAGGGAACCCGCCTGGCTATTCCCATCCGGGTGGGCGGCCAGATCATTGGAGTCGTGGAGGGACGCAAACCCTCCGATGGCGGGGCGTGGACGGCGCAGGAAACGACGTTGTTAAATGCGTTGACCGAACAATTGAACGCCACAATAGACCGCGCGCGCTTGTATCAGGACACCCAGCGCCGGGCGGCCCGCGAGCGGGTTTTGCGCGAGGTAACGGCCCGCGTGCGCAGCTCCAGCGACCCGGAAACCGTCTTGAGCACCTTGCTGCGCGAGGTGGGCAATGTGTTGGGCCGTCCTACCTTTGTGCGGCTGGGGAGCGCGGAGCAATTGTCGGGGAGCGCCGCCGACCAGACGGTGGATGATCACGAAAACGGAGCGGCGTCGGAGGGCGCAGCTCCTATAGAGGGAGGCCAGTGACGTGAAGGAATTGGCAGCCGCGTTCCGTGTTCAATTCGACGCTTTGTTGCTCGAATACGAGCAAAGATTGCAGAAACATTCTGATTACGCTGCATTGCCGCCGCAAGCCCGGATGGGTATTGCGCGCCGGATATTGGGCGGCGTGATGGAATGGCTGGAAAGCGATGATGATTCGGGATTGTTGGGATTTATTCGTACGATGGCTCAGGAACGCACCGCGCATGGGCGGGACATTGGCGGTATGCAATACGCGGTCATGGCATTGGACGAACTTCTCTCCCCGCTGCTCCAGGATATAGCCACCGCAAAACAGACCTGGCGCACCTTCTTCAAAGTCCAGGAGCTTATTTCCCACTTTACCGTGGAGCGTCTGTATGCTTCCGAGAATCGCTTGCATCAAATGATGGATCGTTTGCCGGCGGGTATCTTTCAGGCCACTTTTGAAGGAACCCTGTTGGATGCTAACCCCGCGTTTTTCAAGATTGTCGGGTATCCATCCTTGGCGGATGTGAATCAGGTGGGGATGGCGGGATTGTCAGCCAATCCGGGGGATTGGGCGCAGTTACTGGCGCAGGTTGCGCAAGGCCCTATCGTCCAATATGAGATAGGTTTCAATCATGCCGCCGGGCGCATCATTTGGGTGATGCTGAGCGCATGGTCTGTTCAGCTTCAAAATGAACCGCCGTACTTAGAGGGTATTCTGGAGGATGTCACCGAACGGCGGCTGGCGGAAGAAGTCAGACGGGAAGCTGAGGAACGTTTCCGGGCTATTTACGAAGGCTCCAATGATGCTTTGATGTTGTTGCGCCCCGCGGGGTTCTTTGACTGTAATCAACGCACGCTGGAATTGTTTAAGTGCGCCACGAAAGCGGTGTTTATCACCAAAAAACCGGCGGAACTTTCGCCGCCGACGCAGCCGAATGGGGCAGACTCCGAGACGGCAGCCCTGGCGTATATCAACCTCGCGTATGCGCAGGGTTATGCCCGCTTCGAGTGGGTTCACCGGCGGCAGGACGGCGTGGATTTCCCGGCGGAAGTGTTGCTCTCGGCCTTTGAGTTGCGCGGCGAGCGCGTGTTGCAGGCCACGGTGCGCGATATCACACGGCGTAAGCGCGCCGAGCAGGCGCTTCGAGATTCCGAGGTGCAAATCCGCGAATTGTTGGCGCGCCGGGAGCGGCAGGTGCAGACCAGTATCGAGATTGCGCAGGACATCGCGTCCGCGCCCGAATTGGAAGAACTGTTGCGCCGAGTGGTCACCCTGGTGAAGGAGCGGTTCAGCTATTATCATGCCCAGATTTTCCGCTATGACCCGACGCAGGATGTTATGGTGTTAGTCGTGGGGTATGGCGAAGCCGGGCGGCAGATGCTCGCGCTGGGGCATAAACTGCCGATGGGCCAGGGGGTGGTGGGGACGGCGGCAGCGACCGGACGCGC
>JAKQHY010000237.1 GCA_029555965.1 Chloroflexota bacterium | reverse complement strand
CCCTGGCGCGAGGTCGCTCACCGCCCAACTCACCACGCCGCTGCTTCCGTTGGGCGCCCCGCAGGTGTTCGCCAGCAACGTGGTGTTCGCCGGCAATGTGTCCGTCAACCGCACGTTCGCCGCCGGCGCCGTCCCCTGATTCGCGTAGAGCAACGTGTACACTACCGTCCCGCCCGGCAGCACCGTCCCGCTCGCCACCGTCTTCGTGATCGCCACGTCCGCCCACACTACCGTGATCGGGAATTCTCCGGTGTCATCCCGATTGTTGGCTGTGTTCCCGCACTCCGGCGTACTCGTGCCGATGACCACCGCGTTTGCTCCCAGGGCGCTCTGCGCGCACACGTCCGCCGTCGTCTGCACCGTCAACTGGCAGGTGCGGCTCGCCCCCGGCGCGAGGTCGCTCACCGCCCAACTCACCACGCCGCTGCCCCCGTTGGGCGCCCCGCAGGTGTTCGCCAGCAACGTGGTGTTCGCCGGCAACGTGTCCGTCAGCCGCACGTTCGCCGCCGGCGTCGTCCCCTGATTCGCGTAGAGCAACGTGTAGACCACCGCGCCGCCCGGCAGCACCGTCCCGCTCGCCACCGTCTTCGTGATCGCTACGTCCGCCCACACCACCGTGATCGGGAACCCGCCAGTGTCGGCGTGGTTGTTGACGAGGTTACATTCCGGCGTCGTGGTGCCAATGTCAACCACGTTGGAAGCCAGGACCGTCTGAGCGCACACCGCCGTTTCGGTCCGGACAACCACTTCGCATGTACGCTGAGTATGGGGAGCAAGGTCGGGCAAAGTCCAGACGACGATGCCAGGTCCCGGTTGCGTGCGCACACCGCCGCATGTATCGCGCACAAAGGTGGTGTTGGCAGGAAGCGTATCCGTTATGCGAATCCCCACAGCCGACGCCGCGCCGGCGTTGGAGTAAGTGAGGGTATACGCAATCTCGCCGCCAGGAGTGACCGTGCTCGCGGTAGTCGTTTTGCGAATGGCAACATCAGGGTACAGAATCGTCACCGGCTCCGCGCTGTCCGCGTTATTATCCAAGCGCGCCTCCAATGTGGTTCCGGTGACGACCACCAGGTTGGTCAACTGCAAACCGCAAGCGTCGTCTGTGGTCACGGTCGTCGTCACCAGGAAGCTGCCGCGCGCGCCCGCCGCCAAAGTCGGCAACGTCCACACCACCTCTGGGGAGGTTTGCGCCCGCGTCCAGGGGGGAACGGCGGTGTCCGCCACCCACTGCATCCCCACCGGCAGCGTGTCGCGGATGACGATGCCGGTCGCCGCCGCGTTGCCTTCATTGGCGTAGTCAATCCGATAGGTTATCAGCCCCCCCACCGGAGCCTGGGGACTCAAGGCCGTTTTGGTGATTGCCAGGTCCGGCAACGCCAGCGTGGCGTTCACCGCGCCATTGCAGAAATCCGTCGCTGTCAGAATAATCTGCGCGGGGGCGGGGACAGTGGTGGAGGGAACCAGGCGCGCCGTTCCCAGGCCCTGGTCATTGAGCAACACCGCCGACGGTTCAAAATGTCCCCAATTCGACGTGAGCGTGACCCGGCGGGCGTTGGGGATAGGAGAATCCACCGGCAGCGCGGTCGGCGTGCGCGGCACGGTGAAGAAGCTCGCGCCCTCCTGCCCACGCAGGGTCACAGTGACGATCCCATGCGCATCGCTGGCCGGGATGGAGAGGGTGATCCAGGGAGTCACCTGCGGCAAGCCCGTGAAGTTGACGCCGTTGGTGGGGGCATTGGCCTCTGGGAACCCCCAACGGTTGTAACGGGCATCGGTCGTAAACAGGTGGGAGCCATCATCGTCACGCAATTCAAAGGCCGCGAGCGCACAGAGCGCGTTGTTCTGCGCGATCAGACCGGCATTGCCATTATCTGCGGCATATTCGATAGTATCGTTCTCCTGATTGTAAAGAACGTTAGCGGAGATTTGGTTATTGGCAAAATCAGGCGTGGCGCTCACATAGACCGACGCCTGGTACCCGCTGCCGCCGCCATTGTGATAGACATGGTTGCCGCGCAATTGCGCGCCGCTCTGCCGAAACAGGGATACCGCCCCACCCCAATGACTGCTGGCAATCATCGTGCTGTAAAGGGTATTGCTCAGCACTTGATTGGAGCTGCCATCTTCCAGGCGTATCCCATCCGCGCCGCAGTCATAGATAGCGTTAAGCTCGATAAGGTTATTGCTGCCGCCGCCAATGCCGCCGGCCAGCAAAGCGATCCCGGCTTCAGTAATCGTATGGATTTGATTGTCGCGCACCGTGTTATAACCGGATTCGTTCAGCAATATGCCATACTCGCAATCATGGATGAGGTTCTCTTCAATGAGGGAATCATCCGTATCGCCGATGATCGCGCCGCCCCGGTTGACGGGATCGGGATTGCCATTGTAACGAAAAACGTTATGCGCCAGGGTCAACCCACGTCGCCCGCCGCAATTGACGCCGCCGCAAGCGTATTCCACAACGGCATACTCGATGTGCACGCCCGGCCCCGCATCGGATTCGATCAGAATACCTTCCCAATCACAAGGCGCTTCGGTAGGCGAAGGCGCCGAAGAGGTAAAGAGGATAGGAGCATTGACCGTACCCACGGCGCTTAGCCCGCCATCCTGCGCCACCCGCAGGCGCGAGCCGGCGTCAAAGTACACAATTGTGCCCGGTGAGATAGTGAGCTTGGCGCCGGCCAGCACGGAAACGGTGTTGGTAATCACTCGGTAACACGCCTGACTCCAGGTGACATTCATCGCAATGTCCTGATCAACCGCCTGGCAAGTGGGCGGCGGCGTTGCCGCCTGCACCTCTGCCGGGGCGCTGAGTAGATACCATCCGCCAAGCAAAACGCCCGTCAAGAGCATAACAACCGCGCCGGTAAGTAAGATTCGCCTCAACATAATCCACCCCCATTTGGTAATGAATCTAACTACCTTTTATGGTAATCCTCTATTGTTTTTTTAAAGTTAAGATTCAATGACAATCTCATGAATCTGAAACACAGTTCAAATGCATACAACATGACCGTCTTTTTGCACCGCGGCGAGCGCTGAAAACACTGAGAAACGAACGCGCTTTCTTCATTGACGAAAAACCGCCGCTGCCGTACAATGTGCAACACAGAGTTCGTTTCAAAGGGTTAAACAGGAGGGTCACATGAGCGATCAGAAGAAAAACGTCTACCTGGAACAAGTGCTTCAGCAGCAACAGGCCGTGGATCATGAACTGCGCCGCAAGGCCGCTGCCCCGGCGCCCCCCGGCGCCCCTCGGCAACGCGAGGAAGCCGAAAAGTCCTCCCTGTACTCCGGCAGCCACGCAGTGGACTATCATATCACCGGGTTTGGCCCGTGGCGCACGGTCGTCGTGCCGCCGAATGTCTATGTCGTTCACACACGGCGCGGCCACAAAGAACCGGTTACCATTGGCCTGGGTATCTCTTTTAGCTATAATCCCTACACTGACGCCTTCATCATCATCCCCGCGGCGATGCAAACACTCCTGATCAATGCGAACTGCATCTGCCGAGAGCGACAGGGCATCCTGGTGCAGGCCTACGTCCAGTGGATCATTGACGACATCGCCATGGCCTACCGCAAACTGGATTTTTCCGATCCCACGGATCCGATGCGCATCGTAAGCGTACAGCTCCGCGAACAGGCGGAAGCCGCGATCAAGGACAAGGTAGCGACGTTGAGCATCAACGAAGTCCTGAGCGACAAACAGCCCATCATCGAAGAGCTGACCCACCGCCTGCGCGTGGTCGCCGAGGGCGACCGCACCGACGGCGCATCCGGGTTGGGCCTTAAAATTGTCACCGTACAAATCAAAGAGGCCGTCATCAGTTCCACGCGGCTGTGGGAGAATCTACAAGCGCCGTTCCGCGCTGAGCGGGAGAAGGTGGCGCGGCTGGCGGAACTGGAGAGCCGCCAGGAAATCACCGGGCGCGAGTTGGCAAACCGCGAGAGCCGCGAGACGGAGGAATTGAACGTCGCCGGGCGGCTGGCGCAGCGCCGGGCGGCCCAGGAACGGGAGCACTATGACCGGGAACAAGAGGAAAAAGTGCGACGTCACCGTGTCGAGCAGGAAGCCGAGCGGCACACGATTGCCGAGCACAACATCACCGAGAAAGCCCGCAATGCCGCGCAACTGGAGTTGACGCTTCAAGAGCTTGAACTGGAGAAGCAACGCATTGCCGCCATCATCGAAAAGTTGCAGGAACAGAAGAACTTGAACGAGACTGAAGCGCTGGTGACCTATGGCATCGCCGAAGCGGAAGTAGCCGTAGAACAGTTGCGCCATCAGTATCGTCACGCTCAGAGTGCCCGCGACCTCATCCTACAACAGATTGAGCGCGACATCGAAAACGACCTCTCAGAAACGCATGTCATAGCGCAGCTCATCGCTCAATTGCCGGCGATTGCGGAGAATATGCCCGACCCGAAGGAACAGCGCACGACCATCATCACCGGCGATGGCGCGGCCGGCGCGCTCAATCCGTTGGTGAGCTTTGTCGCCGGTGTGCTCAGTCTGGCGAAAGATGTTTTTCAAGACCCGCCCAACACCACAGAAGCATAATCCACGCACAGAAAAAGACGGGCAGCTATAAAGCTGCCCGTCTTTTCATAATGCCAGAACGCCTCAACACACCCCGCACATGGTCAAATGTTGACGCAGGAGGGTGATGTTTTGTTGCTTTTGCGCGTCGCGCAGGGCTTGCGCTGATGGGGTAAAATAGTGGTGCGATTGCATAAATTTCAACTGGCAGGCGCACCACTCCGCATCGGTAGTCGTTTTGCCGGCCATTTCACATTCGGCGCGCAGAGCTTGATTGCGCGGCCAGAAATCATCTCGTCCCAATACATCCAAATCGGCGTCAGCAAGGATCTGTTCCAGCAAGCTCTCAGGCGATTGTGGCAAGCGGGTCGCCAGGATCATCCCGCGTATCCGCTCCACCTGACCGGGAGCATAGCCAAAACGGGGCAGGACATCCGCGGCAATTTGCGCACTTAGCGCCTCATGGTTAGCCGCCTGCACCACAAAGCCAATGTCGTGATAAATCGCCGCCGTGCGCAACAACAGGGCGTCAGTGCCTGACACTTGCTCCAGAGCCATCAACCGCTCCACGGACGGCAAAACATCGTTCCAGGTGTGCCAGAGGGAATGATAAGTCAACTGCGGGGATAATTCTGTCAAGCGGCGGCGCGCGTATTGCGTTGCCAGAGAAAAATCAGGGAAATGTGCTTTTGTTTTTGACTGCGGTTTACCGAAAAGTTCCCAGAAAGTAAACTGTTGAAGTTGAGGCATTTCAACGAGGTGTTGCAGTCGCACAAAAGCACTCATATTATCTTCCTTTCATGTCCAAACTAGACCCATGTGGGTTGAGAAAATTAAGGAGCGACCGCTAGGGCCTATCCCATTATTAATACCAATATATAGTGATTACCGCAAAATGCAACCTCTGGTTCACGCATTTAGTAGCTCACTACTACTCGGGTGCCAGAAGCTGCGCCCGTCACCAACGTGTGCTCGGAGTAGGGCACGACGGGGTCTGTCCAGCGGAACACCCAGCGCGCGGCTTGACTGGGGACGTTCAAACAGCCGTGGCTGTGTGGGCGGCAGAAATCGTTGTGCCAGTACGTGCCGTGGATAGCGACGCCGGAGGAGGTGAAATACGTCGGGAAGGGCACGCCGGACAGATCGTAATCATCTCCAATCATTCGCTGCGTGTGCCGCTTATAAAGCACTTTGAATTCACCGCGCGGCGTCGGCGTATCCCACACCCCAGAGGCCAGCGGTGTGCTGAACACCGGGGTCGTGTCCTCGTAACACGTCAGGATTTGGTCCTTCAATTTGATTTCAATCCACTTGTCGGTGCGCCCCGGCGAAAGCGGCGCCACGTCCAACGGGGCAATGTGACGCACCGTCTTCGCCAGCACGTAAGGGCCGGGCGACCAGGTGATGCCCTCCTGGAGTTGATACCACCACTCCCCCGCTTCATCCTGCACGGCAGCGACGACGCGATAAACCGTTTCGTAATATAGCTTGCGGGCCACGTAAGCGCCGCCCGGCTTCCAGCGCGCTTCGGCATAGGGGACGCAGACTTCAACCCAAAAACCGGGGGCATTCACTACGGTGGGGAAGGCGGTCTGCAATGTTTGCTCCACCGGCTGGATGTAGCCACTGTGGACATAGCCTTCCTCAGTCAAGTACCAGGTGGGATTATTCGCCCAGGGCGCTTCCCCGACCGTCATCGCCACCAGGGGAATGACCGTGTCATGCGAAAGCCATTTCACCAGTTCGGACTTAGCCGACGGCGATTCGCGCACGGCCTGCGCGCCCCAACTGATCACACGCCCCCACGGTTTAGGCGCCGGCGCCAATTCCTGGGGGATGGAAACGTCCGCCAGGGCGGGGACGACACCCGACGCAGCCCAGCCTAAGAACGCTGCGCCGCTTAGTTTGAGAAATTCACGCCGGTTGAATTGCTTTTTCATAATACCCCGAATCCCTTAAAAATGGTAAAAACAACAAGACAGATGTGGTTCAACACACAACATTTCTATTATATCACGCAAAATGACAGCTTCAATTTAACGGAGAATAAACATAAATGCCGATCTTGCAATAGACCTCAAATCCCATCCGATGATACATCCGTAGGGCGTTGGGATAAGTGGTTTGCAACGTCCCAATCTGGTAGCCCATCTCCCGCGCCCGCGCGAATGTCTGGAGAGTGGTCAACGCGCCATAGCCCTGGCTGCGCGCCTGCGGGAGCGTGCCGAGATTGTACAATCCGGCCGCCCCGCCGCCCAAGAAAAGCGAACTGGCGGTGAGCACTTCGCCGTTGACGCGCCCCACGTAGTGCAACCACTCCGCCCCGGGCCGCAGGCTGATCGCGCCCAGCGTTTCCAGGTAGTGTTGGCTGTACGTCATCGGGAAACATTGCACGACCAGGTCATACCACAGCTTCAGCGTCGGCATATCCTCGACTAATTCCAGAGAGAACACCGGAGATTCCGGCGCGGACAAGATTTCCAGGGGCGCGGCCATCCCGATCATGTCGCGGTTGTGCGTCATTCCGTAGTGCTGCAAATACTTCCCCAGGTTATCCGGGGATGAGCGCGGCCCCACCCACCACGTCAAAGGCGTTCCCTGCTCCCGAAAAGGTCGGAACACCGTCTTGATGCCGGAACGCACCTCATCCGCCGGGAACACGGCGCTGACCACACCGTTGTTGTTCGGCATACGGCGACCGGTGACAAACCAGAGCGGATTCGGGCCGTGAATTTCACCGCCGAAGAACCGGGCAAAGCTCAACGACTTCTCGATCAGGTTAGCGTCAACAGCGTCGGCCAATGCCGCTGATGAGGTATCAGTTATGACATCCATAGTGAATAACGGCGTCTCCTTACAGGGAATGAGGTAGATTATAAGAGAGGCAGGCAAGGAGTCAACGCGATAGCTTCTCTTGGTCCGGCCAGCGCCAGGCAAAAATTGCGATCAAAGCTATCATAGGAATTCTACCTTCTACAGGAGGAAAATGCAGATGGCACGTTTATGGCTTGAGAACGGCAAGCTCTTCCCACGAGTCGGAGAAATAACGCCCACGACGGTGGGCCTCGCGGATGGGCGCATCATCTACGTGGGCCAGTCGGCGGATGCGCCCCCGGTCGGTGAGCGGCGCGATCTAGGCGGTCTGATCGTTGCGCCGGGCTTCGTGGACATCCACACGCACGGCGGGCATGGGATCACGTTTGGCGATCCCGACTCACTCGCCGCCGACCTGCGCGACTACTCGGCGTGGGTTGCCACGACCGGTGTGACCGGCTTTCTGTGCTCGGTGGCGGCAGCGGATCACGCCGCGCTGTTGGCGGTGGTGCGCGCCTACGCGGATTTGTTCGACGCGGGCGGTTTCCCCGGCGCGGAACCGCTGGGGCTGCACCTCGAAGGGCCGTACCTCAACCCGGAGAAACGCGGCGCGTTCAACGCGGCCTGGCTCCGCGCGCCCGCCGTGGCGGAGGTGGACGCGCTGCTCGACGCGGGACGCGGGTGGGTCCGCCAGATGACACTGGCCCCGGAGCTGCCCGGCGCGGCGGACGTGGCGGCGCGGCTGCGCGAACGCGGCGTCGTGGCGGCGCTCGGTCACTCGGAAGCGGACTACGCGCTGGCGGCGGCGGCGCTGCGCGGCGACTTCACGCACGTCACGCACACGTTCAACGCGCAGCGGGGCTTCCATCACCGGGAGCCGGGGGTATTTGGCGCTGTACTCACGTCCGACGGCATCACCGCCGAACTGATCGCCGACACGATCCACGTCCACCCCGGCGCGATGGCCCTGCTGCTGCGCTGCCTGGGGCCGGAGCGCGTCGTCCTCATCAGCGATGCGATGGCGGCGGCGGGCCTGGGAGACGGCGTCTATAGCCTGACGGGGCACGAAGTCGTGGTAAAAGATGGCGTGGCCCACAATCCACGCGGCGCGATTGCGGGCAGCACGGCCACACTGGATCAGTGCGTGCGCAACGTTCATCACTTGCTGAACGTCCCGCTGGCCGACGCGGTGCGGATGGCGTCGCTCAATCCCGCGCGCGTGATCGGGCGGGACGCGGAAATGGGCAGCATCGAGGTGGGCAAAGCGGCCAATCTGGTGGCGCTGGATGCCAAGGGGATGGTCCATCTAACACTGGTAAGAGGAAAAGTAGTCTATCCGTAAAACGTAAAACGTGAAACGTAAGGCTTTCACGTTTCACGTTTCACGTTTTATGATACGAACCGGCAATTCTTGTGGGATAATCTCAGTTGCGTGTGGCGCTGACCCCCAGGTTATCGGCGTGATCGCTGATCCGTTCCAGGTTGCGCAACGCTTCGACAAAGAGCACGTCGGCCTCTGGGGTGCAAATCTCGTCCCGCAGGCGGTCAATGTGTCCCTGGCGCGCGACCATATACAACTGGTCAAATTCGTCTTCCAGCGCGCAGGCCTGCTGGCCCCGGACGTGATCCCGATCGCGCATGGCCTGGAGGGCGCACTCATAGGTGTGTTGGACGTGATCGCTCAGCCGGGCGAAGTCGGTTGTGGCATAGGAACTGAACTCGATCTGCTGGTCCACCTTCTTCTGGGCGGCCTCGACCAGGTCCTCGGTCAGATCGCCCACCCGTTCGATGTCAATCACCAGGCTCTTAATCTGAAAACAGCGCCGTTGCTGCGCAATGCTGAGGTTTTCCTGCATCAGTCGGTTGACGAAGTCTTCCAGGAGCTTGCGCAGCGGATCCACAAAGTCCTTCTCCTGTTGCAACACCCACGCTACAGACTCCATATCCCCCTCAAGAAGGGCGCGCCGGCTGCGCTCCAGCATCCGGGCGGTGATCTCGCCCATGCGATACAGTTCACGCATGGCCTCAGTCAAGGCGACCGCCGGCAGGCGATACTGCCGTTCGTCAATATAAGCCGTGACTCTGGGAACGTCTTCCTTCACTTTATCTGGAATCAGCCATTCGGCGGCGCGCGCAATCTGGTGGATGAACGGGAGAAGCAACGCGCTGACGACGAGGTTAAAGATGGTATGGGCATTCGCAATCTGGCGTGGCAACACCGTCGAGGTGTGACTCACCAGTTGGGCAAAAGGGGTGATGAAGGGCAAAAAGAGCAGCACGCCGGCCACATTGATCAAAATCTGCGCAATCGAGGCGCGGCGCGCCAAGCGCGAGAGGCGCAGGGAAGCGATCAAGCCCATCACACACGAGCCGATGTTCGCGCCGAGCAACAACGCAATCGCGCCGCGCAGCTCAATGGC
>JAKQHY010000102.1 GCA_029555965.1 Chloroflexota bacterium | reverse complement strand
AGTAGTATTTTCATTTTCCAAACATAGCTCTAGCCCGCCGAAGGCGGATCGGTTAAAACCGTATGCTTTAGCACATAATAATCTTTCAGCCGCCGAAGGCTGAAGTGCTTTAGCCCCAACCCCCTCAGCTTTAACTGAGGGGTGTTTAGTCTTCCCCTACGATTTTACAGGTTTGTCTTTCCTCAGTGAGAATAATTCATCTCATTCCTTCTCATCTCGCCGTATACGCACGGCCTTCGCATCCTCGGCATTGTCTTTTTCCTCTGGTGTCCTCGTGCCTTTATCGCCAAAGGCTTGCCGGTAAAGAGCTTCCACGATCACGTCTATCTGAGGCAAAACAACTTGCCCGCGCTCGTCGTTTAATAGCTCGCGTAGCCGCAAGTTAATGCGACGGAGCGTGCTATTTTCTTCTGGTAACTTGGGTAATAGCCCGGCGCGACGGAAAACATCTTCTGGGGGAAGCCCCAACGCGCGTGCAATTGCGGAACATGAATCAGGGCCGGCTTTCCGTTCCATATTCAAAATGCGGTTCAGAGTTACTGGATCCATTTCCCCAGCGCGAGCAAGATCGGCTTGTCTCCAGCCTCGTTTTTGCATTTCCTGTTCTATCCATTCTTTGAACTCGTTATAAGTTGCCATCGGTTAATAGTTTATTACCAGACTCCTTACCTATGGGTGATTTTCTATTGACATTTAGTGCTATTGCGTGTTATAATACCAATTGTAAGTAAAAGATAACCTGTAGGTTAATGGAGGATGAAATGAGTGGACGAGTTGAGTCAAGAAATGTGACGATGTATCCCCAGGATTGGGCAGTGGTTGAGCAATCCGGGGCCAGTATGGGATTATCCACATCCACGGCATTGCGTGTCATTGTGCGGCAATGGGCGCGGCATTTTCAAGCGGCCATCCAGCACGCACCTGCAACACCGGAATCTGACGCGGATATGGATACGGGCACTCAGGTGCAACTGGCGGCGCTGACACCGACCAATACGACGCTGCGGTAGACAGTAAACAGTAGACAGGGGGTGCGGGTATGTTGCAATTGAAGTGGGTGAAACAGGAGGTTGGCAATTATCGGGCCGATGGGCCGATGGGCGCCGTGTTCACGCAGAGCGCGAATCAGGAAACGGTATCTGTGCGGCTGGGTGATGGGCGTACCGGTTACGGCTGGACGGAGCAGGAAGCGTGGGACAACGCGCGTAACGCGCGCATAACGGCGACCGGCATGCTGCCAATGCGCTGTGATGTGTGCGAGCAGGTGTTCGGCGTCATCAATGCAGATGCGTATGCACGAGATGTGGTCGCCGATTTTGACCACTATCTTTGCCCCACCTGCCGCGCGCTGCCGGAGGACGAGATCGAGGCGCGCCTGGCTGTCAAGGTGCTTTGATCAGTATAACGGACGGTGCGCCATGATAGAGATCGGATGGGATTGGGGCACGGTTGCGGTAGTTTACAGGATACCGTTTGGGTTGGGGGGCGCCTACAACGTGTTGGTGGCCGTCAGCGTGTTTGCGACGTCAGAATTCTGGATGGTCGTCGGTTCGTGGTGGCGGCGCGTCCGCAACCGGAGGCGCGCGCAGGATGCGCTGCGGCGCGAGCGATGACCAAGCGGCGCGAGTGGCCCAGGGGCA
>JAKQHY010000077.1 GCA_029555965.1 Chloroflexota bacterium | reverse complement strand
GTGCGAGCAGACAATCCCGACTGCGTGAGCGACTTCGACGCGGGGATGACCGGCGCGGACGTGCTCATCGCCGCCTCCACCCCTGGCCCGGACGTGGTCAAGCCGGCGTCCGTGGCCTTGATGGCGCCAAAGTCCATCGTCTTCGCGTGCGCCAACCCCGTCCCGGAAATCTACCCCTACGCCGCCAAGGCCGCCGGGGCCGCCATCGTCGCTACCGGGCGCGGCGATTTCCCCAATCAGGTCAACAACTCGCTCGGCTTCCCCGGCATCCTCAAGGGCGCGTTGCTGGTGCGCGCGAAGACTATCTCCGACGACATGGCGATTGCGGCGGCGCGCTCGCTGGCGGCCTTCGCCGAAGCGCGCGGCATCTCGCCCGACAACATCATCGCCACGATGGACGAGGCCGACGTTTTTGCCCGCGAGGCGGCGGACGTGGCCGTGCAGGCGGTCAAAGAGGGGCTGGCGCGCGTCGAACTGACGTACGAGCAAGCCTTCGAGAAAGCCTCCCGCGACATCACGCAGACCCGCGCGATGATCGAACACTTGATCGCCGAGAATTACATCGCCCAACCGCCCCAAACCATGCTGCAAGCTGCGTTGGAGTGGGCGTTGGAAGAAGTCAAGAAATAGGAAATAGGAAATCAGTAAGTAGAAATGAGTAATGAGTACAGGCACTCATTACTCATTTCTCTTTTCTCATTACACATACACCCAAAGGATAAGCCCATGTCCCAATCCCCAATCCCGAATCCCGTTGAATTACTGCAAGCGTTGGTGCGCTTTGATACCACCAATCCGCCCGGCAATGAGGCGGCGTGTGTGACGTATTTAAACGGTGTGTTCAAAGGGGCCGGCTTCACCACCACGACGCTGGCGCTGGATGAAGCTCGGCCCAACCTCATCGCGCGGCTGCCGGGGCGCGGGGAGGCGCCGCCCGTCGTCTGGCAGGCGCACCTGGACGTGGTCACAACCGCCGGGCAGACGTGGCGCCATCCGCCGTTTGCTGCCGAGATCGCGGACGGCGAGCTGTGGGGGCGCGGCGTGCTCGATGACAAGGGCGCGGCGGCAATGATGACCGTCGCGCTGCTGCGCGCCAAAGCGGAGGGCGTTGTCCCGCCCGGCGACATCATCTTCACCGCGCTGGCCGATGAAGAAGCGGGGGGAGCGTACGGTGCGAAATTCCTGGTGGAGCGGCACCCGGAGCAGTTTGAGGGCGCGCGTTTTGCCATCGGGGAAGGCGGCGGGGTTTCTATCAAGATGGCGGGCAAGAAGCTCTACTTCATCATGCTGGGCGAGAAGCAGATTTGCTCGGTGCGGCTGACGCTGCGCGGGCGCGCCGGGCACGGCTCCGTGCCGCAACGCGGGCAGGCGATGGCGAAGCTGGCGCGGGTGCTGCACACGCTCAACCGCCGGACGCTGCCCGTTCACATCACGCCGGTGGCTCGCGCGATGATCACGGGGATCAGCGACGCGCTGCCCTTCCCGCAGAACGTCGTGTTGCGGCAACTGCTCAATCCCGCGCTGACCGACCGCGTGCTGTCCCTGCTAGGGGAGAAAGGTGAGCAGCTCAGCGCGGCGCTGCACAATACAGCCTGCCCCACGATGGTGCATGGAGGGGACAAGATCAACGTGATTCCCGGCGAGATCGCCCTGAACCTCGATGGGCGGCTGCTGCCCGGCTTCGCCCCGGAAGACATGCTGCGGGAATTGCGCGCCTTGCTCGGCGACGAGGTCGCCCTGGAGGTGACGAACTACGAACCCGGCCCGCAGTCGGCGGACCGGGCGCGCTACGACGTATTGGCCGACATCCTCCGCGCCGCCGACCCGGAGGGCAGCCCCGTGCCGTACCTGGTGTTCGGCGTCACCGACGCGCGGCACTTCGCCCGGCTCGGTATCCAATCCTACGGCTTCATCCCTATGCAACTCCCCGACAGTGTGATCAGCACCATGCACGCCGCCGACGAGCGCGCGCCGGTGGAAACGATTGAATGGGGAGCGCAAGTGTTGTTGGAGATGTTGAAGCGATTTAAGGGGTAGGTCGCGGTCATCCTATCCGCCATTCTGCGGATGAGATGACCGCGTTTGACCCGCCGACCTCACGACCGGGCTACCCGGCTACTCCAATGTGAGGTCCTCCCCTAGCAGATAGTGGCTGAACCATGCCAGATTCTGGTGCATAACGGCGTGGTTTTCACGCGGCTTGGTAATGGGGTGGCCCATGCCGGGAAAGACGAAGAGTTCCACCGGCACCCCCATCTCCTGCAAGCCGCGATAGAGTTCCGTAGCATTAGAGAACGGGACGCGCCGGTCGTCCGAGCCGTGTTGGATGAGCATGGGGGTTTTGGCATTGGCCAGATTGCTGATGGGCGCCGTCTTGAGGTACAGTTCACGGCCTCGGAATGGCGAGCCGGAGAGATAGTCTGTCGTGAACGAGGGAATATCGTTGCTGATGTGGTAGGTGTACCAATCCGCGATACCCGCGCCCACCGAGACAGCCTTGAAACGTTCCGAGTGCAGCCCCACAAAGGCTGAGATGTAGCCGCCTTGCGACCACCCCATGCAGCCGACCCGCTCGGTGTCCACCCACCCCAACCGCTCCAGATGGTCAATGGCGCTTTCAATGTCCCACAGGTCGCCGACGCCCAGGTTGTCCACATTCAGTTCGAGGAACGCCTGCCCACGTCCGACGGAGCCGCGATAGTTTGGTTCAAGCACCAGCATGTCCCTCTGCAAAAATTGGAGGCTGGGATAGTAGCCAAAATCCTCGTCGGAAAGCAGATATTCCCCCGAAAACCAGGCTGGGCCGCCGTGGACGATAAACACCAGAGGGTATTTTCGCGCCGGATCGAAGCCGGACGGCTTGCGCAACACACCCTCAATGAGGGCGCCATCCCGGCTCTCCCATTGGATGGTCTCCGCCGTGCCCAGTTCCCACTGCGCCACCGTCTGGCCGAAATGGGTCAGTTTGCGCAGCGCCCCCTTGCCATCCCCCACGAGGTCCAGCAGATAGGCTTCGGGGAAAGTCCGCGCACTGGCTCCGACCAGACCCACGCGCCCGGACGTGGACACGTCGAACCCTGGCCCGGCCAGGTGGATATCCCCTAAATCCAGGGGCGTCACTTGCCCGTCCTCGCCAAAGTGGGCCAACCGGATGCGCGTGCTCTCCACGTACGATCCGACAATGCCGGCCGCCGTCCAATACAGGTCCATCACCTCCTGATCCAGGAGCGCGGAAACGTTGTGCATCCCTGCCAGGCAGTCGTCCGCATCCGGCGCCTGCCAGGCCGCCGCCGCGTCCAGCATCCAGAGGTCGGTACGGGTGTACATTTTGTTGTCGCGCGCCTGATAGCTTAAGAGCAGTTTGCTACCATCCGGTGAAACAGCGCTCACCGTGGCGTCGCGGGGCAGGGCCAGGCGGACGATCGCGCCCAGGTAGGAGAAATCCGCTTCCTTCTCTGCGTCGTCTTCTTCCGGGGCCGGTTTGGCGGCCTTCTTCTCTGCTTCATGCCGCAGGTATTCGGCCAGCGCCGCCGGGGCGTCGAGACGGATCGCGTAAGTGCGCGTCTGATGGTAATAAACCAGATCGTCACGCGGCCAGCAGTTGAGGTAGAGCGCGTCGCCGGTCGGCGCGGGGACGACTCTTTGGATGGAAAGCGGTTCGGGCAACAGGCGGCTCAACTCGACTACCGGCAGCACGAACTTCTTGGCCTCGTCCTCGGTGGCGGCCTTACAGCGGCTCTGATAGTCGCGCCACGCATCGAGACCGACATAGTAAAGCGCGCTGGCACTCTCTTCATGTTCCCAATGAGTATATTTGCCAAAACGCGCGACGCGCGTCTTGCGTTCCTCCCGTTCGGGATCGGAGGCCAAGAAGAGCAGGCCCCCGGAAAAAGGGTGGAACCAATCCACGCCGGTCTTGTGGTCGGTGATCGGCCAACCGTCCCCGACCAGGCCCTCGTAAAGCCAGACCTGGGGTTTATCGTCCTCTCCCGGCTCGTTCCGCAGTAGCGCCAGGGTGTGGTCATCCAACCACGCTATCTGGCGCACGTTGCCTGTTCGGGTAAGCAAGTGCGTTACGCCGGTCGTCAGGTCGTGGATGCAGCAGACGCGCTCATAGCGATCCTCTTTCCAGTTGGTGGTGCGCACGCGGACGGCGACCCGGTCGCCGCCGGGCGCGGCTTTGACATCCACAGGAATTTCCAGCATCAGCGTATCCCGCATGGTCGGATGTCGGGGGGATTGTAGTTCTGGGGATGATTCAGTGCCACAAGGTGACATCGTACACACTCCTTCTCATAAATGCTTGATAAAACACCGTCGCCGTTTATGCTGGCGGGTCTCGTAATACTTCCACTGGCCCTGGACGTTTTGGTTGGTCTCCAACTCAGGGTTGGACTCCGCCCTGGTAATGCCTCGGCGGACAAATACCTCGTTGATAGCATTCATCATGATCGCATTCACGCCCTTGCCCTGGTACTCGGGATGCACGCCGATTAAATAGAGATCGGCGCGATCCATTTTGCGCATGGCGCGCAGAAGGTGAAACCATCCGAACGGCAAGAGTTGCCCATCGGATTTTTGCAGAGCCTTGGACAAAGAGGGCATGGTAATCCCAAAGGCGACGACCCGATCATGCTCGTCCAAAACAATCGGCACAAATTCGGGGGAGATCAGGCCGAAGTACATTTCCTTGTAATAGTCAATTTGCCTCTCAGTTAAGGGGACCACCCCATACAGATGCTGGTAGGCCTCGTTGAGCAGCTCAAACACTTGATGCACGTAGGGTAAAATATCCTTCTTGCTCTTAGCCTCCAGATACCGCAAATTGTAGCGCCGCAGCATCACATCGGCGATCCGGGCAATCGTCGGGTTGATTTCGGGTGGCACAACAATCTCATACTCCATCCAATCCACGTCCTTGACGTAGCCCAGTTTTTCCAGGTGAGCCGGATAGTAAGGGTAGTTGTAGAAAGTCGCCATGGTTCCCACTTCGTCAAACCCCTCCACCAGCATCCCCTCCCGATCCAGATCGGTGAAGCCCAACGGGCCGTGAACGGCAGTCAAGCCTTTTTCTTTCGCCCAGGATTCGACTTGTTGGAACAACGCGGCAGATACGTCGGGATCGTCCACAAAATCCGGCCAGCCAAAACGCATGTAAGGTTGCTGCCACTTTTCGACGTGTTCACCGTTGTAAATCCCGGCAATCCGCCCCACAATCTCCCGCCCGCGATAGGCCAGCCAGTAGCGCGCCTCGCAGTAGTCAAAGGCCGGGTTCTTGTCGCGGCGGAAAGTCTGGTAGTCGTCCATGAACAGGGATGGCACCCAATAGGGGTTGCCGCGATACAGCCGGTTCGGGAAACGGATAAATGCGCGCAGCTCGCGCAGCGTGGTCACTTCCTTGATAATTACGTCCACCAATAACACCTCCATTGAAAAGAAATGATCGTAGTCTAGGCCAGTTATCAAAACACGCAACCAACGCAGCCTGTTGCATATTCTTGCCGTTGCGTTATACTCCGAGCAAATTCTTTGCCTGAAATAAGGAGTGTTGCTATGAATCCAGGAAAACCTCTGCTCCCCCGTTGTGCATTGATCCTCAGCGTTCTTCTCACACTGAGCTGTAGCGCCATACAAGGTTTGGGAACCACCCCCACCACTGCGCCCACCGACACACCGATACCAACAAACACATCGCTCCCCACCGCTACCCCCATCCCGACGAACACGCCTACTCCAACCCCGCTCCCCACCCCCACGCCCCAACCGACGAACACGCCCAAAGCCACCCGCACGCCCAAACCTACCAAAATGCCAACGCCGTCCGCCGCAGCGGTCATCACGTCCACCTTAGAAAATGAGTGGGTCCTGTACGAATTGCCCCAGGAGGGATTCGCGCTTGCGCTGCCGCCGGAGTGGTTGCAAATCACGTTGAATCCAGCAACCTTTGAGGAAGCTCTGGAGATAGCCGGGGAACAGAACCCCGCCATCGGGAAATACCTCAGCAGCGATAGCCTCCGCGCGCTGATGGCAAGTGGGCTGAAATTCTATGGGATGGATACCTCTCTGGACGCTTTAGAAGCCGGTTTTCTGGCGAACCTCAACGTCTTGATAATGGACATAGGATTCGAAGCGCCGTTGGAAACCTACGTAGCCCTCAATCTCAAACAAATCGAAGCCTTGGCCACCGAAGGAACCGTAGAGCACGAGCGGGTGGAGTTAGCCAACCTGGATGCGGAAAAACTCACCTACGAAATGAGCCAAATGAGCGTCACCGGCGACGCCGTTCAAGTAACGATTGTCCAATACCTGGCCCTCGACGGCAGCACAGCGTATGTCGTCACGATGCTTGCGCCGACTTCACTGGCCGACGACTACGTTCCCACTTTTGAAGAAATCGGCCAAAGTTTCCGCTTGACCGAGTAACGAAAAGATGGGTCAACGGATTCAACGGATTAACCGGATGGTTGATCCTATCATTCCGTAAATCCTGTTATTTTCGGAGGATACCCTATGCAAAATCCAAAAATTCTCATCATTGGCGCCGGCGGACGTGGCAGCGGATACGCTTCCTACTTCCGCGAATTCCCCGACCGGGGGCAAGTCGTCGGCGTAGCGGAGCCGCGCGCTCCGTACCGCGAGCGGTTGGTCGCCGCGCACGCCATCCCAACGGATAACGTCTTCACCGATTGGCAGGACGCCGCCGCGAAGCCTAAATTTGCCAATGCGGTCATCATCGCCACGCAGGATCAGATGCACACCGCGCCGGCCATCGCCTTTGCGAAGCTTGGTTATCACGTCCTGCTGGAAAAGCCGATGGCCCCCACCCCGGCAGAATGTCGCGCCATCGTGGACACGGTGAAGGCGGCGGGCATCCTGTTTGGCGTATGCCACGTCCTGCGGTATACCCGCTACACCCAACGACTCAAGGCGCTTGTCGAATCCGGCGCGATCGGCGATCTGGTCAACGTCCAACACCTGGAGCCGGTGGGCTTCTGGCATCAAGCGCACTCCTTCGTGCGCGGCAACTGGGGCAACGAGGCCGCCTCGGGGCCAATGTTGCTCACCAAATCGTGCCACGATATGGACTGGTTGAGCTACATCATGGGCGTCCGCTGTGAATCGCTCTCCTCTTTTGGGACGCTCAAGCACTTCCGCCAGGCAGAACAGCCGCAGGGGGCGAGTGACCGCTGCCTCGACTGCGCCGTGGAAGCAACCTGCCCCTACTCCGCCAAACGCATCTACCTGACCGCGCTGGAACACGGGCGCACGGGCTGGCCCACCAGCGTTCTGACGCCGGACGTCACCTACGAGAACGTGCTGGAAGCGTTGCGCACCGGCCCCTACGGGCGCTGCGTCTACGCCTGCAACAACGACGTGGTGGATAACCAGGTCGTCGCCATGCAGTTCGCGGGTGGGCGGACGGCCAGCTTCACGATGATGGCCTTCACGCGGATGCGCGACCGCGAGACGCGCCTCTTCGGCACGCGCGGCGAGCTGACCGGCAACGGACGCCTCATCCACCACTACGACTTTATGACCGACAGCACAAAGACGATAGACACCGACATGGACACCGGCTCGGCCCTGGGCGGGCATGGCGGCGGGGATTACTGGCTGATGCATCACTTCAGCCAGGCGCTTCTTGACGAAGATCAAACCCACATCCTCTCCGGCCCCGACGAGACGCTCGAATCACATTTGATGGTCTTCGCTGCGGAACAGGCGCGTAAAGAAAACCGCGTCGTCACATTGTAAAAATTCACCGCGGAGACGCAGAGGACGCAGAATAACGCTAAATTCTCCGCGATCTCTGCGTCTCTGCGGTGAAAACACACCAGGAAAGCCCCAGTATGTTCGAAGTCGCTGCAATGCTCAAAGTCTTCTATCACAAAGCCCTGGATTTGATCCAGCGGCGCAGCGTTGTGCCGGCGTTCTTCGATGTCACGTCCCGCTGTAACCTGCGCTGCCCTCACTGTTACTTCTTCCGGGGCAAACAGACTGCCGATCTCACGGTGGACGAATGGCGGGAACTGTTCACCCACTACCGCCGGGCGCACATCCGACACGCCGTCCTCACCGGCGGCGAGCCGACACTGCGCCCGGAAATCATCACGCTCGCCGACAGCCTTTTCCCCATCGTTAACATCGCCACCAACGGCCTCATCCCCGTCGCCCCCGAAATCCACCACACTGTCTTCATCTCGCTGGATGGGACAGAGGAGACGCACGACCGCATCCGGGGTCAGGGGACGTTCCGCAAAGTGATGGATAACTACCACAATGACCGCCGCGCCATCTACCGGATGACGATCAACAAGCACAATCTAGCCGAGGTCGAGCCGGCGACGCAGGCCGCGCAACACAACGGCGTGCGCGGCATCTCCTTCATCATCCACGCACCGTTGGATACCACCGACGCCCTCTGCCTCACCCCGGCAGAACTGGAAGCGGTGCGCCAGACCGTGCTCGGCGTCATCCGCCGTTACGGGCGCTTCGTCTACCTCACGCCCAAGATGCTCGACGCCATGATTACCAGCTCCTTCGGCGAGACCTGCAAACTCAAAGGCAGCGTCGCCCTCTTCTCCGACGGCTCGCCCAAGAAGTGTACGATGAACAACATTGACTGCCGCGCCTGCAAGTGCCCCACCCCGGCCCTCCTTCACACCTACCGGCGCGATCCGCGTGGCTTTCTGCTTGGCTTAAAGTTTTACTAAAAGCCTCAACAGATTCAACGGATTCAACGGAAAGATACGGGTAGATTTAAAAACTTGGCGTCTTTGCGCCTTTGCGTGAAACATCTTTGACGAAAAACACATGGATCGCTTTCTCGCCGCCCTGACCTATTTCCTCGTTAGAATCGCCAAATATCTGCCCCATGAGACCTGGCGTCCCGGACAGAAGCTCAAGTTGCTGCTCATCGGCTACAATGGCAAGCGCAACACCGGCGCCGATCTGCGCGTAGCGGCGATGGCGGCGCAATTTCGTCATCTCCTGGGTGCGGACAACGTCGAAATGGGCATCCTGACGTTGGACAAGGCCAGCCTCGCGGGCTACTTTCCCCCCGACACCCGCCTGATCCCCTTCGATCCCCTCTTCTTCCTGCCGGTGCTCAAAGCCTGCCTTGCCTGTCATGCCGGCGTCCTCTCCGAGGGGAGCTGCCTCAAAAGCACCTTCGCCAACTCTCTCACCCTGCTTTTCATCGGCTGCGCGGGCGCGCTGGAACGCCAGGGCAAGCCCTGCATCGCCTTCGGCTCCGAAGTCGGCGCGATGGACGGCTGGCTCTACCGCGCCGCGCAGCGCTTTTGCGCGCAGACATGCTTCGTGGCGCGAACGCAGGCTTCATTAGAACTCTTGCAGCAAATGGGATTAGCCGGCTCGCTGGGGACCGACACGGCCTGGATCGCGCCCGCCGCCCCGGCGGAGTGGGCCGCCGACGTTCTACGCGCCGCCGGGTGGGACGGGCGGCGGCCGCTCGTGGGGCTGGCGGCAATCAACCCGTTCTGGTGGCCGGTCAAGCCGCGCCTCTGGCACTACGTTCTGGGGAAATGGCGGACCGCGCCGCATCTGCACTATACACGCTGGTATTTCTTCAGCGATTCGGAGGAACGCCGGCGGAAATTCACGGACTATCTGGCGAGCATCGCCCGCGCAGCGACGCATCTGCTGGAAAGCTACGACGCGCAGCCCATCATCTTTGGGATGGAAGCGGTGGATCGGGATGCCAGCGCGCGCCTGCAAGCCATGCTGCCCGTCCCTGCGCCCATCTTTGGCGCAACGGAGTACGACGGCTACCAGCTCACCGCCCTGCTGCGGCGGATGTCGCTGCTGATCACCTCTCGCTACCACGCGCGCGTCCTCTCGATGCCGGGCGGCGTCCCCTCACTGGCCGTCTCGATGGACGAGCGGCTGCGCAATCTCCTGACCGAAACCGGCCATCTGGATGACTACTACCTCGAAGCCGACGACCCGCATCTGGCGGACAAGCTCCCTGCCGCCGCCGAGCAACTCTGGCAGGCCCGCGAACGCGTGCGCGCCGACCTGCTGGCCACGCTTCCCGGCTACCTCAAGATGCAAGCAGATATGGGCGTTGCCTTCCGCGCCTTCATCGCCGAATCCTTCCCCGCCTTCCCCCTGCCCCCCGCGCCGGAGGATTGGACGGGATACCTGCCGGAAATCAGAGTGCTAAGGGCTGAGGACTGAGGACTGAGGGCTGAGTGCTGAGTGCTGAGGACTGAGTGCTGAGGACTAAGGACTGAGGACTGAGGATCGCAATTCCTAACTCCTAACTCCTAACTCCTAATTCCTAATTCCTCACTCCTCACTCGCAACTCCTCACTCCTCACTCGCCACTTCTGCCGCCACGTTGTAGCAATACGCCGCCATCCGCCCCTTGAGGTTGGGCAGGAAGATGCGCTGCAATTCGGCGGGGGTGTAATGCACGCGGAGGCTCAGGCCGGATGCCGCCAGCAGTGCCTCAAGCTGCACCCGCTCCATCCCGAAGCGGTATGGCTCGCCCAGCCAGCGGACCGCGCGCACGACTTCCTGCGCGCCGTACTGGGTCCCCTGCCGCCCGACGACCGCCGGGTGTACATAATCGAAGGCGACCGCGCTGCCCGGCGCGCAACGTCCCACAAAGGTCAATGTCGCCCCCACATCCGCCGCCGTCAGGTACATCGTCACACCCTCCCAGAGGAAGAGCGACTGCTGTCCCGCATCGAAGCCCGCCGCAGCCAGCGCGCCCGCCAGATCATCCACACCGAGCGCGCACGGGATGAACTGCACCCCGGCAGGGATGGCGACACTTGCCCGCGCCAGGCAGCGCCGCTTCCGCGCTTGCGTCGCGGGCGCGTCCAACTCAAAGACGCGCGTCGCGCCCAACTGCGCCGCGAAGCGATAGGCCCGCGTGTCGTAGCCCGCGCCCAGCAACACGATCTGCGCGACGGCGGCGGCAAGGGCCTGGGTGAAGAGCACGTCGAAGAGCAGCGTGCGCGCGTGGATGTACTCGTACAATCCGGGGAGCAGCCAGCGCATCGCCGGCAGCGTGATGGGAGCTGCCGTCAGCAGCAACCGCGCCGGGCCGGGGAAAAAGATGCGCGCCAGCGTATCCGGTTTCCCGGCGCAGGCGCGCAAAAAGGCGACACTCGCCGCTGTGATCGAAGCACGTAATAATGCAAAGGTCATAGGGCCTTCCGAAGGTTAGGGAGTAGGGAGTAGGGAGTAGGTCTCCCCAATCCCCAATCCCTACTCCCCAATCCCCTCATTATGTTTTATAACTGTAGCCAACCGGCAACGGCGTCCACGCCCACAAGCGCTCCGCCAGGCGCGTGTTGCGCTGCGCGATCTTGTCGTTATGCACGGCGATGGCAATGGCGCGCATGTCGCCCACCAGCACCACCAGTTCCCGCGCCCGCGTCACGCCGGTATAGAGCAGATTGCGCTGCAACATCATGTAGTGCTGCGTCAACACGGGGATCACCACTACCGGGAACTCCGACCCCTGCGACTTGTGGATGCTCACCGCGTAGGCGTGAACCAGCTCGTCCAACTGCGCCGCCTCGTACCCTACCGCCGCCCCGTCGAAGTCCACCGTGAGCGTGTGCTCCTCCAAATCCACCGCCGTCACCCGGCCCATATCGCCGTTGAACACCTGCCGGTCGTAGTCGTTGCGGAGCTGCATCACCCGGTCGCCCACGCGGAAGACGCGCGAGCCGTGCGGCGCTTCCGGTTTGCGCGGGTCCGGCGGATTGAGGCGCGCTTGCAGCCGCTGGTTGAGCGCGCCCACGCCCGCCGCGCCCCGGTGCATGGGACTGAGCACCTGCACGTCGCGGTCGGCGTCGTAGCCGAACTTCTCCGGGATGCGCCGTGCCACGACGTCAAGCGCGAGGTCGGCGGCGCTTTCCGCGTCCGTCGCCTTGAAGTAGAAGAAATCGCGCGCGCCCCGGTTGACGATGGGCATCTCGCCCCGGTTGATGCGATGGGCGTTGACAATGATGTAGCTGTCCTCGGCCTGCCGGAAAATCGTCTCCAGCCGCGTCACCGGCAGCACACCGCTGTCAATGAGGTCGCGCAGCACGTTGCCCGCCCCCACCGACGGCAGTTGATCCACGTCGCCCACCAGCAGCAGATGGCTGCCCGCCTCCACGGCCTTGAGCAGGTGGTTCATCAGCAGAATGTCCACCATTGAAGTCTCGTCCACGATGATGAGGTCGGCGTCGAGCGGGTTCTCCTGGTCGCGCAGGAACTTGAAACCTTCGGCGGGCTTGAATTCGAGCAAGCGATGGATCGTCTTGGCCTCCAGCCCGGTCGTCTCGCCGAGGCGCTTGGCGGCGCGGCCCGTCGGCGCGCACAGCAGCACCGAACCGCGCTTGGCCTGCAATAGTTGGATGATGCTGCGCGTCACGGTCGTCTTCCCCGTGCCCGGCCCGCCCGTGAGGACGCTCACCTTCTCCGTCAGCGCCATCCGCACGGCGGCCTGTTGCTGCTCCGCCAGCCGGATGTCCGACTGCCCCGCCAGCCACCCAAACGCCGCCTCCCACTCCACCGTCTGGAACACCGCCAGCCGATCCCGCCCCGCCGCCTGCACCGCGCGCAGTTTGTTCGCTACGCCGCGCTCCGCGTAGAAAAACGGGGGCAAGTAAATTGAGGACTGAGGACTGAGGACTGAGGACTGAGTGCTGAGTGCTGAGTGCTGAGTCTCCCACTCTCCCCCTCTCCCCCTCTCCCCCTCGGCAATGACTTCCGCCATCTGAATCAACGCGTCCAACTGCGGGACGCAGGCCTCCACGGTGGCTTCGAGCAGGCGCGCGGCCTCCGCCAGCAATTGCTCACGGGTGGCAAAGCAGTGGCCGTCGTCGCTGAAGGTGCCGAGCGCGTAACGCAGGCCGGCCCGCAGGCGCTCCGGCGCGTCCGCCGCGAAGCCCATCTGCCGCGCGATCTTGTCTGCCGTCTTGAAGCCGATGCCCCAGATGTCCTTCGCCAGCCGGTAGGGATCGCCGCGCACAATGGGGATGGCCTCGTCGCCATATTGCTTGTAGATTTTGACGGCCAGGCTCGTGCTGACGCCGTGGCTTTGCAGAAAGAGCATGATCTCCTTGATCTGCTGCTGCTCCTCCCACGCGCGGGCAATGAGGGCGGCGCGCTTGGGGCCGATGCCGGGGACTTCGCGCAAGAGGTGCGCGTCCTGCTCGATCACGTCAAGCGTCTTGAGGCCGAAGTAATCCACGATGCGCCCCGCGTTCACCGGGCCGATACCCTTCACCAGCCCGCTGCCCAGGTATTTGCGGATACCCTCAATGGTGGCGGGGAGCTGCACGGTGTACGATTGCGCCTGGAATTGCCGGCCATACTGCGGATGCGTCGTCCACGTCCCGCGCAGGCGCAACGATTCCCCCACGTTGACACCCGCCAAAGTTCCCACTACCGTCACCTCGTAGTTCTTGCCTTTGGGGATGACTTTGGCGACCGTATAGCCGTTTTCCTCGTTCTGAAACGTCAGCCGTTCCAGCACGCCCACAAGAGTTTGCAGCGGTTCAGGTTTTCGTTCCATCTTATTTAGTATTTTTTCGTTGACGGGCTACACCCGTCAAAGAAAAATTCTCAAAAATCCTCTCTGAAAAAAAACTGCGTACTGCGCCAGAAAGCCTCGCAGTACGCAGCACGGAATACGCAATATGATCTACTTCAACAACGCAGCCGCGGACGTGGCTGCCACCGTCTGTTCCAACGTAGGATTGGCAGCGTTCAACCCGTAGATGACGATCTGGCTGCCTTCCTCGCGCCCAATGCGCTCCAGCACGCTGAGGCGGTAAATCTCCATCGCCCGGTCGGACATCGCCGCCGCCGCTTCGTTGAATTTCTCGGCGATGGCTTTCTCCGCGTCAGCCTCCGCAATCTTGGCCTGCGCCGACCGGCGGGATTGCGCCAATACGCTCAGCTCCTGGATCAGGTCAGTGGGCACGCGCACGTCGGTGATCTCCACCGAGGTCACATCTACGCCAAACGACGACGCCGCGCTATCAATGATCTCCTTGAGCCGCCCGGAAACCTTATCCCGCGACCCCAGCAGTTCTGACAATTCCAACATCCCGATGGTGTCCTTGAGCGCGCTGTTGGCGGCCTGGAAGACAGCCTCGCGGTAATTGGCAACGCTCAACGCGGCGATTTGCGGATTCTCCACGCGCCAGAAGATGACCGCCTCGCAGCCCACCGGCACGTTGTCGTCTGTGAGCGTCTCCGCCGCCGTGATCACGCGCGTCTGGATGCGCAGGTCAATCTGCGCCGCCACCGACTCGTTGAACGGCGGGTACGGAATCACCCAGAAGCGGCCCGGCCCCTTCACGCCCGTGAACTTGCCCAGTTTCAGCACAATGACCCGCTCGTACTCCGACACGATGTAGAGGCAATTGCTTACCGTGCCGGGGAGGATCAGCGCGGCCATTCCGCCGATGAACAGAATCGGCGCGGCCAGAGCCGGCAACTCGGCGACGAACACCGCCACCAATGCCACCGCTATGGTGATGAATCCGGTAAAGAAGAAGAGCGTGAACCAGATCAAACTCCGCTGCACGCGCTGCACGTTGTTGAGACTGCGAGCGCTGGCGTCAAGATAAACCTGACTTGCCGGTACTTGTGGTGTAGCCATAGATTCCTCCTTAAGATTGTGTGAATTGTGATTCGGGAAAATTAAAAACGTTAGGCCCCCGCCCCTAACCCTTTCATCGTAGCATAGATTTTTGTATCTGGCAACCGCAAAACCTCGAATTTACAGTTCTTACTCAGCTTGACGAATCACCGAGGTTGTGTATAATACGTCTTGTTGATGCGGGGTGGAGCAGTGGCAGCTCGTTGGGCTCATAACCCAAAGGTCGGTGGTTCGAATCCACCCCCCGCTACTCTTCTTTTCTGGCGAGGTAGCTCAGTGGTAGAGCAGGGGACTCATAAGCCCTTGGTCGTTGGTTCAAATCCAATCCTCGCTACCTGCTCACAGAAGGATTAAAACCGGGAAAAGTCCGGTTATACTACGGCCCGGAAATCCGGGCCGTTTTCTGTGGGTAGGAGGGCGTGATGACCGATTTACCTACCTATATTCCCCTGGCGGAAGCCGCCAAACAGTACCACATTTCCCCCAGTGTCTTACAGCAGGCGATCAAAGCTGGTACAATTAAAGCAGTCCAAGTCGGGAGTGAAATCGTGGTGGACAGCACTGATATGAAACGGTTAACGCTGCCGGTGGATCCGGCATTGCGGGGAAAGCCGATACGAGTAACTGCGGCAGCAGAAAAATATAGTATAGATGCGCGCAACTTGGATCGTTGGGCTGATGCTGGCTACATTCGGGTCTTAGAACGCGGGCCTAAACTATTGGTGTTGGATGAAGGCGAAGTGCAGCGCGCCGTAGCGATTTTTGAGCACGCCTGCCGCGAGACTGGCTCGTTCGTGAAAGCCGGTTGGGTGCTCAAACGCATCCTGAAAAAGCCGGAACCAAAACCAGAGACGGTAAAAACCGGCTAATTTAGCTGAAAATCAAAAGCGGGGAGAAATTCCCCGCTTTTTTTGTTGTGTTTTTTATGGAAGACTATTGATATCTTCCATAAAATCTGCTATGATACCCATGTCTTAGACGTTAACATCGGGAGGCGCGCAAACCGCCCCCCACCCTATCCAGAACACCGGGCGGTAGGCCGGGGACGCCGCCGCCCAAGTTCACCCTCTGCCCCGCGCGTGACGCTCGCGTTGGCGGGTGGCCGATAGGCTTGACGGCGGGGCGGAAAGAGGGGTCGCCCCCGTCGCCTGGTTTGTGAGGCTGGTGTACTCCTACAGGCCGGGCGGTGGGGTTTTTACCAATTTGATATTTTCCCCGCTGCCGGGTACGCTACCGGCCCCGATGTATACCGGGCAACCGGCGAATCTCGATACCCAGGATTCGCCTGCGCCGCTGGTACGGCTCACTCCGGCACGACCAAGACGGCCCGGCGGCGGGGTATTTGAAAGGAAGTTTCGATAATGCGTAACCTACGCGCTAAATCCGGCTGCTATCGCGGCGCGCTGCGCCAGGCCGAACGTGACCTGGGGCGGGCGCTGCGGCGCATTGACGCGGCGAATCGCGCCATTGGGGAAATTCTGGGCGTTACGCCGACCGGCGTGGACGCTATGATGCTTTTGGACGAGGCCGGGTGGTACTACCGCCAGGGCGAGTACCACCAAGGCAAACACGGGCGGGAGTTGTAGCCGTCCGATGTAGGACACCTGGCGCTACGTTAGGAGGCGCACAGTGGAACAAATTCCCGGCACATTGGTAGAAAACGCAGTTCTCCCCCGCAACTGGGAGCGGGCGGTCGGCTACACCGACACGTCCCGGTTCCTGGCCGTGTGGTGGGAACCCTGCGGGGATGAAGTCATGTACAGCGACGGGCAGGCGACGGCGACTGGTAACTGGCCGTTCTTCCTGCACCTGCGCGAGACGTGGGCCGCGCCGCTGCATCTGGCGCTGGGCGAAACGTGGCGGCTCGGCTCGGCTGAGGAACCGGCCACCCACCGGCTGCTGCTCGATTTGCAGGAGCGGCGCGGGTACGTGGCAACGGTAGCAGAGGCCGAAACGTTCCTGGCCGCGCAGTGGTCGGTGTCAAGCGACAATTAGACGATTTTGTTGGGCATTCATAGGTCAGGCTGGGGCCAGCGCCGCGAAGGGAGAGCGATAGGGTTCTTTGGGTTGCGCTTCATCCACCAACCACTGCACCAGTCGGGTTAAGTTCATTGCCGCGGCCGTTGCCAGATGTTGCAACCGAGCCTTGGCCAATCCCAGATAGCGGCAGCGCCGCAAGCCGAAGGCACGCGTGCCTTGGGAGAGGGTGCCTTCTACACCCGCTCGTTTCTTGTATTGCTCTTTGAAAGCTTCGGTCTCCTGGCGGGCGCGGGCGGCCTGCAAGGTTTCGTATTCCGCCTGGGGTTTGAAGGTGACCGTGCGCACGCCGCGTTTGGAGTGGGTACAATCCGCTTGGTGCGGGCAAGCCTTACAATCGCTGGGCGCAAACTGGACCGCAATGTACTCGTGCCCATACTTTTCCTGGCGCACATGCCAACTTTGACTGGGCAGTCCTTGCGGGCAGGTGACGACTTGGTGCTCCCAGTCAATGGCAAAACAACTCACATCAAAGCCCTGCCCGGCCAGGGCTAGCCAACTCCCCCCGCCACTGACCGGACCCAGCAAGTCAATCTGATACTGTTGTTCCGCCGCTCGCAAGGTGTCCACCGCCGTATAGCCGGCATCCACCAGATGCACGGCAGGCAATAAGTCTTTGGCCGCCAGGTCCTGATGAATCGTTTCCACCACGGCGTCATCGGTGGTGGTGGCGGGGGTGGTCTCCACATGGGTGATGAAGTGCGGGGAGGCTTCCCCACACGTTTCGGTCAAATGCACCAAGTAACCCGTCCTGTTGGTATCGCGCTTGGTGCAGTTGCGCGCGTCGAGGTCGTCCGGGGAGACGATCAGCCATTTGTGCGGTGGTAACTCGTCCACTGTGCGCCAACGGATGTGGCCCTCTTCGGTGTAGTATTGTTGCAGCCAGACCTGGCGCAACACTTCCACCGCCGGGAGTGTCCGCAACCAAGGCGGAGCGTCGGGCTGCCACAGGGCATGGAATAACTGGGCCCCATCTTGCCCCATTTGCTGTTGCAATGCGGCCTGCTGCGTTTTGTCTTTCGGCAGCCGATACGTCTCCACGCGCCGCCCGTAGCGGTCAAACCAGTCTGGGGTGATCTGGGCGCGTAACCATTCCGGGGCCAAACGGGCTAGGTCATCCAGCACCCGCCGCAAGGTC
>JAKQHY010000074.1 GCA_029555965.1 Chloroflexota bacterium | reverse complement strand
ACAGGAACGGGTCTTGGGGCACAATCCCCATTTGCACGCGGAGCGACCGCTGCGCCACGTCGCGCACGTCCACGCCGTCAATCAGCACCGCGCCCTCCGTCACCTCGTAGAAACGCGCGATCAGATTGGAGATGGACGTTTTCCCCGCCCCCGTCGGGCCGACGAGGGCGACCGTCTGTCCGGCCTCAATCGTCAGAGCGATGTCGTGCAGCACCGGGCCGTCCACCCGGTAAGCGAAGCTCACGTCGCGCAACTCCACGTTGCCTTGAATTTGCGGCATCTCGATGGCGTCCGGCTTGTCGGCGACGGCCGGCGCGGTGTCCAACAGTTCCAGCACCCGCTCGCCGCCGGCCATCGCGGCCTGGAGCGTCGTGTAAAGCTGGCTCAACTCGCGGATGGGTTGGAAGAAGCGGGTAACGTAGGTGAGGAAGGCCACGATCACGCCCAACGTCAACTCGCCTTGGGCCACCGTCCGCCCGCCGAACCACAGCACAATGGCCGTCGCCAGCGTGCCCAACAGGTCCACCACCGGCATGAAGACAAACGAGAGCGACATCGCCCGCACGTTGGCGTCGCGGTTGGCGCGGTTGGAGTCGTTGAAGCGCGCCTGCGAGGTATCCTCTCGCGCAAACGCCTGGATGACGCGCATCCCGGCGATGTCCTCCGCCAAGTCGCCCACGACGCCAGCGTTGGTTGCCCGCGTTTCGCGGAAGGCCGCCTTGGCGTGCCGCGCGTAGATCAGCGTGGCGATCACCATCAGCGGCATCACCGCGAAAGTGAGCAACGCCAGGCTCGGACTCATCGAGACCATGACGACGACGATGCCGATCAGCAGCAAGATGTCGCCGGCCAGGGTGATGAGGCCTTGTGAGAGCAGTTCGTTGATGACGCCCACGTCGCTGAAGACGCGCGAGATGGTCACGCCGATGATGTGCGTGTCGTGGTAGCCCAGGTGCAGGGCTTGCAAATGCGAGAAAAGCTGGTTGCGCATCGTCGCCAACACCTGCTGGCCGGTGCGCGAGAGGGTGTACTGCTGCGCCGCCGACGCCGCAAATAGCCCGACAAACGCCAGCGCCGTGAGCAACGCCACCTGATCCAGCCCGGCAAGGTTGCCCTGCGTGATGTGCTGGTCAATGGCGATCTTCACCAGATACGGCGTCGCCAGGCTCAAGCCGGTCGTCGCCAACATCGTCACAAACGCCAGCAGCATCTTGCGCCAGTGCGGCTTGAGGAAGCCCAGCAGCCGCAGCACGATCCGCCGGTCAAACGCGCGCCCCTCTTCCTCGCCATGCCGCCCAAAGCTGTCCAACATCCCGCGCGGCCCCCCAAACCCGGCGCTGCCCCCCAGTGTAATGCTCATCGTACCACCTCAGCGTATTGCGTAATCCGTAATTCGTCATTCGTCATTCGTAATTCGTGCTCCGCCGCTTCTTGCATCTTGCTTCCTGCTTCTTGCCTCTTCTTCACTTCCGCCACCTCCTGCGGTCTGAGTTGCCGCTGGTAGATTTCGACGTAGAGGCCCGACGTGCGCAGCAGCTCTTCGTGCGTGCCCTGGGCGACGATGCGGCCCTGCTCCAACACCAGGATTTGGTCGGCCAGGCGCACCGTACTTAGCCGTTGCGCGATGACGAAGGAGGTGCGCCCGCGCATCAGCCGCTCCAACGCGAGCTGGATCAGCCGCTCCGTCTCCGTGTCCACGCTGGACATCGCGTCGTCGAGGATGAGGATGCGCGGGTCTTTGAGCAGCGCGCGCGCAATCGCCACCCGCTGCTTCTGCCCGCCGGAGAGCGTCACGCCGCGTTCGCCGACCTTCGTGTCATAGCCGTCGGGCATGTCCAGGATGAAGTCGTGCGCCTGCGCGGCCTGCGCCGCCGCGATGATCTCCTCTTCTGTCGCGTCCGGGCGGCCAAAGGCGATGTTGGCGCGGAGGGTGTCGGCAAACAGCGTCGTCTCTTGCAGCACGATGCCGATCTGGGAGCGTAGCGAGTTGAGGGTCACGTCGCGGAGGTCGTAGCCATCCACCGTCACGCGGCCCGCCGTCACATCGTAGAAGCGGGGGATGAGGTTGATGATGGTGGTCTTGCCGGAGCCGGTGGCGCCGAGCAGGGCGATGATCTGGCCCGGCGGCACGTCCAGCGTGACGGCTTCCAACACCTTGTGGCGGCCAAAGTAGGCGAAGGACACGTCCTCAAAGCGCACGTGCCCCTGCACTTCCGGTAGGGTGATGGCATTGGGCGACTCTTTCACTTCCGATTCGGCGTCGAGGATGTCGAAGATGCGCTCGCCGCAGGCAATCGCCTGAACGATGGCGGGGATGACGCGGCCCATCATCCGCACCGGGCCGGTCAACTGGCCCATGTAGGCGGTGAACGCCACCAGCTCGCCGAGTGTCAACCCGCCCTCGATTACCAGCCGCCCGCCGTACCACAGGATGAAGATCGAGCCGATGTTGGTGATCAGCCCCATCAGCGGGCCGTTGATGGATTGCAGCCGCGCCGAATCCGCCGCGATCTGGAACCACGTCGCATTTTCCGCCTCAAAGCGCGCCGTCTCTTCCGGTTCCTGCGCGAAGCCTTTGACGATGCGCATCCCGCGCAGGTTTTGCTCCAGGCGGGTCGTCAGGATCGCCATCTGCTGCTGCAACGCCAGCCACATCGGGCGGATTTTGCGCGCGAAGGTGAAGGTCTGGTAGAAGAGCAGGGGGGCGGTGAGCATCGCCAGCAGCGTCAGGAGTGGATTCATCGTCAGCATGATGACCGTCGTGGCGATGAACGTGATGACGCCGTTGATCAGATGCAGCGAGGCCCGCCCGGTCATAAAGCGGATGCGATCCACGTCCTGGATGGCGCGGGAGAGCAGTTGGCCGGTTTCCGCCTGGTCGTGATACGCAAACGAGAGCGTGGCGAGTTTGCGGTGGATATCGTTGCGCATATCGTAGGCCACCTGCTGCGACGCCAGCTCCGTCCACCGGCCCTGGAAGAACGCAAACACGCCGTTGAGCAGCGTCAACGCCAACAGGCCCAGCACCGCCCATCCCAAAAAGCCCATGTCGCCGGCCTTGATGCCTCGGTCAATGCCCCAGCGCAGCAATTGCGGATTCGCCACCCCCAGCGCGCTGATGACCAACATCGCCCCATACGCGCCCGCCATCAACTTCCAGGAAGGGCGAAGGTAGCCGAAACAGCGCACCAGAATCTTCCAATCGCCTGATTTCGAGGACTGAGGACTGAGGATTGAGGACTGAGGACTGAGGACTTGCTTCTTGCTTCTTGCTTCTTGCTTCATTCTTCTATCTCCATCACCTGTAACAGCATGTCCAACGCAGCACTCACCGTCTCCAACTGCTCCGGCGTGAGGGCTTTGAGGCGCTCGCGGAGCAGGGGGATGCCGCCGAGGGGCGTCTCTTCGGCCAGGCGACGGCCTTCAGGCGTCAGTTCGACGTGGACGACGCGCTGATCCTTCTTGCAGCGGGTGCGCGTCACGTAGCCGTCTGCTTCCAGCCGCGAGAGCATCTCCGATGTAGCACTCGCGCTGATGTAGATGTACTCCTGCACCTGCCCGATGGTGCGCGGGCCGGCCTCGTGCAGGTAACGCAGCGTGGCAAACTCGCGTCCACGCACGCCCTGATCGTGCATCTGTTGACTGTAGCGCCGCAAGTAGCGATACAGACTGAGAAATTTTTGCGTGGCGGCTAAGGCCGGAGCGCGTTCGGGTTCGTTCATAAAATACCTCCCTGGGAAATAACAGGATTGGCGGAATGAGAGGATTCAATCCGTTCCATCCGTTGAATCCGTTGACACGTTTCGGGTATGAAAATTTCGGGTGTGAATGTTTCGATATAGAATATTTCGTCTACGAAATAGTATACCATATCTTAACTTAACGTCAATAGTAAGGAGGGTTTTGGATTGGTAGCAGGGTTTCTTGACATATCCTTTATTTCAGGTATAGTGCCGCTGTTCGCGATTAATAACAAAGCGTGGTTGCATTGTTTTGTCCCAAATTCCCGGCGATTGGCGTTGGGAATATACCCCTTAGTCCAAAATCAGAAGAGAGGAAAAGATGATGAAAAGAAGTTTGAGTTTTCTAATGGTGATGCTGTTGGTTCTCACGACCTTCCTGAGCGCTTGCGGGTCAACCCCCACACAACCCGCTGCGGAAAAGACACCCGTGGCCGAGGTCAAAACTGTCGGTATCTCTATGCCGACCAAGACTTCGACTCGCTGGATTTCCGATGGCGAAAGCATGGTCAAAGTTTTTGAAGAAATGGGTTACAAGACCGACCTGCAATTTGCGGATGATGACATCCCTAACCAACTGGCCCAGATTGAAAACATGATCACCAAGGGCGTTAACGTTCTCGTTATCGCCGCCATTGATGGCACGACCCTGTCTGACACACTCCAGAAGGCCAAGGATGCCGGGATTCTCGTGATTGCTTACGACCGCCTGATCTCGAAAACCCCCAACGTTGATTACTACGCTACCTTCGATAACTTTGGCGTAGGCGTCATTATGGGCACCCAGATCGAAACCGGGCTTGACCTGAAAAACGCCGCCGGCCCCTTCAACATCGAACTGTTTGGCGGCTCCCCCGACGATACCAATGCTTTCTACTTCTATGATGGCGCTATGTCCATCCTGCAACCTTACATTGACAGCGGCAAACTGGTCGTCCAGAGTGGTCAGATGGGCATGGACAAAGTTTCGACCTTGCGCTGGGATGGTATCGTGGCCCAGGCCCGTATGGAAAACCTGCTGAGCGCTTTCTACACCGACAAGCGCGTGGATGCTGTTCTCGCCCCCTATGATGGCCTGAGCATTGGTATCCTCTCGGCGCTCAAGAGCGTTGGCTATGGGACTGCCGATATGCCGATGCCCGTCGTCACCGGTCAGGATGCTGAAATTGCTTCTGTCAAATCTATGATCGCCGGCGAACAGACCTACACTGTCTTCAAAGACACTCGCGAACTTGCCAAGCAAACCGCCGCTATGGTGGATGCCGCGCTGAAAGGCAAGGAAGTACCGGTCAATGACACCAAAACTTATGATAATGGCGTCAAGATCGTTCCTTCTTATCTGTTGATCCCCTACAGCGTTGACGTTACCAATTACGAGAAATACTTGATTGATAGCGGATACTACACCGCTGATCAGCTCAAGTGATTTGTTTTGCCAGAGGTGCAGGCGTCTCCCGCCTGCACCTCTTTCCTTAATAGTGTTGTTTGAATGATTCTCCAAGATATGGGGTAGCCAAGTTCTTACCCTCGGTGGTTCGACGCAAGTGGAGCCGCCGTTTTTTGTTTTATCACGCCACGTTTTGTTTGAACCCGTTGTTTTCATAGAATTACAGCTCAACAAACTACGCACGACAATACCCTGACACAAGTGAAGGAAGTAAGAAATATGTCAAATATTGTTTTAGAAATGCGTAATATTACAAAAACATTCCCAAGTGTTAAGGCGCTTGATAATGTCAATTTTAGTGTCACGCAAGGTGAAATTCACGCCCTGGTCGGTGAAAATGGCGCCGGGAAATCAACGCTGATGAATGTGTTAAGCGGTGTTTATCCACACGGGACTTATAGCGGGGATATTTATTTCATGGGCCAGGAATGCCGCTTTCGAGATATTGCCGAATCAGAAAAAGTCGGCCTGGTTATTATCCACCAGGAGCTGGCGCTTAGTCCTTATCTTTCTATTGCCGAGAACTTATTCCTGGGCAATGAACGCGCCCGACGTGGGATTATCAACTGGAACGAGACTATTTCCAAAACCAAGGAACTGCTCGCCCGGGTGGGGCTGCACGAATCGCCCCAAACCCTCATCACCGATATGGGGGTCGGCAAACAGCAATTGGTTGAAATCGCCAAGGCGCTGGCAAAAGAAGTGAAATTGCTGATTTTGGACGAACCTACCGCCTCGCTCAACGAAAGCGACAGTGAAAAACTTCTCCAACTATTGCTTCAGCTTAAAGGACACGGAATTTCTTCTATTTTGATTTCGCACAAATTAAGCGAAGTCTCCAAAGTGGCCGATTCCATTACTATCTTGCGGGATGGCGCGACGATTGAGACGCTTGATTGTCACAAGGACCCAATCACCGAAGATCGCATTATTCGCGGGATGGTGGGCCGCGACTTGACCCATCGTTTCCCACCCCGCGAAGCGCACATTGGCGATGTGATTTTTGAAGTGCGCGATTGGAATGCGTACCACCCCATTCACGAAGATCGCAAGATAATCAGCGATGTCAATTTGTATGTGCGCCGCGGTGAGGTGGTCGGACTCTCCGGCCTGATGGGGGCCGGCCGCACAGAATTGGCTATGAGTATTTTTGGTCATGCTTACGGAACACGCATCAGCGGCAAGGCTTACAAGGACGGTCAAGAGATTGACGTGAGCACGATTGACAAGGCGATTCGGAATGGCGTCGCGTATGCAACGGAAGACCGCAAGGCGTATGGGTTGATTTTAATTGACCCAATTAAGGATAACATCACCCTGGCTAACCTGGAGGCCGTTTCGCAAGGCGGCGTGATCAATGAACCCAGGGAAGTCAATGCGACCACTGGGTATCGTGAAAAACTGAATATCAAATGCTCCAGCATCATTCAGCCGGCGGTTAACCTTTCGGGTGGCAACCAGCAAAAAGTGGTGTTGAGCAAGTGGCTTTTTGCCGGCCCCGAGATTCTAATTTTGGACGAGCCTACGCGGGGCATTGACGTCGGCGCCAAATATGAAATTTACACCATCATCAACCGTCTGGCCGAGGAAGGGAAAGGCATTATTCTGATTTCGTCGGAATTGCCCGAAATTCTAGGGATTTGCGACCGTATTTATGTGATGCGTGAAGGTAAAATTGTCGGCGAAATGCCTGCAAAGGAAGCCTCGCAAGAAGCGATTATGAAATGTATTATGACACAAGAAGAGGTGATTGAAGAATGAAAACCCTGGGCACCATTTTCAAAAGCAACATCCGCCAATATGGCATGCTACTTGCGCTCGTCATGGTTATGATTTTCTTTCAGGTGACTACGGATGGCATCCTGATGAAGCCCATCAACATCACTAACCTGGTTCTACAGAACAGCTACATTATCGTCATGGCTCTCGGGATGCTGCTGATTATTGTCGCCGGCGGCATTGACCTTTCGGTTGGCTCAGTGGCCGCTTTTATCGGCGCAACTGCCGCAGTGCTGATGGTCAAATTGCACATTCATTGGAGCCTTACGATGCTGATTAGCCTGCTGGTCGGCGCGTTAATCGGAGCATGGCATGGCTATTGGATTGCGTATGTAAAAATCCCAGCCTTCATTGTCACCCTGTCAGGCATGTTAATCTTTCGCGGCCTGACCTTGCTCATTTTACAGGGCGAAGCGGTAGGGCCTTTTCCGGTTCCGTTCCAGAGACTGAGTACCGGCTTTATCCCCGACTTTTTCAATAACGAAGGGTTTCACATCACCACCGTGCTGATCGGCATCCTGCTGGCCGTGACATTGATTGTGATGGATTATCGCTCCAGGAAAAACCAACAGCACTATGGCTTTGAAGTCGCCCCGGTGTATTTGTTTATTGCCAAAAACGTCCTGATTTCGGGCGCAGTGTTGAGTCTATGCACTTTGATGGCCTCTTACAAGGGCCTGCCGAACGTGCTGGTGGTCATGGCTGTCTTGATTGCGATCTTTTCGTTCGTTACCAGCCAGAGCGTCGTAGGACGCCGAATTTACGCGATGGGCGGCAATGAAAAGGCGGCCAGGCTCTCGGGCGTCAACACACCACGCCTGCTCTTCTTGAGCTTTATCAACATCGGAGTGCTTGCTGCGCTGGCCGGGATGATTGTCGCGGCCCGCTTGAACACCGCCACACCCAAGGCCGGCGTTGGCTTTGAGTTAGACGTCATCGCTGCCTGTTACATTGGCGGCGCGTCGGCCAGCGGCGGCATCGGCACGATCATCGGCGCGGTGGTCGGCGCCTTTCTCATTGGCGTGATGAACAATGGCATGTCAATCCTTGGGATTGGTATTGATTGGCAACAAGCCATTAAAGGCTTTGTCCTGTTGATGGCCGTCTTCTTTGATGTTTACAACAAGAACAAGAGCTAACCGAATCAGCATCTTCTTGCCTCAAAACGGCCTGGGAAAGCAAGCTTCCCAGGCCGTTTACATTCACCCGCCTCCACGCGCGGCAGTCATCAAGAGTTTCGGCAGCAATTCAGAAGGGTAAAACCCCATCCAAAGAGTGGCCGGCGCGCTGCCCAAAAACGCCGCCTCTCAACAGCACGGCGTTAGCCGCATCTGACAGGTGTAAACCGATTGCCTTTTTTGTACAACGCACGCGAAAAAGCTAGACGCTGTAATATTTGCTGCGCATCCTCGTATAATAAAGTGACATGATCACACGTTCAAACATCATCCAAGATCTAACAACCATCACCCAGCCGGTGGATTGGGATACGGTTTTCGCGGAGTTGCTCCCCAAAGTCTACTGCTACTTCTGCTATCGCGTGGGCGAAGGGCCGCTGGCCGAGGATTTGACGGCGGCAACCTTCGAGAAGGCCTGGGCGAAACGGACGCGCTATCGCCGAGACTTGAGCAGTTTTGCCACCTGGGTTTTCACCATCGCCCGCAACACAGCAACCGACCATTTCCGCACCGCGCGCGCCGCTCTCCCGTTGGTGGAGGTAGAACGGTGGCCCGAAAAGGGTGCGTCGCCGGAAGCCGTCGTGGAGCAGCGCGAGAGATTCGCGCTGCTGGCGCGCTGCATCGGCCAATTGCCGGAGCGCGAGCAGGAGATTTTGTCGCTCAAATATGGCGCGGGGTTGAACCATGGCGAAATTGCCGGGATGACCGGACTAACCGCATCCCACGTGGGGGTGATTCTGCACCGCGCCGTGCAACAATTGCGCGTGAAACTGGAGGAAAAAGATGAACGATGAGTTTTTGACCCACTATCAGCCAGATGTGTGTCCGGCGTTTGAGAAGGCGCTGCGCAATAAATTACACGCGGGGGACGCGCAACGGCGACGCCGCCGACAGGCCGCCATCGCGGTCATTATTGTCATGGCGCTGCTCGGGGCGACGCTGGGCTTGCCGCCCGTCCGCGCGCAGGTGCAGGGATGGCTCCGCGAAATCGGCGGGATCGCGTTCGTGGAAACCGCTGACCCGCCAGCGGATTGGGATACGATAATCGCCGCCTTCACCGAAGATGGCGCCGCGCCGCCGGAACCGGGGCCAGCCTTGGTCGTCAGCTTGTCCGAAGCGTTGACCCGTCACCCGGAATTGGCCGATTTCTTGCCGACCTGGATACCGGAAGGCTTTGTCAACCATGATCGCGTTCCCATAAACCCTGATCAGTACATCGTGCTTACCTGGCTTCCAGCGGATGCCGATCCAATGAGCGACGCCCCCACGCCCTGGATTACCTTGCGCATCGGCCACCCCTTCGCTCTTCCCGTGGTGACGCAGCCAGATGCCGTGCAGGAAGTCTTCGTGGACGGCGTCCCGGCGGCTCTGTGGGAACAGGTCTTTATTGAGGATCGCCAGCGCGATCCCGACGGGCGCATTTATTCCCTGGAATGGTTGCAGAATGGCCTGCAATATGGTATAAGTTGGCGTGAACCCGGCTTGACGTGGGAAGACATCCGTCGGTTTGCGGCGTCCATTCCAGATGTGAACAATCTACCCACACAAAAATAGGGAGGCCCATGAAACGAAATTTCTCCACAATCTGTCTGATGCTTCTTTGCTGTTTGTCCATCATCACGCCCGGCTGTCGCGTGGAGACGCCGCCCCCGCCGCCCGAACCGGTCACACTGCGCGTGGCCGCGCCCTATGGTGTGGGACGCGCCGCCGCCTACTTCGCGCCGCTCGTCAGCCGCTTCAACGAGCGCTATCCCCACATCACCGTGGAAATCACCTCGCCCGCGCCCGAATATCCCGAAAAGGATTGCGCCTACAATCCTGAAAACTGCGTGTCCTACCAAAACGTGGACGTCTTCTCTTTTTACGCCTTCCAGGGCTATGACCTGTGGCAGCGCGGCCTCTTGCTCGACCTCAACGACTTCGATGCCAAAGCTGTTCAGCACGACCCGCAGGATTTCCTGCCCGGCGTGTTGGAGGCGTTCACCGTCGAGGGGCGGCAAATCGGCATCCCAGTGGGACTGCATTTCACGGCGCTCTACTACAACCTGGACTTGTTCGACCACGCCCGCGTCCCTTACCCTACGCCGGAGTGGACGTGGGCCGAGTTCCTCGCCGCCGCCCAGGCGCTCACCGACCGCGAGAACGGCGTCTTCGGGGTCGCGCCGGGCAACTGGTATCTGTGGGTGCAGGCCAACGGCGGCGCTTCCTTCGATTACACCGCGTCCCCGCCCCGGCCCACGCTCAACGATCCGCGTCTGATCGAGGCATTGGAATGGTACACCGCCCTCCGCGACGTGCATCACGTCATGCCCACCGACGCCGAGGTACAAGAGCATCTCATGCGCAGCAGCGACCTCCACGCCGTCATCGAATGGGGCGCTCACAACGGCCAGATCGCGTTGTGGCCGGAGATGGTGATGGGCGCGGGTGTCCGGCGTTCCCAACGCCCCTTGTGGCCGGAGCGGACGGCGCTGGCGCTGCTGCCGAGCAACGGCGAGCGCATCACCCGCGTCACGCTGTACGGGCAGGGCGTCTCTGCGACCACGACGCACCCCGAAGCCGCCTGGCAATGGGTCACGTTCCTGGCGCAGCAGCCCCCTCTGTCGGACACGTTCCTGATGCCGGTGCGCCGCTCCGTGCTGACGGCGCAGGCGTACATTGAAGCGCAGGGGCAGGATACGGTGGATGCGGTGCTGGCGGCGCTGACGGGCGCTACAGACTTCGGCCTCTGCGGCGCGTATTGCGAGGCGACGCCGGAGATGATCGAAGCCTCCAGGTCGTTCATGGGCGCGGTGCAGGCCGTGCTCAGCGGCGAGCGCAGCGCGGCGGACGCGCTCAACGCGGCGCAGCAGCAAGTGGAATAGCGAGTGGGAGACAGATTTCCCCCCTTGTGATTGATGCAATCGGACGTATCATACCGACAGAAAGGAATTGGGGATTAGGGATTGGGGATTAAGGATTGGGCTGTCCCAATCCCTAATCCCCAATCCCCAATCACTATTTTCAGAGGGGGACAACACAAACTATGAACGACTTCATCATCCGCGAAATTGACATGCCTGCCGACGCCGAGCGGCTGGCGGTGATGTGGCAGGCCAGCGACGATCAGTGGCCCGGCACGATGAGCCGAGGCATCCCCATCACGCCGCAATGGGTGATGGACATGCACACCGAGCAGAAAATGCTCGCCATCTACGTGGCCGAGACCACCGACCACAGCCGGATCGTCGGCTACTGCTCTCTTTGCGAGCGTCCGGCGGAAAAGAATACCGGCTACCTGGCTACCCTTAACGTCCAGCCGGACCATCAGGGATTGGGCATCGGCCGCCGTCTGGTGCAGCGCTGCGTGGATCGCTGCACCGAGTTGGGTTTTCACCTGCTCGCCATCAATACCTGGTCCGCCAACCTCAAATCGGTGCCCACCTACAAAAAGTGCGGCTATTTCTGGGTGCCGGATACGAGCGTCTACCTGCTCAACTTCATCCCGCCGATCCGCCAACTGGCTTGTGCGCAGGCGTACTTTGCCCGCCACGACTGGTACGCCGCGTTCAAGCGCGAAATCACGCAGGCCGAGGACGACGAGCGCTGGGAGGGGATGAAGGTCTTCACCTACCACTGGGAAGAGGACGGCGAAGCGTTGACGGTGTGGGCCGACCGGGAGGCGCAGCGCCTCACCGCCGTCGAGACGGACGCCTTCTTCGCCGCCGCCATCGCCGACGACATCGAACCGGCGCAGGGGATGACGACCACGTTACGCTGGCGCGTGACCAACAAACAGGCGCGCCCGATCTCCGTCAGCCTCATTGCGACCGGCAACGAGCACCTCAAAATCGAAAAGCGCGCCACGTTGACGCTGGAACCCGGCGCGACACAGGAAATCACCGCAGAGGTGGAGATTCCCGCCGATGCGCCGGACCTCAAGCCGAACCAGCCCGTGCCGAGTGTGCGCACGCTCTTCATCATTGAGGGCGAAGTCCTGGAGCTGGGCACGGGGATGCGGCCACACAAGCCTATCGAGATCAGCCTGGCGCCGGAGCACGTCACGCTGCTGCCCGGCGTCGCCAAAACGGTGCAGCTTCAACTGCACAGCCGCCTCAAGCGCGACGTGGCCGCCACTGTGACCCTGACCCCTGCGCCCGGCCTGTCCGCCGATTGGACCGAACGTGCCGTCGCGCTTTCTGCGCAGGGCTACGCCGGCCTTCCCGTGACGCTACGGGCGGATGCAGGCGGCGTCTGCCCGCTGCTGGCGACGGCGGTCTTCGAGGGGGGCGCTACCCGAACAGAGCGGCTGCCCATCTTCAGCCTGCCATCCGGCGGTGTGCTGGCCGACCAGGGCGCGAAAGAGACACGCCTGGAAAACGAATGGATGCGCCTGATTCTCGTTCCCAAAGCCGGGATGATGAGCCTCATCGCGGTGCAAACCGGCGTCGGATTGGGTGGTTTCCGTGAGGTCGTCGGCCCGCCGTTCTGGCCCTCGGAACTGGATGAGAAGGACTTCGCTATCGCGCTGCGCCGGGAGGATGGGCGCGCCGTCGCCGTCCTCACCGCCACGCTGGACGATCACTCCAGCCTTGTCGTGGAACGCACTGTCACCCTGGGCGGTGGCCCGCTCGTCGAAATCGCCCACGCGCTGGGCAACACCGGCGCGACGCCCCACACCGTGCAACTGGCGACCCGCACCTTCATCTGGCAAGGAGACCGGAGTACGCTGACCCTGCCGTTGCAAGGCGGCATGGTCGAAAGTCGTTACAGTGAAATGCCCGAAGGCGTTGAGGACATCCCCAACAAGCCGGAGGCGTTTGCCGAACGGTGGGCGGCGATTGCGTCAGAATACGGGCTGCTGGGCATCCTTTGGGACGAGTCGTGCGCCGAAAACGAGGTGGCGTGGAGCGTCATGCTGACCAGCCGCCCGTTGACCTGCGCCCCGCAGCAGTGGACGCCCGCCGGGCGGCTGCATCTGTACATCGGCCCTGGCGACTGGCGCACCGTGCGCGCTCACGCCCACCGCCTGACCGGCCAGGACGCCCTCCCCGAACCGATACCTCCTGCAACGCGCAAAGTCTACGACGCGCGACTGGAGCCGGCCCCGCTCCTCGCCCTGGATGACGTCGTGACGGCCGACTTTGTCGTGGACAACCTGCGCGGCAAGGCGCTGACGGGCCAGGCGACGCTTACGCTGCCCGCCGGACTCAGCGCCGACCGCAGCGCCTTCCCGTTGGAAGCCGTGGCCCTCACGCAGTCCTTCCGCACTCCGGTCACGTTGAGCCTGCCGCCGGACGCCGCCGCCTACGAGGGCGATGCCTTCCTTGAAACGCGCCTTTTCGACGCGCACAACCCCGTCCCCATCCTCCGCCTGGGGAACCGCGCCGCGGTCGCCGTGACCGAGCGCGATGGCGCGTTCACCGTGGATAACGGGCGGACGCGCTTCGGCGTCGCGCCGGGCTTCAGCGCGGCATTGTTCCAATGGGAAGAGGACGGCGTCAACCATGCCCTGTCGCCCTATCCCAACCAGAGCATGTTCGACTGGATGAATCCCTGGTATGGGGGCATCATGCCCATCGCCATGCCGACGGACGACCACAGCTTCCCCGGCAAACTGCACACCGAGACTTTCACCGGCGCGCTCATAGACTCGCCCGACGCGCGCGGCATCCCCTGGCGCGGCGTCCGTGTGAGCAGCGCCCTGCAACGGGAGCAACTGCGCGGGTTGGTCGCCGAGGTGGACTATCTGACGGTGGGGAACAGCAACGTCCTCAAGGTCGTCTGCCGCGCGCGCAATCTTACCACGGCCCGGCGCACCCTTTTCTTTGGCCTGCTCTCCTTCTGGCAGCCGGACGGGACGAGCGACCACAATGTGATACGCAGCGAGGGATTGGAACGCAAGCCCAATCCGTGGATCAGTTGGGCCGAAACCCAGCATTGGTCCGCCGTGATCAACGGGCAGACCGGGCGCACCCTTATCCAGGTCAGCCCGTACCCCAACACCGGTCAGATTGACTGGGGCGCCGGCGGTCACATAAACGCCTTCAACACCCTGGAAACACCGCCGGAAGGTACGCTGGAGCGCGAGTTCTACTTCGTCCTCTGCCCCACCTGGGATGAGGCGCAGCGGTATATGGTGCTGCAAACCTATCGGTAAAAGAGAGGGATTTTTCGTTGCCGCGCTGCGCGCGGCAACGAAAAATCGCCTTTTCAATCGCGGATTTAGCCATACCTAACGAGCAAAAGTCAGAGTGCTTCTATGAAGCGAAAAGCCTGGACATTTTTTATGATTCTCATTTGCCTCTTGTTATCCTTGCCCCTTCTATAGGTGAAGTAAAAAATGCACTGCTTACAATATTTAATACTGTGTCTGGTAGTATTGGCCAGTTGCACTCGACCACAATCACCACTTGAGACTGATGTCATTGTTCTGAATGTTACACGTCGCGGATTATGGAGTTTACCGAATGATACATATGTGGTTACGACGGACGGCAGCGGCCCATTGTCTCAAACTGTGCCATCAGGTGTGACGGGAAGTTCAGATTGGTCACTAGATGGTCAATGGATTGCGTTTGTTGCTGAGGAGGGATCCGCCATTTACATTGTACGACGCGATGGAAGCCAACGCACACAAGTCACACACCATACTGCACTTTATGGGGATGTGGTTTGGTCACCTGCCGGCACACATTTGGCTTACTACAAGCGGGGCGAAGAGACAGAGAGAGGAATTTACGTACAGGATGTGACTTGCATTATAGATACAGAAACAATGTGTGATTCTTCTCCTGTTCTATTTGCAGTCGGTGGAGAGACTCCTGATTGGTCTCCTGATGGTCAATATATTGTTTATGCTCATTCCCCTTGGTCGGGTGAGGTCATAAAGAAAATTCGTATAGGTTCTGTGGCCGATCCGGAAGAAGTCGTGGAATTGCTTCCAGAGCGTCGCTGCGCTAACCCTCAGTGGTCGCCAGTCGGTGACAAAATTGCTTTGAGTTGTGAGATTGAGTCTGAGGATAAAGGACGCAATCAATCTGCAGTTTATACAGTCAATGCGGATGGTTCAGAACTAACCCAACTTACTGCGCCAGAATCCATTCGCACAATATATCTGCGTCCTCGTTGGTCGCCTGATGGCGATCAACTGGCCTTCAATTCTGCGCGGGATGACGACTTGGGGCAAAACATTTGCAGTCTGGGGTGCTCGGATGAGATTCTCACCACAGCCTTGTATGTGATGAATGCTGATGGGACCAATATTGTACGGTTGAGCCTGCGTAATGACGAGTCTATAGATGCGTATATATGGGTTCCTTAGAACGGATGCGTAAGTCTTTGGAAGTGAGTCTACGCGACGCCTAGCACCGCCTGACGACCATCAACGGGATAATCACCAGCTTCACGTATGACAATGACGGCGTATCCCGCGTGAAAATGACAGAGTTCTCGTGATCTGCTTGAGCGCCATGCAAGCCATCCTCAGCAGCGAACATAGCGCGGTGGACATGATCTATGCGGTGTAGTAGAAAGTGGAGTAAATACGAATGGAAAGACTGCACACAATTTACACAGAACACCATCACCATCACGCCACCGACGCCGTGACGCTCAACGGCGAGCCTCTCCTCTGCAAGGAAGTCCCCGCCCGCGCGGAAGTTGTCCTGGCAGCCATCCGCGCCGCCGACCTCGGGCCGGTCGTCCCGCCAACGGATCACGGCTTCCCGCCGCTGCTGGCCGTGCATACGGTGGATTACGTCGAGTTTTTGTGGACGGCCACCATGCGCCACGAGGCATACTACGGGAAGCCCGGGCCGGTGATGGCCGGGCGGGATGCGGTGACGAACAAACGCGCCGCGCAGCGTCCACCGGAGACCGATTTCCCGGCGCTGCGGGATTATTACACCTTCGATTACGAGGAAACCATCCTGGCGGGGACGTGGGATGCCGCGTATTGGGCGGCGCAGTGCGCGTTAACTGCGGCGGATTGCGTGTTGCAGGGTCAACCGGCGGCCTACGCCCTCTGCCGCCCGCCCGGCCACCATGCCACCGCCGACCAGTACGGCGGCTTCTGCTACCTCAACAACGCCGCCATCGCCGCGCGCTATCTGGGGACACAAACTAAGAAACCTGTTGCCATCCTCGACGTGGACTACCATCACGGCAACGGCACGCAGAGCATCTTCTACGCCGATCCATCCGTGCTGTACTGCTCGCTGCACGCCGATCCGGCGTTGGAGTATCCGCATTTTTGGGGGTACGCCGCCGAGCGCGGCGCGGGCGCGGGATTGGGGACAAACCACAACTTCCCGCTGCCGCTGTACGTGGATGACGCCGGCTATCTGGCCGTGTTGGATGAAGCTCTGAGCGTCATTCGCGCCTTCAAGCCGGGCAGTCTGGTGGTCTCATTGGGGTTGGATACGGCGGAGGGCGACCTCATCGGCGACTTCTGCCTCACGCCCGCCGGGTTCCACGCCATCGGCCAGCGCATCGCGGCGTTGCACCTGCCCACGGTGTTGGTGCAGGAAGGGGGATACAATCTGGACACGCTTGGGCAAAACGCGCTGGCCGTGCTGACAGCCATAAAACAAGAAACGTAAAACGTGAAACGTAAAGCTTTTACAGTGAAATCATCACGTTTCACGTTTTACGTTTTACGATTAAAGTCACGGCGTTTTCTTATGCACTCCGCAAGACGTGGACACACGCCTCGTAGAAGCTAACGCCGACTTGCGCGCCTTCGGGGTACACTTCCATCTGCAACGGATTCGTCTCGCTGGCGGTGAGGAGCTGGCCGGCGACCACGACATCGTAATCAATCGCGTCCCCTAAGTAAGCGGCGCGGCGCACAATCCCCTGGTACGTCCCCGCCTCTTTGCGCACCTGGATCATCTCCGGGCGGACGATGAGCGTGACGGCGGCGCCGGCGGGATGCGCCTCCTGCGTCGCCAGCTTGATCGGCTGCCCAAACGCTTCCACGACGAGCGCGCCATTCTCGCGCCCCCGCACCGTCCCGGCGACGAAGTTGGCCCGCCCGATGAAGTCCGCCACGAAGCGCGTCTGCGGACGGCGGTACACTTCCACCGGCGAGCCGACCTGCTCAATGCGGCCCCCATTCATCACCACCACCTTGTCCGAGAGCGTCATCGCCTCGATCTGGTCGTGGGTGACGTAGACGCTGGTGATGCCCAGGCTGCGCTGGATGCGGCGGATTTCCGTGCGCATCTGCTCGCGCAGCTTGGCGTCCAGGTTAGAGAGCGGCTCGTCCATCAGCAGCACCTTCGGCTCCATCACCAGGGCGCGCGCGAGCGCCACGCGCTGCTGCTGCCCGCCGGAAAGCTGGTTCGGTGCGCGCTTCTCGTAGCCGGAAAGTTGCACCAGCCCCATCACGCGGGCCACCCGTTCCGCGATTTGGGCCTTGGGCAGCCGCTGGACGTTCAAGCCGTAGGCGATGTTCTCAAAGACGTTGAGGTGCGGGAAGATAGCGTAGCTCTGGAAGACCATCGCCATGTCGCGCTTGTGGGGCGGGCGGGTGTTGATTTCTTCGCCGTCCAGCATAATGCGCCCGGCGGTGGGGAACTCGAAACCGGCGATCAGGCGCAGCGTCGTCGTTTTGCCGCAGCCCGACGGCCCCAGCAGCGTGACCAGTTCCCCCTGCTGAATGTCCAAATCAATGGCATTGACCGCCGTAACTTCCGTATTCCCTCCGCGCGGCGGGAACGTTTTGGTGATGGCATTAAGGGTTAAGTACATGGCGACTCCTTTAAGAACTGGGAGTATGGAGTAAGGAGTAGGGAGTAGGGAGAAATTCCTTACTCCCTACTCCTTACTTTCTACTCCGTACTCCCTACTTCGCAACACGCGGTTGGTGACAAAATACAGTCCGCCAATGGCAACGAGGACGAAGAGGATGATGGTCGTCGAGTAGGCGGCGGCGATGCTGATGCCGCCCTGTTCCCACTCGCTCATGATGGCGGCGGTGACGATGCGCCAGCGCGCACTCACCAGGAAGATGATGGCCGACACGCTCGTCATGTGGCGCGTGAAGCTGAAGATCATCCCGGCCAGCAGCGCGGGCAGGATGAGCGGCAGGGTGACTTTGCGGAAGGTGTACTGTGCGTCGGCGCCCAGGCTGTTGGAGGCTTCTTCGATGGCGGGATCGATCTGTTGTAGCGCGGCCACGCCGGAGCGGACCGAGGCCGGCAGGCTCCGCACGGCGTAGGCCATCAGGATGATGAACGGCGTGCCGACGAGCGTGAGCGGCATCGCCGTGAAGCTCAGGGCGGCGGTCACGGCCAGGATGAACGTCGCCAGGATGACGCGCCCGCGCCCCTTTTCCGGCTGGATCAACAGCACGCCGGCGAAGACCAGGACAATCGTCATCAATGTGGGCGGAAGCTGGAACAACACTTTGATGTGATCCGCGACCTGGAAGATGGCGTTGCTCCAAAAGCCGCGCGGCAGACTGCGGCTCAGGGTCGCAATCGGCATAGCGACGAACTCGATGAGGTTGTAGGCTAACAGGTACGCGCCGAGTCCAACCCAGATTCGCCCGCGCCGCTGCCCCTGCTTCAACCAGAGGACGAGGCCCGCCGCCGCGACCGCGCCGCCGAGCAGATAATACATCCCCACCAATCCCAATACGCCGTCCAGAAAACTCAGGCCGACGCCTACGGCGGAGCCGAGCAGCAAGACGATAATCTGCGGCCGCCTCTCGTGGAAGAGGGTGCGGGCGAGGAAGAAAGCCAAAACGAGATAGAGCAGCACCACCACGATCATCGGCGGCGTACTGAAGGCCAGCACAAAGCCAATGCCCAGGATCGTGCCGGGGACCGCGCCCCCCAGATTCGAGACGAAATCCAGCGCTTCCTTGCCGCTGAAACGCTTGCGCACCACCAGGAACGCGATGATCATCCCGATGAGCACGGCAAACGGCGTCGCCAGCAGGCTGAGGAACGTCGTGTCGAGCACGGCCTCGATGCCGCGCGTCAGCATCAATTGCCACCATTCCAGCGTCAGGCTGAAGTCCACGCCCCACGTCTGGCAAAATGAGCTGTAGATAATCGCCAGATAGAGCAGCACGATGAGCGCGCAAAACAGATAGGTGGCGAGGATGAAGGGCCAGCGAATCCACGGCTCCTTTTCGACGACGTGGCCGCCGGTAGGCTTGCCGGTCACGGAAATGTAGGAGCGCCGCGTCACGTAGTAGCGTTGCAGCAGAAAGACGATGAGGGTGGGGATCAGCAGCACCAACGCCAGCGTCGAGGCTTTCTGGTAATCGTATTCGCCCGCGACGGCGAGGAAGATTTGCGTGGCAAGGACGCTGACGTTGCCGGAGATGAACAGCGGATTGCCCAGGTCGGCCAGCGACTCGACGAAGAGCAGCATGAACGCCCCGGCCAGCCCCGGAATGAGCAGCGGCAGCGTCACGGTGCGGAAGATGTGGAAGCGGTTCGCGCCCATGCTCTCGGCGGCTTCTTCCATCGAAGGATCGAGCCGTTCCAGCATCGCGCGCAGGATCAGGTACGCGGCGGAGAAGAAGGTGATGGTCTGCACGAAGACCAGCCCATCCATCCCGTAGATGTCGTTGGCGCCCTGCGGAAACTCCATGCCGAGCAGTTTGCGCGTGATCAGGCCGTTGCGCCCGAAGAGCAGCACCGCGCTCAGGGCGACGGCGAACGGCGGCGACACGGTGGGCGTCAGCGCCAGGATGTGGATGAGGCGCTTGCCGGGCGGATTGCAGCGCACCATCGTGTAGGCGAAGATGAATCCGACCAGCGTGCTGAACGTCGCCGCCAGGCCGCCCATCAGCAGCGTATTCGCAAAAATCTTGCGATAGAGCGGCCCGTAGTAGTCGCTGAAATAGCGGGCGAAGTGTTCGAGGCTGGCCTGCCCTTCCGCTGTGAAAAAACCGTTCGCCGCCGTGCGCAAAATGGGGTAAAAGATAAAAATGAAGAGAAAAATTCCGCAGAATAACAAGCTCATCCACAGCACCGGGTCTTGCGCGATGATGGCAAATTCCCGGTAACGGCGCCGCAGATTTTCGGTGAAGGAAGACTTAGCGGTCATTTTCTAGCCTCTATAACAAAATGAAACGTAAAACGTGAAACGTAAGGTCATTACGTTTCACGTTTTACGTTTTACGGCTTTACTGCTTCAAATTGTCAGCCGCCACGATCTCATTCGTGAACTTATCCACAAACGCCTTCTTGTTTTCGCCGGCCCACTGGAAGTTGTACTCAATCAGCTTCACTTCCAGCAATTCGGGGTGTGAAAGGGTCACGCCCTTGACGGTGGGAGCCTGATAAGCGTGGTACTTCGGGCCGAGCGCCTGCCCTTCCGCCGAGATGGCCCAATCGAACCACTTCTTGGCGGCGTCGAGGTGCTTCGCTCCCTTGAGGATGCCCATCCCGCCGATTTCGTAGCCGGTGCCTTCCGCCGGGAACGTCAGCTCCAGGGGCATCCCGTTGTCGTCAATCTCGTGGACGATGTCGTGCGAGAAGACGATGCCGACGGCCGCTTCCCCCTGCCCGACGAACTTGGCCGGGGCCGCGCCGCTCTTGGTGAACTGCTGCACCTGTCCCGCGTACTGTTGGATGTACTTCCAGCCTTCTTCCTCCCCGCGAATCTGCAAGATGGTCGCCAACGCGGTGTAGGACGTGCCGGAGGTCGAAGGGTGCGCCACCATAATCTGCCCCTTGAATTCCGGGCGCAGCAGGTCATCCCAGGAGGTGGGGGCCTTCACACCGGGATTCTGTGCCAGCCAATCCTTGTTGGTGCAGAAGGCCAGCGAGCCGACGTAGATGCCGACCCAGGTATTGTCGGGGTCTTTATATTTCGTCTGATCGAGCAGGTTCTTGTAGTTGGGCGAGTCGTAGGCTTCCAACAACCCCATCCCCTTCGCCGCGACGAAACTATCCAACGGGCCGCCCCACCAGATGTCGAACTGAGGGTTGTCCTTCTCGGCCTGGATGCGGGCGAGGCCCTCGCCGCTGGACAGGCGGACGTAGTTGACGGTGATGCCGTACTTCGCCTCAAACTCCTGCTTCATCCCCTGACACCACTCTTCCTGCGGCGTGCAGAGGACGTTGATTTCGGTGCTGGCGGGCTGCCCGCAGCCACTCAGCGCCATACCGACCAGAGCCACTATGGCCATTAAAGCCATCCAACGTGATTTTTGAAACATGGGTCTCCTCCATAAGTTAGATAGGTGATTTGTGAACTGTTTGGGACTGGGAAAGAGCATGGTCAATGGATTGCCGGGCATCACCTCCTTTTGGCCGATGTGTATAGGGGGTATGTAAAACACATAGAAAATATCATACAGTGTAAAACGCAGGTTGTCAATTTGAGGAAATACGAGGGGTGCATTGCTAATCAAAAACGCCCGGTAGCTACCGGGCGTTTTAATTTTCCGTTTACGCCAACTTTTCAGCTTATTCCAACACAATCATAATCCGCCTTGAAGTTTTCTACAATCCAGTATAATTTTTCAAAACTAACGAAAACGAACTTAAAAATGAGTAAAATTATGACTGGACATTCTGGGGAGGCATAATGAAGCGTGTTTTAGGTTTTCTGGGTGTTGTGCTGCTTTGTGCTTTTTTGGGACTTTTGCCCGGGTATTTGATTGCCAGTATGGAGAATTCTGGTACTTTTGTCAAATGGAGAACTGTGCCACTGCCTGAAGGTGTAAAGGCACAAGAATTTGTTATTGGTGAAGGGTTTATTGCCTATGTGAAGACGACGTCGGGCGAATTGTATATGCATGAATGTGAGTCTCGTGAAAGTGTAGTGGCCTGGGAACCCGTAACAGAAGTGATAACGCAAGTATCGGGTTCGGGCTTGAGCTCAGGTGAATGTGTCGTCCATGTTGTTGATACTGATACTGGGCTTTTTAAAAGAAACCCTCCAGGCAATGTTGCCTCCCGGATCAATTGTACCCACAATAGAGAATGGGGTGCCACGTTTTGCGACTACGTCATACTGGAAAATGGAGAAACATTAACTTGGTCTTTTTTCTCTGGACTTGACGGCTTGTTGAGAATCTTTCAATATGCTATCTACTCTGCGATTATCAGTGCATTGATCGGTGTGATAGTTTTCGCGCGCCTTTTACCGCAGAATGATAGGTAGGGAGTTTTTGTGCGCGGTGAAACCGCGCACAAAAACCCCTTTTCGGAACCCCGGTTAGTTTACTGCCCCCTCAAACTGGCTGTTATACAGTTCCGCATAGAACCCGCCGCGCGCCAGCAACTCCGTGTGCGTGCCCTGCTCGACGATGTCGCCTTCATTCATCACCAGGATCAAGTCGGCGTTGCGGATGGTGGAGAGGCGGTGGGCGATGATGAAGCTGGTGCGTCCATGCATCAGCCGATCCATCGCCCGTTGGATGAGCACCTCGGTGCGCGTGTCCACCGAGCTGGTCGCTTCGTCCAGGATGAGGATTTTGGGGTCGGCCAACACGGCGCGGGCAATCGTCAACAACTGCTTTTGCCCCTGCGAGACGTTGCTCGCCTCCTCGTTCAATTCCATCGCATAGCCGTCCGGCAGCGTGTGGATGAAGTGGTCTACGTGCGCGGTCTTGGCGGCGGCGATGACCTCGTCATCGGTCGCGTCGGGACGCCCGTAGCGGATGTTCTCCATAATTGTGCCGTTGTAGAGCCAGGTGTCCTGCAACACCATCGCAAACATCTTCCGCAGGTCGCGGCGGGTGAACTCGCGGATGTCGTGTCCGTCTACCTGGATCGCGCCGTCGTTCACATCGTAGAAGCGCATCAGCAGCTTGACCATCGTGGTCTTGCCCGCGCCCGTCGGCCCGACGATGGCGATCTTCTGGCCGGGTCGCGCCTCCGCGCAGAAGTCGTTGATGATGACTTTGTCCGGCGAGTACCCGAAGTGGACGTCCTTGAATTCGACGTTTCCTTCCACCTTATCCAACTGGACCGGCGCGGCGGCTTCGGGAACTTCTTCCGCTTCCGTCAGGAACGCGAAGACGCGCTCGGCGGCGGCGGCGGTGTGTTGCAGGATGTTAGAGATGTTCGCCAGTTGCGAGATCGGCTGGGTGAACGAGCGCACGTATTGGATGAACGCTTGCACGTCGCCGATGGCGATAGTGTTGCGGATGACGAGCCAGCCGCCCAGCACCGCCACCGCCACGTAGCCCAGGTTGCCGATGAACATCATCAGCGGCATCATCAACCCCGAAAGGAACTGCGATTTCCAGGCCGCGTTGTAGAGTGGGAGATTGGATTCGTCGAATTTGGCGATGCTCTTCGCTTCGCCGTTGAACGCCTTCATCACCACATGCCCGCCGTACATCTCTTCGACGTGCCCGTTGACGTGGCCCAGGTAGTCCTGCTGCTGCTTGAAGTATTTCTGCGACTGCCCGACGACCACGCCCACCACTGCCAGCGACAGCGGAATCATCACCAGCGCGGCCAGCGTCATCAGCCAGCTAATGGAGAGCATCATCACCAACACGCCCACCACCGTAACGACGGACGTGATGATCTGCGTGAGGCTCTGGCTAAGCGATTGGTTGACGGTGTCCACGTCATTGGTGAGGCGCGAGAGAACTTCACCGTGCGTCACGCCGTCGAAATATTTGAGCGGCAGCCGATTGATTTTCTCGGCGATTTCTCGGCGGAAGCGGTAGGTGATGTCGGTGGAGATGTTCGCCATGATCCAGCCCTGAATGTAGCTGAACAAGGCCGACGCACTGTACAGCGCCAGTACGACGAGCAAAATGCGGCCAATGGCAGCGAAGTCAATGCTGCCGGTCCCGGCCAGTTGCGCCATCACGCCCTCGAACAGGCGCGTGGTGGCGTTGCCGAGGATTTTGGGGCCGGCAATGTGCGCCACGGTCGAGGCGACGGCCAGCAAAGCGACGAACATGAGCGCCAGTTGGTACTGATCCAGATAACCAAGCAGTTGACGCATCGTCCCTTTGAAGTCGCGGGGCTTTTCGCCCTTCATCATTCCCATTGGGCCGCGCCCGCCGGGTCGAGGGCCGCCGCCGGGGCCGCCCATCGGCGGGCGCCCGTTCGGCCCAGGAGTGCGTGGAGCAGTGGATTGGTGCGTCATGCTAATTCCTCCATACTCAGTTGTGAGAGGGCGATTTCTTGATAGGTCTTGCACGTTGCCATCAATTCGCGGTGCGTCCCCCGGCCAACCATCCGCCCCTCTTCCAGGACGATGATCTGCTCGGCGTTTTTGACCGTCGCCACGCGCTGCGTCACGATCAGCAGCGTGCTGTCGCCAGTGTGCTGCTTGAGCGCGCGGCGCAGCGCGGCATCCGTCTTGAAGTCCAGCGCGGAAAAGCTGTCGTCGAAGATGAAAATCGGCGGCTTCTTCACCAACGCGCGCGCAATCGCCAGCCGCTGCTTCTGCCCGCCGGAGACATTGCCGCCGCCCTGCGCGATCTCGGCGTCCAGCCCCTCCGGGCGCGCGGCGATGAACTCGGACGCCTGCGCAATGTCCGCCGCCCACGTCAGCGTCTCGGCGGAAGCGTCGTCAGCGGCGTAGCGCAGGTTACTCTCAATCGTGCCGGAAAACAACACGCCGCGTTGCGGAATGTAGCCGATTTTGTCACGGAGATCGTGCTGCGTCACCTGGCGGATGTCCACACCGTCTATCAAAATCGCGCCCTCCGTCACATCGTAGAAGCGCGGGATGAGGTTGACCACGGTGGACTTGCCCGACCCGGTCGAGCCGATGATGGCTGTCGTCTGCCCTGGCTGCGCGGTGAAAGTGATGCCGCACAGCACGTTCTCCTCCGCGCCGGGGTAGCGGAAGCCCACGTCGCGGAATTCGACCTGCCCCCGGAACGGCGCGGGGAACGGCTGCGGGGCGGCGGGGTCGTGGATGGACGGCGCGGTTTCCAGCACGTCGGCGATGCGGTCGGCGGATACAGCGGCGCGCGGCAGCATGATGAACATCATTGTCAGCATCAAGAAGGACATCACGATTTGCATGGCGTATTGCAAGAAGGCCATCATATCGCCCACCTGCATCGTCGCCTGCGCCACCTGATGCGCCCCCACCCAGATAATTGCCAGCGACAGGGCGTTCATGATAAACATAATCAGCGGCATCATGATCACCATCACGCGGTTGATAAAGAGGCTGGTGGCGGTCAGATCGCGGTTGGCTTTGTCGAAGCGCGCTTCCTCGAAATCCTGCCGGTTGAAGGCGCGGATGACCATCATGCCCGAAAGATGTTCCCGCGCCACCAGATTCAGGCGATCCACCAGTTGTTGAATCAGCTTGAATTTGGGCACCGCAATCGAAAAGACGACGCCGATCAAGCTGAGCAGGATGCCGACGGCCACGGCGATCAACCAGGCCATCGAAGGCCCTTTCGTCATCGCGCGGATGACGCCGCCGACGCCCATAATTGGCGCGTAAATCACCATCCGCACGATCATCATCGTCACCATCTGCACCTGGGTCACGTCGTTGGTCGTGCGGGTGATGAGCGAGGCGGTGGAGAATTGGTCGAATTCGGCGCCGGAGAAGCCTTCCACCCGCTCGAAGACGGCCCGGCGCAGGTCGCGCGCGAGGCCGGCGGAGACGCGCGCCGCCAGGAAACCGACGGCGATAGTACACGCCACCGCCAGCAGCGTCAGCAACAACATCTGTCCGCCCACGCGCAGGATGTAGGCGGTTTGCAAGGCTTCGGCGTCCACGCCCAGCGCCGCGTACTCCGCCTTGACGGCCTGGATCGCGGCCTGCGTGACCATGCTGTCGCCCAGCGCGGCGAAGCGTTCCTGCATCAACGCTGCCATCTGCGCGCGCTGCGCGGCCGGCATCCGGCTCAGCAGCATAAACAAGTCCGTCCCCGGCGGCAAGCTGGAAATGTCGAAACCGCCGAAACCGCCGCCCATCTCTGCCGCCTTCGCGGGATCGGCCATCACCTGCTCAATGGCGGAAACGGCCAGCCACGCCTGGCTCAACGCGGGCGTCAGCCGTTCCACCACGGCCTCATCCATGGCCCAGGCCACGTAAAGCGGCTCGGATTCCAGGGCGGGATATTTTTGAGCAAGCGCGATCAGGTCAAACGGAGCAGAATCCATATCGCGCGCGGCCAACACATACATCTTCAGCAACGCTGCGCTGTCATCGGGCTTAAGGAAGAGCGCGAGCCGTTCCATCTGGCTCATGCGAAGCGCAGGGGGCCACACACTCTCCACGCCGCCCTGCTGGATGCCGGTGTTGACGATACGCGAAAGATAATCCGGCAGCGCCAACTCGGCGTTGGCCTGCACGAAGAGCAGCGCCACAGCGAGCAGGATCATCCACAAGTAAGGTTTCAAATAGCGGGTCAGTCTTAACATAAAAAGATACTCCTTTTGCGAATAGCGAATTGCGAATAGCGAATGGCGAATTGGAGTCAGCGGATCAGCGGATTAGCGGATCGGTGAGTCAGCGGATCAGCGGGTCTCCCCCTCTCCCCCTCTCCCTTTCTCCCCTTCCCGCC
>JAKQHY010000069.1 GCA_029555965.1 Chloroflexota bacterium | reverse complement strand
TAACGGGAAATGAGTCATGAGTAACGAGAAATGAGTCATGTGTAGTTTTACTCATTACCCATTACTCATTACCCATTTCTTATCATATCACTTAAGGAGGGTGTTATGGCTGAGATTGTCTATGTACCGGTAGACGTGCTGTACAAGTTTATGATTGAGGCGTTTGTGGCGCAGGGGGTGTCGGACGAGGACGCGCGGATTTGCGCGGACGTGCTGATCGCGTCGGATTTGCGCGGCATTGAATCGCACGGGATCGGGCGGCTCAAGTATTACTACGACCGCATCCAGGCTGGCGTGCAGTTCCCCACCGCCAAAATGGAAATCGTCAAGGAGACGGAGACGACGGCGTTGATTGACGGCCATCACGGGATGGGGCATCCGACGGCGTTCCGCGCGATGAAGCTGGCGATGCAGAAGGCGCAGCAGTACGGCCTGGGCGGGGTGGCGGTGCGCAACACCACGCACTTCGGCATTGCGGGCTACTATCCGCTGATGGCGGCGAAAGAGGGGATGATGGGGCTGACGGTGACGAACGCCCGGCCTTCGATTGCGCCCACCTTTGGCGCGGAGCCGATGCTGGGCACCAACCCCATCGCCTTTGCGGCGCCTTCGGATATGGCGTACCCCTTCTGCTTCGACGGCGCTACGTCCATCTGCCAACGCGGCAAAGTCGAGGTAGCCGCGCGCGCCGGGAAGCCGGTGCCGGCCGGCTGGGTCATCAGCGACACAGGCGAGGACATGACCGACGCGCCGCAAATCCTGGTGGACATGACCAAAGATAAGGCGTCGCTGCTGCCGTTGGGCGGCGCGGGCGAGGCGTTTGCCGGGTACAAGGGGTACGGCCTGGCGACGATGGTGGAAATCCTCTCGGCGTCGCTATCGGAGGGCGCGTTCCTCAAAGACCTGTTCGGCGTCGCGCCGGACGGCTCGAAGCGGCCCTTCATGGTCGGCCACTTCTTCCTGGCGCTGGACATCGAGCACTTCATCCCGTTGGAAGCGTCCAAATTGATCACCGGGCGCATCATGCGCGACCTGCAAGCCACGCCCAAGCTCCCCGGTCAGGAACGCATCTACGTGGCCGGCGAGAAGGAATTTGAAAACGAGAAGCGCGTGCGCGCGCAGGGCGTTCCCGTGAACGAGGGACTGCGCAAGGAACTACAGACGATGCGCGACGCATTGAAAATTACGGGGTACGAGGCATATTTTTAGGGAGCGGTGAGCGGAAATCGGAAATCGGTGATCGGGACCGGGTTTCCGTTTACTGATTTCCGATTTCCAATTTCCAGCTTTTCGATTTCCAGGGGGTATTTATGACCGATACCAAGACCCTTGTCTTTTTAGCGGTTGACCTCGGCGCGGAAAGCGGCCGCGTCGTCGCGGGACAGTTTGATGGGCAGCGCATCGGCCTGGAGGAAGTCCACCGCTTCCCCAACGGGCCGGTCGCCGTGCAGGGGCATTTGCATTGGGACGTGTTGCGCTTGTGGGCCGACATCAAAGCCGGGTTGGCGAAGGCGGCGCAGACCTACGGCGACCGTGTCGCGGGCATCGGACTGGACACGTGGGGCGTGGACTTCGGCCTGCTGGACGCTCACGACGAACTGCTCGGCAATCCGTACCAC
>JAKQHY010000059.1 GCA_029555965.1 Chloroflexota bacterium | reverse complement strand
CCCCCACCCTGCCCGCCTGGAAAGTCATCCTGCGGGCGATCCGCTTCCGGCCCTGGTATTGGGTTATGGATTTGGGCGCGGTCACACTGGTCCGCACGTTCTGGCAGATCACCCCAGGACTGATCCTGCGCGCTTTCTTCGACCTGCTGACCGGCGAGGCGCAAGTCAACTTCGGGATATGGACGGTGGTGGCGTTTCTCGTGGCGACGGAGGTGGGCCGCCAGATCGGGCATTACGGCTTCGTCTACGCGGACGAGCCGCTCTTTGCCCATGTGGCGACCTGGCTGCGCACCAATCTGCTCAAGCACATCCTGCAACGTCCCGGCGCCTCGGCCCTGCCCGATTCCTCCGGCGAGGCCGTCAGTCGCTTCCGGGACGACGTGTTCGAAATCTGCCTGTTTGTCATCTGGATCAATGACATTCTGATAGGGGTAGTGTTGATGCTGATCGCCCTGGGCGTGATGATGAGCATCAATCTCCCCATCACCCTGTTGGCGCTGACGCCGTTCCTCCTCGTCGGCTTCATCTCCAGCCGGGCCACGGGACGCATCGAGCAATACCGCCGCGCCAGCCGCCAGGCAGCGGGCAAAGTCACCGGCTTCATCGGCGAGCTTTTCGGCGCGGTGCAGGCGGTCAAAGCGGCCACGGCGGAAAAGAACGTGAGCGCGGCCTTCGCCCGGCTGAGCGATGAGCGCCGCCGCCTGGCCCTCAAAGACCGGCTATTCGACGCCCTCCTCGATTCGATCTACAACAACGCCGTCAGCCTGGGAACGGGCGTTATTCTGCTGCTGATCGGGCAGCAGATGCGCGCCGGGCAGTTCACCGTCGGCGATTTTTCGCTGTTCGTGTCCTACCTTGAGAACATCAGCTTGATGGTCACGTTTTACGGGATGCTGGTCTCACGCTACAAACAGCTTGGCGTTTCCATCGAGCGGATGGGCCGGCTCATGGAAGGCGCGCCGCCGGACGCCCTCACGCAGCCCGCGCCGGTTTACCTGGATGGCCGCCTGCCCGACATCGTCTATCCCGCCAGAACCGAATCCGACCGACTGCGCAGTCTGGATGTAGAGGGTCTGACCTATCGCTACCCCGACTCGGCCAACGGCATCACGGACGTCAGCCTGCACCTGGAACCCGGCACGCTCACCGTCGTCACCGGGCGCGTGGGGTCGGGCAAGACAACGCTGCTGCGCGCGCTGCTCGGCCTGCTGCCCAAAGATGCGGGCGATATCCGCTGGAACGGCGCGCGGGTGGAAAAGCCCGACGACTGGTTCACGCCGCCGCGCTGCGCCTACACCGCGCAGACGCCGCGCTTGTTCAGCAACACCCTGCGCGCCAACATCCTGCTGGGCCTGCCCGCCGACAACGACGCGCTGGCGCAGGCCATCCGCCTGGCGGTGCTGGAGCGCGATCTGGACGGCCTGGAAGACGGGCTGGAAACCAAAGTCGGCGCAAAGGGCGTGAAGCTCTCCGGCGGGCAGATTCAACGCGCGGCGGCGGCGCGGATGTTCGTCCGCGCGCCGGAGCTGCTGGTCTTCGACGACCTTTCCAGCGCGTTGGACGTGGAGACGGAGCGCACGCTCTGGGCGCGCATCTTCGAGCGCCGCGACGGCGTGGACCCGCCGACCTGCCTGGCCGTCTCGCACCGCAAAGTCGCCCTGCGCCGCGCCGACCAGGTCATCGTGATGCAGGATGGGCGCGTCGTTGCGCAGGGGAAACTGGACGAATTGTTGGCGACGTGCGAGGAGATGCAGCGGCTGTGGCATGGCGAAACGCCGGCGCCTGCGGCGCTTTGTGACGACAATGGCATAGACAATTGACAGGGGGCAAAAGCGTCATCCTCGCATAAATCTCAATGGTATGAGCCGCGTTGCAAAGGTGTCTTTATTCACTATTCCCCTGAAGGGTTGAGTGTTATCATAACCCTGGAACGACCACAAAGAAAACGCACGGCGCGGAAGCGCCCACGGCAAGTCTCAACCCGCTATATTAAGGAAGCGGTGCAGCTCCGATAACAAAAATCTTTCACCACAAAGGACACGAAGGACACAAAGTTTCTTTTTTCTCTGTGTGTTCTGTGGCTATGTACAGAGGATTCATCATTAACCGGCGGTTCACCAGCGGTTGGATGAAAATGTAACGCAAACTTTAGTTTGCCTGCTGGCACAGAAGCAAACTGAAGTTTGTGCTACGTCACTATTTTTAGAGGAATTCATCATTAACCGGGGTTCACCAACGGTTGGATGAAAATTTCACCACGGAGACACCGAGCACACGGAGCTTTTCTTCATATTTCTCTGTGTTCTCTGTGTTCTCTGTGGCTATTTTCAAGGGAATTCGTCATTAACCGGCGGTTCACCAGCGGTTGGATGAAAATTTTCACCATAAAGGACACGAAGGACACAAAGGGTTTTCTCTGTGAACTCTGTGATCTCTGTGGCTATTTTCAAGGGAGGCTACCCATGCACGATTTTCTCAAAGTTTTAGGCATTAAAGAAGTGAACGCCGGCGCGACGACCGGCGCACCGGACGGCTGGCTCAAAACCGGGGGCGAGCCGCTGGTGTCCTATTCGCCCATTGACGGCAAACCCATCGCCACGGTCATCCAGGCCAACGGCGACGATTACGAGGCCGTCATCGCCCAGGCGCAGGCCGCGTTCAAACGCTGGCGGATGCTGCCCGCTCCCAAGCGCGGGCTGGTCGTCCGCGAGATCGGCGACGCGCTGCGCGCGTACAAAGAGCCGCTGGGCAAGCTGGTGACGTTGGAAATGGGCAAGATCGTCGCCGAGGGCTGCGGCGAGGTGCAGGAGATGATTGACATGGCCGATTTCTCCGTGGGCCTCTCCCGCCAACTCTACGGCCTGACGATGCAGAGCGAGCGCGCGCAGCACCGGATGATGGAGCAGTGGCATCCGCTGGGCATCGTCAGCGTGATCACGGCCTTCAACTTCCCCGTGGCGGTCTGGTCGTGGAACGCGCTGCTGGCGGCGGTGTGCGGCGACGTGATCCTGTGGAAGCCTTCGTCCAAGACGCCGCTGACTGCCGTGGCCGTGCAGAACATCATCGCGCCGGTGGTGGCGAAGCACGACCTGGCGGGCGTCTTCAACCTGGTCATCGGCGCGGGCCGCGACATCGGCGAGAAAATTCTGCACGACGAGCGCGTCCCCCTGGTGAGCATGACGGGTAGCACGCGGATGGGGCGGCGCGTCAGCGAGGTGGTGGGAAAGCGACTGGGGCGCTCGCTGCTGGAACTGGGCGGCAACAATGCCATCATCATCACTGAGGACGCCGACCTGGAGCTGACGCTGCGCGCGGTCGTGTTCGGGGCAGTGGGGACGGCGGGACAGCGCTGCACCACCACGCGGCGGTTGATTATTCACAAGTCGGTGAAAGCCGCGTTCCTGGAGCGCCTCATCCGCGTCTACAAGCAACTGCCCATCGGCAATCCGCTGGACGAGAAGGTGTTGATGGGACCGCTGGTGGACGCGCAGGCCGGCGCGGATATGGAAGCCGCGCTGGCGGCGGCGAAGCAGGGCGGCGGGCGCATCCTCTACGGCGGCGAGCGCGTCTACCCGGCCGGCTGCGACGGCGGTTATTACGTCCAACCGGCGATTGTCGAAGCGCCGCCCGACCTGCCTATTATGCAGGAAGAGACCTTCGCGCCCATCCTCTACGTCGTCGAATACGGCGACTTCGACGAGGCCATCGCGCTGCACAACGACGTGCGGCAGGGGTTGTCGTCGGCCATCTTTACCCGCTCCCTGCACTACAGCGAGCAATTCCTCTCCGCCGCCGGGTCCGACTGCGGCATCGCCAACGTCAACATCGGCACCAGCGGCGCGGAAATCGGCGGCGCGTTTGGCGGCGAAAAAGAGACCGGCGGCGGGCGCGAGTCCGGCTCGGACGCCTGGAAGCTCTACATGCGGCGGCAGACGAACACGATCAACTGGGGCAAAGACCTGCCGCTGGCGCAGGGTATCCGCTTTGAGGTGGATTAACTTTTTTCTCAACGGATTCAACGGATTTTAACGGATTTTTTCCGTTGAATCCGTTGAGATTATTTTTTAGGAGGCTACTCATGCAGGACAGACAAACGGTTCAGGCAATGTTGGCGCAGATTGGCGAGTTCAAGACGGAGTTGCTCACGGATTTTTCGCAGCCGGACAACGCGGCGGCGTTTGAGGCGGCGCTGGTGAAGGTGCGCGGGCAATTCGGGCAAAAGCACCCGCTGGTCATTGGGGGCAAGGAGATCTGGCTGGATGACACCTTCGACTCCACCAACCCCTCCCACCCCGATCAGGTCGTCGGCGTGTTCTCCAAGGCGGGCAAAGAGCTGGCGGAGCAGGCCATCGAAGCGGCGGCGGCGGCCTTCGAGACATGGCGCCGCACCCCGGTCCCCTCTCGCGCGGCGATCCTCGTCAAGACGGCGGCCCTGATGCGTGCCCGCAAGCACGAGTGCAGCGCGTGGATGGTCTACGAGGAGGGCAAGAACTGGGTCGAGGCCGACGCGGACACGGCGGAGGCCATTGATTTCCTGGAATACTACGCCCGGCAGATGCTCAAGCTGGAACTGGTCGAGGTCTACCAGACGCCCGGCGAGCGCGACACGCTGCACTACATCCCGTTGGGCGTGGGCGCGGTCATCCCGCCGTGGAACTTCCCTCTGGCGATCACCGTGGGGATGAGCAGCGGGGCCATTGTCGCTGGGAACGCCATCGTCCTCAAGCCGGCCAGCGATGCACCCAAAATCGCCTGGGTCTACTTCCAACTCCTGCGGGAGGCCGGGCTGCCCGATGGCGTCTGCAACTATCTCACCGGCCCCGGCGCGCTGGCGGGCGAGACGCTGGTGGACCACCCCAAGACGCGCTTCATCGCCTTCACCGGCTCCAAAGAGGTGGGGCTGCGCATCCACGAGCGGGCGGCCAAACCGCAGGCCGGCCAGCCCTGGATCAAGCGCACGATCCTGGAAATGGGCGGCAAGGACGCGGTGGTGGTGGACGAGACCGCCGATCTTGACGCGGCGGCGAAGGGCATCCTCGTCTCGGCGTTTGGCTTCCAGGGGCAGAAGTGCTCCGCCGGGTCGCGCGCGATCATCGTGGCGGACGTGTACGACGCGCTGGTGGAGAAAATCGTGGCGCAAGCGCCGCAGCTCCTCACCATCGGCGACCCCGACCAGCGCAAGCATTACATCGGCCCGGTCGTCTCCAAGAATCAGTATCGCACCGTGCTGAATTATATCGAGATCGGCAAGGGCGAGGGGCGGCTGATCTACGGCGGGAAGGCGTTGGAGCGCGACGGCTACTTCATCGAACCGGCCATCTTTGCGGACGTGGCGCCGGACGCGCGCATCGCGCAGGAGGAAATCTTCGGGCCGGTGCTGGCGCTCATCAAGGCGGACGATTGGAAGCACGCGATTAACATCGCCAACAGCACCGAGTTCGGGCTGACCGGCGCGTACTATAGCGCAATCCCGGAGCGCATCGAATACGCCAAAAAAGAATTCTTCGTCGGCAACCTCTACATCAACCGCAAATGCACGGGCGCGCTGGTGGGGATTCACCCCTTCGGCGGCTTCAATATGAGCGGCACGGACTCCAAAGCCGGCGGGCCGGATTACCTGCTGCTGTTCACGCAAGCCAAGTCCATCGGCGAGAAAATTTAAACTTTCTCACCGCAGAGCACGCAAAGGGCGCAGAGAACTCATAAAATCTCAACCGTGCAATAGCATGACTGAATAGTCTATTTTCTGTCAGCAGATTGAGCAGATTGAGCGGATTAAGAGAAAAGAATCTGCTTAATCTGCTTAATCTGCTGATAAATTTCTCCCTATTGCACAGGATGTGAAATCTTCGCGTTCTCAGCGGTCTCTGCGGTGAAAAAAGCCTCACGGATGATGAAGCGCGCGGCGTCCTTTCAACCCGCCCCCACGACGAGGAGATCTCCCCCCTTGAGCACAGATAGCAAACAATCCCGTTCGGACAAAAATAATGTGTGGGGCGTTGCAGGAAAGCTGGCCGGTTCACATCCGGTCGTCCTGTTTCTCCTCATCACGTATGGGTGGAGCTGGTTTTTCTGGCTGCTCCCCATTGGGTTTGTGGAGAAGGACATCACGTTGATGCTGGTCATCACGTTAATCGGTGGGTATGGCCCGGCGATCGGGGCGATTTTGACCCTTCGCCTGCAAGATGCGCTGACGCTCGATCTGTCGAAGCGCAGACTTGTCGTATGGGCCGTCGCTTCCGCCGCCATCTTCGGCGTGCTGACCCTGCGGTATCACGCCGGAAGTCTGCCAGGCTATGACACGTTGCCTGATAATGCCCCGCTCTCCGCGCCGGTTATCGCCGGCGCCGGTCTGGTGTGTCTGACCGGCGGCTGGGTGATCTCCAGCGCCCGCTCCGCCCACCCTGGGGTGCGGAAAACGATGGCGTCACTTCTGCCGGACAGACTTTCGCCGCCGTGGCTGGGCTTCGCGCTGGGGTTCAACGCGGCGATTTTGCTCCTCAGTTGGGGGATCGGCGCGCTGCTGGGTCTGGAAGTGGCCATCCCCCAGATCTGGGAACATTCCACCTTGAAAGCCATGTACTTCATCGGGTTGATGTTCGCGGTGATAACGTTGGTCAGGGGCGGCATCGAAGAACCGGGCTGGCGGGGGTTTATGCTCCCGGAACTTCAGAAGAAATACAGCCCGTTGGTCGCCTCGCTGGTGATTGCCGTCTTCTGGAATCTGTGGCATATTCCGCTGCATTTGAACGGGTTTTATCCTGAGAGCATCGTCATCGGTATGGCGCAAAGAAGCGTCCTGGTTGTTCCTCTGGCGCTGATGACCACGTGGCTTTACCACAAGACGGACGGCAATCTGTTGTTGTTGGTCTGCTTCCACGCGACGTTCAACCTTATGTGGCCGACCCTGCCCAAATCCGACGTGATTGCGGCGGCGCTTTGGTTGATTTTCAGCGTTGTAATTACGCTCAAAGATAAGTTGTACAGAAAAGGTGGGTTCCAATAGAGGATTGGTGAAATGATGGATGATGCTTCAAGCCAAAATCAAGAATCTTTAGTAGAATTCGCAAGAAAACAGCAATTTGCCGGGGATGACTTGCAAGCATGTTGGAGCCTGGTTGTAAAGGGATTGGAGTATCATGTTTTAGATGGTGATGAAGTAGTGGAATTGTTGGATTTGTTGAATAAACGGTGGGATTATATCAATGATGAGATCAGTTTTGAGTTTGTTGGGAACAGATTGCGAGTTAAGTTTCTTGGCGAGAAATACTTCTGTCCACCGAAAGAATTCATGCTTGCATTGGAGAAATTGGTAAACCCCATATTTTATGCAAAGGATAAGGTGATGAAATTATCTCATTTTAGTCTTAAGCCGGGAGATCAGCCGATTATTACCACAAGTGAGTATCTTGAACTGAGACAGCATTATGATGGTATAAGACGTCGAAGATATGAACTGGCTATGATGTGGAAACAACTAAAGAAACAAGGCAAGGAATTGTCTCCGGATCTCTTCGAGGAGTTGGGGCAGTTGGAATCACAAATTACTCCGACAATGTATGCGTTGCAGCGACGGACGCCGTTTGTGCTCGTATCTTTGTGCCCATATTGTAAGACCGAAATCTGGCAAGCTGTGGGAGTTTTTAGTTTACTTGATGAATTTTGGTATAAGTCGTCCAGCACCGGTCGGGAAGTTCCGAAGGTGTCTGCGCATTGCCCACACTTGTTTTGTATTGACGGCGCGCTCAATTTGAATAATCACCAGCCTACTGAACAAAGTCAGGCTATAGTCTCTATGGGCGCCACCACCATTCCTATGGCGGCTGAGGTGCCCTTTGTCAAGCCTCGCGTTCTCAACTTGCCTACTATGCGAGCTGTAATCCACAGCATCCCCGTGGCCGAGCGTTACACGGCATATCCCATCGTCTATTTTGCCGAAAGACGGCCGGCAGACCATATCCATTTTTGCATTCCCTGGGCCAGCCCTGCCTTTGACGGAATGCGTCCGTATGCCAATAATCGAGAGATTGGGTTTACCGGTACCCGTTCTGACCAACAGGATTATGACTTGACCAAGTGGATAGAAAAGGGGAAATTGTCGTGGGTGGACCCGGAGACTGAAGCGAAACTGATGGATGGGCCGGTTGAAGCCTTCCCCTATGCCCATGTCGCCGGGCGACGGCATCCGTATTACATTGAGGAAGGGCGTGTACACGACTTGCCCGATCCGGTAGAGAGTGCGCCGAAGATTATTTTAGGCGATTTAGTCCCACCTCGTTTTTAGGTGTGGTAGGGGGTAGTGAGCAAACGGATAGTCTTGGACGACGGCGCAGGTGTTCAAGTTGTCCATGATTATCCATAGCAGAGTCTTTCTGCTAGAGGTTTATTGCTTGATCGAGCCTTTGTCGTTTGAGCAGAGGGAGGAAAGTCTATGAGTGTTGATTTGGACATTTTGTCCACGTCACCTACCGTGATCTGTTGGAATGATGTAAAGGATCGCTTGAAGGAATTGCTCGGCCCGTTGGCGTCGGTGCTGGGAGAGAACTCCGTCCCTGTGATTTTGCGGACCCATGAGGCGTTGAATCCTGATAAGCCGTTTTCTTTTGAGGATAGTTATGGCTTGAACCTGGAGATTCAGAACACTTTGGGTATTCATGTGTGGTCAAATGTGAAGTATCCGATTGAGCGTGATTATTTGGAGGACTACGGGCGAAATTTGTCCCTGGAAGTTGTTGAGGATTTGCTTGATCGTTGCCGTTCTGCCGGGCATCATTATGGGATAGGGAGTTTTGCCGGGCGCGGTCCCCATGAATTCCAGATCATGGCGGCGCTGGCCGTAGCCATCGCCGAGGCTTGCCAGGGGTATGTCGTTCTTATGAATGACGGTATTTTTGATTTGGCGACGGGCATCTACGCCCCTGAGCAATTTCGACAGGCGCGGCTGCTTTGAGCGCCGGGGATGGTCAGAAAAGTTGTGAGGGCTTCAAATCATGGAACGTGAAAAGGTCGCAGCCGCCATTGCATCTTTCCCAGCGCTCTTGAAGGACGCACAGGAGCGGGATTGCAATCACGATTTACTTGTCATGCTGCCTGTTTTTGAACGATACAGGGAGGAAGCGCTGGCGCAGTTGAGCACGGCTCTGCGCGATGGCCCGTCTGGCGTGCGGTGGATGGCCGCCAGTGCGTTGCGCATGTTGGGCGACGCGCAGGCGGCGCTTGCGTTGGCTTCGGCGCTCGGGACCGTGCCGATGCAAAAGGAAGTGAGTCGTCATGTTATCCGCGAACTTTGCCGGATGCCGGCGAGCACGCCGACGCGAGAAGCGTTGTTGCGCGCGATGCAGGATCGCGACAGGGATATCCGCAGTGAAGCTGTGAGCGCCTTGGGCGCGCTGGATCCACAGGCGTTGTTGGCGAATATTGACGCGGTTTTTGACGACGCGGACGCTTTGGTGCATCTGATCGCCATCGGGTTTTTAGAGAAACTGGGCGACGCTGATCTGGTCGTGGATTTGATCGAACGCTGTCCCAACGCGCGGGTCAGATTGATCCTTTTGTTGGCGGAGTTACGAGATCCACGCGCGGTTGATCTGTTGTTAAAAATGATCGCCGGAGTTTTCCCGGTTAGCTCATACGAGCGGGAGGAGGTCATTAAGCATCTGGCCGAGTTGGAGGATCCCCGCACGCTCGCCACATTGATTTCGCTTCTGGGTAAGGCCAAGGATCGCGAAAGCAACGAGAAGATACGCCTGGCCTTGCTTTCCCTTCAGACGCAAGTTGGGGATGAAGAACGTGCGCTTATCCGGACTGCGGTCGCCGAATACGAGAAGCGGATAAAACAGGCCTGGCCGCCTTCGTCCGGGGCTACTGGCGAACCGGCCCCCGTTTTTACGTTGGACACATACCGGGCGTTTCTGGCCGAGGTGGAGGACGCGCGCAGCAGCGTTTATTGGGCGAACATTGCCCGTGATTTTGGAAGGGCGGGAACGGCGGCGCGCAAACTGAGTTTCGAACTCCCATCCGTGTATTGGGCGCGACTGCCGGTGTTTTTGCTGGCGCGTTGCCCTATCTGTGGCGGGCGAGTTACGGAGCCATTGGATACTTTCAGTCTGTCGGGTATCGGATGGTGGTATAACGAGCCGAATGGATTGGGTTGGTTTGGGCCTAAACCCCGAAGCGATCACGATTCGACGAGGCTAATGGATCCAAGCTACACTGCCGAATGTGACCATGCGCAGGCCGTGCATTACGGCGTCAATCTCAACGGCATTATTCCCGATGATGTTAAGGCCGTGAGTGATGTGGTAATCGGCTCAGAACGTCCGGGGGTTTGGTGGCCCTTTCTGGAACAGGAAGGCAACTATGCGGTGATCCATGCCCTGCCGGTGGGTCGCCTGGACGACGATCCGTGGCAGCCGCGTTATACCGTCTATTTCGTGACGTACTTCGGCCCGGATAAGGCCGCTTTTCAGCGGAGTTTGTTGCCGTGGAAGTGGTATGATCCGAATTTCTTATGGCAGTATGACCTGACGGACTACGAATTGACTCCGTGGGCAGCGGCAGGCAAACTGTACTGGCTCGGCGAAGCTGAGGCCGGGTTTCCACTGCGCCAGGGAGTAGAAGGGTTTCCTTATGCCAATATCATCGGCTTAGAGGGCTATTGGGCCGTGGATCGTAACAAGGGCGCGAAGTTGCTGCCGCCGGTGAAGGGTCTGGCGCCGTATATGAAGGGCTATCCATCTCTTCTCGATTTGGAGGCGAAAGAGAAAGCGGCGCTACAGGCGCGGGGATTCCGGCATATTTCGCGGGAGTAGCGTTATCGCGTGATGGCACAGGCGTCTTTTTCACCGCAGAGAACGCCGAGAAACGCCAAAATCTCCGCAAGCACTGCATACTCCGCGGTAAAATTCTATAGCATACGGATCAATATCACAGAAATTCATCATTAACCGGCGGTTCACCAGCGGTTGGATGAAAATCACGTTCAAACGTTCAAACGTTCCAACGGCTTATTTTCAAGGAGGAATTCATGTCCGATCACACCGACCTGTACCAGAAAAATATGCTCGCGCTGGGTTTTGTCATCCGGCAGGGCGCGGCCCGCGTGCGCCGCACGTGGTATAAAGAGTCCGGTACGAACTTCGATACCATCGAAAATTATGAGTATGATGAAACCGGCCGGCTCGTCCAGACCGCAGAAAACGACGAATGGTTTCAGTGCACATACGACTATGACGAAGCGGGCCGAATCGTGCGCCGCACCCATGCGCCGATGGCTCCCAACGATCCCAATCCGCCGACGATTGATGCGTATTTTTACGACCAGGCCGGGCGCATCACCCGCCAGACTACCTTTTACGAGCAGCCCGACACCGAATCCACCTTTAGTTTCGACGAACAGGGACGCATCAGCGCCGAGCGCCAGCGCCACCTGGCTGCCGAGGACGGGGCGACGACCGATTATCGCTTCATCTACGACGCGGCCGGCCGGCTACAAATCGTCGAGGAGACGTTTTCGCGCGGCGCGTGGGCCATCAGCACCTACCATTATGATGCGCAAGACCGGCTCATTTTGATTTACAAAAGGGACTCTTACGGCAAAACCACCCTCACGAGTTATGAATATATGGAGGAGACTCCCACGGGCGCAGTGCTGATCAATGAAGATTTCGCCATCGTCCGGCAACCGCTCGAAAGCCAGGCCGCATTCGCCGCCTGCGATTTCACCGCGCTGAGCGCGGAACGCCGCTGCCTGGATGGGGTGGACTTGGGCCGGGAGTTGGAAGACAAGCTCGTGACGCATCTGCGCACCGGCTGTTACATGGGGCCTTATGACGCCGTCGGCGATTGGCCGGAGCGCATCGTGAAATCGCCGGCCCTGTCGCCGCTCATCAAACGCCACCTCGTTGACGTTCTGCACCGCTGCCTGACGCACCCCGATCCCATCGTGCGGATCGCCGCCGTGGGCGTGCTGGACACCTCGGCAGCGCTGCGCGACGACCGGCAGATCGTTTTGCGGATGGCCCACCACTGGCCGCTCTTTGCCGGACTGCGTCTGCCCGACGAAAGCCCGACGAAAGATCGCGGACTGGACGCCATCCACATGCTGGCCGCCCGCGCTGACGCACTGGATGAAGGCATGGACTTCATCCGCCGCATGGCCTTTGACCCCACCTATGGCGGCTCGGTGCTGGCCGCGCTCACCCATCACGACCCCGATTGGGTGGTCAATGTCATCGAGCGCCTGATCACGCCGGAGCTTGACCCGAGGGGGCTGCGTCTGGCGATTATCCTCTACAATCTGAAGCACGATACGGAGCGCCCACTCCGCATCATCCAGACGCTGCGGGGCAAAATGCCGGACTCGCAATTGGACGAGGCCATCAACGAATTCAAGAACACCGAGCTGTTCGGCACGCTGCATGATCTGCTCCATCCCTGACCAGAATTGTAGGAAAGCGAGGCCAATCCATGGCAGAGACCGTCTGGGTTTTTGTGGGTGACAAAGGGCCATTTCCGAGCGCCGTCTTTTCTTCGCGTGAGAAAGCCGAGGCATGGATCGCCGCCCATGCCCTGTCGGGCACGCTGACCCGATACCCCATTGATCAGAGCGTGTACGATTGGGCCATCGCGCAGGGCTTTTTCGTCCCCAAGGGCGACAGGCACGCGGCGGCGACCTTTATCCAGAATTTCAGCTCGGCGCATCAAGAGCACTATCATTATCAGGATGGGAAAAATTGACCGGCGCCAACGGTGATCTCCACAACTTGCTGCGCGCTCATTGGAAACACCTCTCCTCGGGCAAATACGACACACCCGAAGCCTGGGAGAGCGCCGGCTGCTGGGAATTGACCAAGGTGAAATCTTGAACGCGATCAAGAAATTGTGCTTTTGCTTGCTGATTTTTCTTGCGGCTCTTGTCGCCTGCACCGCCTACGACCACGACACGCCCGACACCGGGGCCAACCTGGCCGGTTTCGAGCGGCATTTTGGCTTCGAGCGGCCCGACGATGTCACGGACGTGTACTATTATGCCGACGAGATGGGCGCCGACGTGCTGTATCAACTGGGATTTGCCGCCGGGCCGGAAACTGTAGATCGTATCGTGGCGGCGCTTGAGCTGGAGCAGGCCGACGCGACGGCGCGCCGCGATTTCAACATCGCCCGCGACGATTTTCCCTGGTGGGATGAGGCAGACATCCAACAGGCCGCGTTCTACCAAAAAGCCAACGACAAGCAAGATTACCGGTGGGCGCTCTGGTACAGCGAAGCCACCGGGCGCGTTTACTATCTGGAGTACAGTCAGTGACACAATACGAACTCTGGCGTTCCGAGGAAGAGGTCAGCTACACATTCTGCGAGGCCGGGCGCAGCGGCGGATGCTTTCTGCCCGCCGACGCGCGCTGTATCTGGACGGTAGAAGCCGCCTCGTGGGAAGAGGCGCAAACGCTGAAGCACATCTACCTGGGTTGGGAGCCTTACAAGCCCATGATCGATCCGGCGATTGACCGCGAAAATGCTTATACGCTGATACTGCGCCGCCCGCCGGCCGAAATTCGCGGGCCGTGTGCGCTGTACGCATACACGGCCCTGATCAATCCCCGCTTCGAGCGGGTTCACACCGCCGACAGTATCGGCGCATTGCTAGATTGGATGCGCGAGTGGCTGCGGCCCGTAATCCAGGACGAAATACAGAATGACGAGGATTTTTGGTACAGGGCAAGTGCAGACGCGGATGTGCAGGCCATTCAGGATGCGGACTTGCAGGCGTTTGCCCGCTATGCGCTCAATAGCCCCGTTGAGCCGGTGTATGCCTACGAGCAGTGCCTCTACCTGGAAGGACTTTTGGATGAGCTGCCCAACCATCGCTTTGTGATGGGCTGGGAAGCCCGCGCCCCGCGCCAGGATGTGGCCTATGGCATCGTGGAGCAGATCGTATAAGGCTGACTGTAACCACAATCACCCGTATAGAATAGAACAAGGAGTGACGATGAAAGAAACCGATCTGTTGAAAGAGATGACACCCGCGCAGCGTGTGGCCCTGGCCGGTGAATTGCTCGCGGACTTGACCAGAGACAGACGCTTCGAGCCGCTGCTTTGGCTCGACCGCGATGCCTTTCGCCCTCATGCCAACACCGTCTTGGGATGGGATGACGAGCGGCTGTGCCGGCTGTACAATGCGAATTTCCGCAACTTTTGGAAAATCGCGCGCGGCGCAGCGGACGCGGCGGTTGACACGTTGGCCGAGACCATCCGCGCCAACCTGCCCGCGCTGGCCCAAAACCGCGCCAACGCAACGCACTATCGCGTGCTACTGCTCATCGGCGCGGATACCGGGTGCGCCCATGCCCATCTGGCCGATTTGGCCCGCCAATCGGCGGAGGTAGCCCGTCACTGTCACGAGTGTCACCTGGAGATTCCTGCCGTAGGCCCCGCCGTGCGCCGCTTCGCGCCGGATTTTCTGGACATCAACGCCTACCAG
>JAKQHY010000054.1 GCA_029555965.1 Chloroflexota bacterium | reverse complement strand
GATCGCGCAGGCTGTGGGGCGGACGATATGAATAGCGAATTACGAATAGCGAATTACGAATAGCGAATTACGAATAGCGAGTCGTAATTCATAATTCGTAATTCGTAATCCGTAATTCGTAATTCCAGAAGGAGATGGAACGAATGAAGCAACTGATGGATTCGACCGTCGCCGTCGTGGGCCTGGGGCTGATGGGGGCGTCGTTGGGGGGCGCGCTGCGGGGGAAGTGCGCGCGCGTGGTCGGCGTGGCGCGGCGGGCGGAAGTAGTGGAGACGGCGCTGGCGCGCGGGTTCGTGGACGAGGGGACGACCGACCTGATTGCGGGCGTGCGTGACGCAGACGTGGTGGTGCTTTCGACGCCGGTGCGCGTGATTGTGCAGCAGTTGGCCGAAATCGCGCCGCATTTGCGCCCTGGCTGCGTGGTAATGGATTTGGGGAGCACGAAAACCGAGATCGTCGCGGCGATGGATCGCCTGCTGCCCGCTCCCATCCAGCCGCTCGGCGCGCATCCGATGTGCGGCAAGGAAACCTCCGGCATCGAAGTGGCCGAGGTCACCCTGTACCAGGGACGCACGTTCATCCTCACCCCGCTGGCGCGCACCACGCCGGAGACGCTCGCCTTAGGCGTCGCCCTGGCCGAGGCGGTCGGCGCGAAGCCGCTGGTGTTGGAAGCCGACCGGCAGGATTACCTCGTCGGCACAGTCAGCCATTTGCCGTACCTGCTGGCCTGCGCGCTCGTCGCCACGGCGGACGTAACCACTTCCAAAGACCCGGCGGTGTGGAAAATCGTCGCGGGCGGCTTCCGCGACACGTCGCGCGTGGCCGGCAGCGACGTGCAGATGATGCTCGACATCCTGATGACGAATCAAGCGCACGTACTGGACGCCGTGAAAGTGTTCGATCAACAGTTGCAAGCTCTGGCGCGGATGGTCGAGGCGGGGGATGAAAACGGTCTGCGTGCGGCCCTGACTGCCATCCGCAACACGCGAAAGGAGATGTTCCCATGACCCAGTTGAAAGTCATTCCCGGCGGGCCATTGCACGGAACGGCGCGCGTCGCCGGCGATAAATCGCTTTCGCACCGCGCCTTGATGCTGGGCGCGCTGTCCGACGGCGTCAGCCACGTCCGGGGCTTGCTCCCCGGCGGCGATTGCCTCGCCACACTCGGCTGTATGCGCGCGCTGGGGATCGAGATTGAGGTTCGTAGTGACGGCTTCAGCCGTTCAGAGGCCGCTGAAGCGGTTACTACGAGCCTTGATGTGACCATCCACGGGCGCGGACTACGCGGATTGCAAGCCCCCACCGCGCCGCTGGATTGCATCCGCGCCGGGACAGCGATGCGGTTGTTGACAGGAATCCTCGCCGGGCAGCCGTTTGACAGCATCCTGACCGGCGATCCGCAACTGCTGCGCCGCCCGATGCGCCGCGTCGTCGAACCGCTGCGCGCGATGGGGGCGGACATCACAGACACGGACGGACGCGCGCCGCTCACCATTCACGGGCGCACCCTGCATGGCGGCGAACACCGTCTCGCCGTCGCCAGCGCGCAGGTGAAAAGCGCGATCCTGCTGGCGGGGTTGTTCGCCGACGGGCCGGTAACAGTGCATCAGCCCGGCCCCAGCCGCGATCATACGGAGCGGATGCTCAAAGCGCAAATCGCAAATCGCAAATTGGCGGATCAGCGGATCAGCGGATCAGCGGGCCTTCCAACCACCCACCCGGCGCTTATCGTAGATGGGCTTACGGTAACTTTGAACTCGTCCGCAATTGATCATCTTCACCCCCTGAACATGACGATTCCGGGCGATATTTCTTCTGCCGCCTTCCCGCTGGTGGCGGCGGTGTTGGTTCCGGGATCGGAGATCACGTTGACCGGTGTAAATGTGAATCCAACGCGAACGGGGCTGCTGGATGTGCTGGCGGCGATGGGCGCGGAGATCGTATGGGTGAATGAGGGGGAACAGGGCGGCGAGCCGGTAGCCGATTTGGTGGTGCGGAGCGCGCGGCTGCGGGGGACAGAAATCGGCGGCGACACGGTGGTGCGGATGATTGACGAGTTCCCCATCCTGGCGGTGGCCGCGACGCAGGCGGAAGGCCGCACGGTGGTGCGCGACGCCGCCGAGCTGCGCGTCAAGGAGACGGATCGCGTCGCTGTGGTCGTCGAAGAATTGCGCAAGCTCGGCGCGACCATCGAGCCATTGCCTGACGGCTTTATTATCGAAGGGCCGACGCCGTTGCATGGGGCGGCAGTGGACAGTCACGGCGACCATCGCCTGGGCATGGCGCTTGCCGTGGCCGGGCTGGCGGCGGAAGGTGAGACGGTCATCGGCCATGCGGAATGTATTGCAGATTCCTTTCCGGGGTTTGTGGACGTGATGGCGCAGTTGGGCGGGGGGTTTCACCACGGAGACACAGAGAACACGAAGTTTTGAATATGGATACAAAGCCGGCTTTGCTTTATGAGCGGGAATTAACCGATAAGATCATTGGTGCAGCCATTGAAGTCCATCGTCATCTTGGCCCAGGACTGTTAGAATCGGTGTATCAGGCTTGTCTGGCGCACGAACTTGCGCTCCGTGGAATCTCTTTTAAGCTTGAGAAGTCCTTGCCGGTGATGTACAAGGGCACCAATGTTGATTGCGGCCTACGTTTGGACTTGATTGTCGAGAATAAAGTTGTCATCGAATTGAAAGCGGTTGAGCAGGTCCTCAAAGTTCACGAGGCTCAACTGCTGACCTACCTGAAACTTACGGGATGTCGGGTTGGATTGCTCATCAATTTCAACGTGCCGGTCCTCAAAGACGGCATAATAAGGAAAGTATTATGACAGAAATCGAAAATTCTCCGTGTTCTCCGTGTCTCCGTGGTGAAATAAACGGTCACACCATCTTAGTCGGCCTGATCGCGTGGCCGATTGGACACAGCGTCTCTCCGCCGATGCACAATGCGGCGTTTGTGGCGCTAGGGTTGAATTGGTGCTACGTCCCACTGCCGGTCGCGCCGACTCAGGTGGAGGCGGCGGTGCGCGGGGCAGCGGCGCTGGGCTTTCGCGGCGTCAATGTGACCGTGCCGCACAAGCAGGCGGTGATTCCCGCCCTCGATGCGGTGGCGCCAGACGCGGCGCAGTTCGGCGCGGTGAATACCATCGTCATTGACCGGGATGCGGCAGGTGCGCCGACGACCACCGGGCACAACACGGATTATCAAGGCTTCCTCGGCTCGCTGCGGCAGGGCGGCTTTGAGCCGGCCGGGAAGTCCGCCGTGGTGGTGGGCGCTGGGGGCGCGGGGCGCGCGGTGGTCTTCGGCCTGCTCCAGGCAGGCGCGCGCGACGTGTTGGTGCTGGACACGCAGCCGCAGCAGGTAGAATCGCTGCTGTCCGATTTGGGTGGAGGCGGCGCGCCGCTGCGCACGGCGTCGCTATCCACCGACACGCTGGTGGAATCGGCGCGCGCGGCGGACCTGCTGGTCAACGCGACGCCGGTGGGGATGTCGCCCAAGGTGGCGGCTTCGATCTGGCCGGAGATGATCCCGTTCCCGGCGCATCTCACAGTTTTCGATCTGGTTTATAATCCACAGGAGACGCAGTTATTGCGGCAGGCGCGCGGGGCGGGCGCGGTAGGCATAGATGGTCTGGACATGCTGGTGCGGCAAGGTGCGATTGCGTTCGAACTGTGGACGGGGCAGCCGGCGCCCTTCGACGTGATGCGCGCGGCCTGTGAGCAAGCGTTACATCCATAGAAATTTTTCACCGCAGAGGACACAGAGGGCGCAGAGAATTTTTATAGTTTCTCAGCGACCTCAGCGTTCTCAGCGGTGAAATCTGAGCAAAAGTGAGTGGCGAATGAGTATTTTTGAAGTGATTATGCTGGTCTGCTTCGGCCTGAGTTGGCCGGTTTCAATTGCGAAGGCGCTGCGGACGCACAAAGTCGAGGGCAAAAGCCCGGTCTTTATGGTCTTCGTCTGCGTGGGCTATCTGAGCGGGATCATCCACAAGGTCCTGTTCGACCTGGACTGGGTGGTGGGCCTGTACGCGCTCAATATGACGATGGTGCTGGTGGATATGGCGTTGTATTTTCGGTATATGCCAAGAAAGAAGTAATGAGTAATGAGTGTCAATCCTCATTTTCCATTACTCATTTCCTATTTCCCATTACTCATTTCCTGACAAGGAGACATCATGACAAACATCTTTGAAGAATTTCAATGGCGCGGGTTGGTGCATAGTTTTACGGAAGGGGCGCCGGAGGTGCTGGCGAAGGAGAAAGTGACCGTTTACATCGGATTTGACCCGACGGCGGCCAGCCTGCAAATCGGCAACTTGATGACGCTGATGGGGCTGGCGCGGATGCAGCGCTTCGGCCATTCGCCCATCGCGCTGGCCGGCGGCGGCACGGGGATGATTGGCGATCCGAGCGGCAAGTCGAGCGAGCGGCAGTTGTTGACGTTGGATCAGGTGCAGGCCAACCTGGAGGCCGTCAAACCGCAGTTGGAGCGCTTCCTCGATTTCGAGGTGAAGACCAACCCGGCGCGCATCGTCAACAACGCCGACTGGCTGTGCCAGGTCTCGCTGATGGACTTCCTGCGCGACGTGGGCAAGTACTTCAGCGTCAACTACATGGTGACGAAAGATTCCGTCAAGTCGCGGCTGGAACGCGAGGAGGGCATCTCGTACACGGAGTTCAGCTACATGCTGCTGCAAGCCTACGACTTCGTGCAGCTCCACGACCGCTACGGCTGCACGATGCAGTCCGGCGGCAGCGACCAGTGGGGCAACATCACGGCGGGCGTGGAATTGATGCGGCGGATGCGCGGCGCGCGCGCGCACGGCCTGGTCTACCCGCTCGTCACCAACGCCGACGGCTCGAAACTCGGCAAATCGGAGAAGGGGACGATCTTCCTGGACGCCAAAAACACGTCGCCGTACCGCTTCTTCCAGTACTGGCTCAACCGCGAGGACGCCGACGTGATTGACGACCTCAAGCATTTCACCTGGATGACGCGGGACGAAATCGCCGCCATGGCGCACAAGGTAGCGACGCAGCCGGAACAGCGCGAGGCGCAACGCGCGCTCGCCCGGATCATGACGGCGATGGTTCACGACGAAACGGCGCTGGCGAAGGCCGAGCAGGCGTCGCAAGCCCTGTTCGGCGGCGAGATCGCCGGGCTGAGCGCCGCCGAGTTGGGCGACATCTTCAGCGAGGCGCCGTCGAGCCAGGTTGCCAAGACGGCTTTCGAGGGCGCGGGCAAGCTGCTGGTGGACGTGCTGGTGGACGCCGGGCTGACCAAGTCGAAGGGCGAGGCGCGCCGGCTGATTGACAACGGCGGCGTCTACGTCAACAACGTCCAGGCCGCCGGCGCGGATCAGGCCGTCACTCTGGCGGACGCCATCGAGGGGCAGTTCGTGGTGCTGCGCAAGGGCAAGAAGAGTTACCATCTGGTGCAGGTGATGAGATGAAGCGGATCCCCTGTCGCGTGGGATGCGGGGCGTGCTGCATCGCCCTCTCCATCTCCTCAGCGATTCCGGGGATGCCCGATGGCAAGCCGGCCGGGGTGCGCTGCGTCCAGCTCACCCCGGACAATCGCTGTGCCCTCTTCGACTCGCCGGAGCGGCCCCTGGTGTGTACCTGGCTGATCCCCAACGAAGAGATGTGCGGGCAGAGCTTTGAGGAAGCGATGGCGTATCTCACGGCGTTGGAAGCGGCGACGCAGCCTGAGTCGGCGGGTAGTCTCTGACGAAGTATTTACACGATTGCCGTGTAATCGTTAATGTGATATAATGACCTCAAGAGAGGAAAAATGATCACTTCCTTTGGCGACGCGGCAACCGCAGATCTCTATCATGGACGGGAAAGTCATCATGTCCGGCGTATTCCTCCCACTGTCAAACGAGCCGCGCTACGCAAATTAGACCTTCTCAATGCAGCCTATGGACTGGAAGATTTGCGCGAACCTCCGGGAAATCGTTTGGAAGCTCTGAAAGGTGATTGGCTCGGTTTTCATAGTATCCGTGTGAATGATCAATGGCGTATTGTCTTTCGTTGGGAAAATCGTGATGCATCTGAAGTGTCTTTGATAGATTATCATTGAGTTAGAGGGCAAGAAAGATGTTACCAGAAAATCGTGTAGCAACACATCCCGGTGAAATACTGAAAGAGGAGTTTTTAGATCCATTGGGGATCACGCAAGTGGCGTTTGCGGCGCATATTGGCGTACCACTCCAACGGGTCAACGAAATTGTGCGGGGTAAGCGGGGCGTCACGCCCGAAACTGCGTGGATTTTTTCTCAAGCTCTGGGAACTACACCGCAGTTTTGGATGAACCTCCAAAGTGCGTATGATTTGACGAGCAAAAGGCCAGAACGAGCTGTGGCGCGGTTGGTGGTAGTCCCGCAGGGCGTACCCCTATAATGTCCTTTTTGCAAAATAGCTACTATTGGCGCGTGTTTCTACTCGTCACCCTCGCCCTGCTTTCCTGCGCCTGTATCTGCTGCCCGTGGTTCGATCCGCGCGGGCTGTTGATTGACGACGACCATCCCAATCCCCAGATCGAACTCCTCAAAAGCTACGTTCCGGCTGAGACGCTGCCGGATGTCAACCCGGATTACTTCACCTATTTCGGCTTCCGCGATTGGTGGCGCTGGCCTCTGGTGTACCCGTACAGCATCCACGCGATTGACACGGTGGATCACGGGCGGCTGCTCGACGAGAGCGAAGTAACCGACTATGACGACATCAACCACCAACCCTTGGGATCAATTGGCGTGTGGGACATCACGCATCTGGCCCTCGACCGACGTTACCTGCTGTTGCGCACCGAGGAGGAGAAGGATGACGTCCTGACCGTGATCTACGTTCTCTTCGATTGCAGCACGGCAGAAAAGACCGAGTTTGATTCCGAGGCCGCGCTCTTTGAAGCAGCGCAGGCTGCGGGCTTTGAGGGTGATCTCACGTTGATGACGCTGCGCGATTACGACGCCCTGTTCTGGCAGGAAGCGCCGTGATGGCTAAAACGTGAAACGTAAAACGTGAGGCTTTTACTGTAAAGTCATTACGTTTCACGTTTCACGCTTCACGTATCAGAGGAGGGAAGATTTTGATGACATGGGTTGATCGTCCTCATCTGCCCGGTCTCCAGACGCTTATCAACACGCACCTGGAAATGGCACTCCCCGGTTGGGCGCTGCCCGCCGAGTTTATCGCCGAGCGGCTGGATCGCTACCCGGAACAATTCGTCTTAGACCCGTGGGTGGTGGAACGGCGGACGTTTTTTGTCGTTGATGGCTTACAAGTCAACGCGGCCGCTCACCTGCTGCGCTACGGCGATGACCCCGAAGTTGGCGCGGACTACCGCAACATTGGCGACATTGCCTGGCTTCTCTTCACGCCCGGCGCGGAAGAGGCCGGGATGGAATTGCTCGCAGCGGCCCGCGAACAGATGCGGCAGTGGGGCGTCCGCTTGACCTCCGCCTGGGATTTCGGGCTGCCCGTCCCGCTGTGCAGCGGCCTCCCGGATGCATGGCCGCACATCCGCCGCCTGTTCGCTGAGGGCGGTTTTACGACGGAAGCGGGCAAAGAATTCATCTTCGGCGGCGATTTGGATACTATTCCGCACCCCGGCCCTGCGCCAGTGGCCGATGTGATGGTGCAGTGCGCCATTTCGGGGACTGAAGCCACATTCACTTTGCAGCATGGCGCTGTGACGATTGGGGAATGTGGCTGTGTCGCCGACCTGACGCAGAACGGACGCCTGCCCGCCTTCGCCGGATGGGGCAAGCTGGAATACCTGAACGTGGTCGAAGCCTGGCGCAATCGCGGCCTGGGACGCTGGCTGGTGCAGTACGCCGTCGCCTGGATGCGCGACGCAGGCTGCAAGCGGATCGCGTTCTCCGTCGTCCCGGATGACGACGCGCGCGGCGCAGGCCGCTTCTACCGGCGCTTCGGGTGGGATGTGCGGCTCACGCTGGAGAAGGGGTGGGTTGATAAAACATAATATGGAAATCCTCGGCGGTCCCCTCTTTGCGGTGTCCGGCGCGGGCGAATCCCACGGGCCGAGCTACACCACCATCGTCTTCGGCTGCCCGCCGGGCCTCTGGCTGACGCGCGCCGACCTCCAGCGCCACCTGGATCGCCGCCGTCCCGGCGGCAACACCCTCGGCACGCCGCGCAGCGAAGCGGACAAAGTCGCCCTGCTCTCCGGCCTCTACACGGATGACCTCGACGCGCTGCTCGCCGGGCCGGAAGTCCGCACCATCGCCGACGGCGTCGAAAGCGTCACGCCGACTTACGAGGCGGGCTACACTACCGGCGAACCCATCGCCGCGCTCGTTCTCTCCGCCGCCAAACGCTCCGGCGACTACGCCCAGGTCGCCGGGCCAACCGGCGCGGTCCGCCCCGGCCACGCCGACCTGGTGAAGTACCACCAATCGCGCGGCTACAGCGACCCGCGCGGCGGCGGGCGCGCCAGCTATCGCGCCACCGTCTCCGATGTGATCGGCGGCTCGATTGCGCGGCTGTACCTGGAACGCACCTTCCACACCGTCATCCTCTCGTCGCTGGTGCAGGTAGGGTCGCTCAAAGCGTCCGTGACGTTGGCGGACACGGTTGAGCGGCTGGTGCAGCAACACACCCAGGCGCAGCCTGTCCCGGCGGAAGCATTGCGCCAGCTTGAGGCAACGCTCGCCGCCGCCCCGTTGTCCACCCTCGACGCCGACTTCGCCCGCGAGGCTGCCGCCCTCATCGAATCCGCACGCGCCGACGGCGATTCTATCGGCGCGCTGGTGGAAGTCGTTGCCGTCAACGTCCCCGCGCTGGCGGGTGCGCCGCTGTACGATAGCCTCAAACTGCGGCTGATGGGCGCGCTCGGCGGGCTGCACGCGGCGCAGGGCGTCGAAATCGGCGCGGGCTTCGATGCGATCACGCGGCGCGGCAGCGAGTACAACGACCCCATCCGCGCGACCGGCTACCAGAGCAACCACCACGGCGGCTTGCTCGGCGGGATCACGACGGGAATGCCGCTCGTGTGCCGCGTCGCTTTTAAACCGACCGCGTCCATCCAGACGCCGCAGCTTTCCATCCGCCAAAACCTTGAGGAGAGCGACTTCGCGCTGAAAAAAGGCCGTCACGATCCGTGCGTCGGCGTCCGCGCGGGCGTCACGCTGGAATCGCGGCTGGCGATTGAGCTGCTCAACGCGGTGTTGATGCAGGAAACACGCTGGGTGGATAGCGTGCATTTTAAAGTGTTTTGAAACGTCAAACATCAAACGTAGACGCGACATCCCTGTCGCGCACGACGGCAGACACGCGGAAAGGATTCCGCGCCTACTATTGACGAGGGAGGAGCACAACGATGAATTCAAGTGAGTATAATCCGGTAGACCAATCTTTCACGCGCACGCAGATTATCAAGCTGTGGGCCGTCGTGACCATTCCTCTGGCGCTGCTGGCCTGGCTGGTGGTTCCGCTCGTGGTATACCGGATTAACGTTCCTGCCGTGCTGACGTACTGGGCGCTGTTGATGGTTGGGATGGTCTGGCAAATGGCGGTGGCGCTGTGGGTGATTTCACGTCAGGAGGGTAAGTTGCGCTGGGAAACCATCCGCCGGTTCATCCGCCTCAACCGGCCCCGCAATCCCAAAGACGGTTCACCCACGCTGCGCCCCTTTTGGCGGATGTTTCTGTCCTGGCCGGCGATTATTCTCTGCCTGAGTGTCGGAGTTTTGTTGCCGCTCCTGTTCATTGTGCTGCGGCGGTTCACCAGCTTCGATTACTACATCGTCCCCGGTCTACAGTGGCCCGCCTATGCCAACCTTACCGAACTCGCCAGTTCGGAGTTCGCGGGGCAATGGGGACTCTTGCTCGCCGCTTTCCTGGGATGGGGTTTCTGCGCCCTCTGCGCCGAGGAGTTGTTCTTCCGGGGGGTGTTGCTTCCGCGAATGCAAGGAGCATTTGGGGAAAAAGCGGCGCGCGTCAATGCGCTCTTGTACGCCGCGTATCATCTGTTTCAATACTGGCTGATTCCCTTCCGCTTCATCGAGGGACTCATCATCGCCCGACAGTCGCGGCGTTTTTCCAGTTTTTGGCCCGCCGTCGTCATTCGCAGTGTGGAAGGGCTGGCGACGCTGGGCCTGGTATGGGTGGGCGTCGCGTCGCGCCCGCTGACTATGTTGCCGGTGGCAACTTTGCCCTACATCAGTTCACGCCCGGCGCCGGCGAATTATGGCCGAGCAACACTTTCGGCCCTACCTGCTTACGATCCGGCTAAGGCCGGCAGTTCTTACCAGGTGGATTTGCGCAGCGCCGATGTGTCGGCGCTTGACCTTCAGGATGACGGGGCCACGTTGCTGCATGCGGATTTTGACACCCACACAATGTGGCCGGCAGCCACTCAGATGCCGGCGGACTTCGACCCGGCGCACATTCTTGAACTCGGCAAGAATCCTGGATTGGGCGTGCGCGCGCTCCATGCCCAGGGAATCACCGGGCGCGGCGTGGGGATTGCCATCATTGACCAACCTCTGTTCACCGAACATCAAGAATATGCGGAGCGTCTGCGTTGGTACGAAGAGATCCCCGGCAGTCTGACTTCCTTCGCGCAAATGCATGGCTCGGCTCTGGCCTCGCTGTCTGCGGGTGAGACGATTGGCATGGCGCCCGAAGCGGACCTGTATTACATTGGTGGGGCTGGAACCAGTGCGATATCTATCTTGTTCTACAATCACGAGTATGCGCAGGCCATCCGACGCATCGTGCAGATTAATGAGCAGTTGCCGCCTGAACGCAAAATCCGGGCCATTTCCATTTCGACTGACTGGTTGCCTTTTTGGGCGGGCTACCAGGATGCCGTGTTGGCCGTGCGGGAAGCGGAAGCCGCCGGGATATTAGTGATCTCGGTTGGCAAGGCAACCGGTCTGCCTGGCAACCTCACATTGCTAGGGCTGGGGCGTCATCCCCAGGCCGATCCGGACGTATTTGAATCCTACGAACCGGGATCGTGGTGGGCCGCAAATTTTTTCACTGGCAGTGATCCCCGCAGTTTGTTGTTGGCGCCGATGGATTCACGAACCCTGGCCAGTTCCACAGGGGCAGAGGTGTATGAGTTTAACCGTTATGGCGGCATAAGTTGGGTGCCGCCAACGCTGTCTGGATTGTACGCGCTGGCCGTCCAGGTTGACGCCGCCATAACCCCGGAGCAGTTCTGGGCGCTGGCCCAGCAAACCGGGCGCACCGTTCAGCTCGACCATGAAGGGCAATCTAATCCCCTTGGGCTGATAGTAGACCCGGCCGCTCTCATTGCCGCCCTGCGTGAGCCATAGGAGGAACTGGAAGTGAACATCTCCCTTATTCTTGCCCATCCTCATCCCGGCAGTTTTAACCACGCGATAGCGGAGATAGCGGCGCGGGCGTTGCGCGAACGCGGGCATTCCGTCTGGTTTCACGATTTGTATGCGGAGGGCTTCGATCCGCTCCTGCCGAACACAGAGATTCCACGCGACGCGGTGCTTCCGCCGGACATTCAGCAGCATTGCGACGAAATCGCAGCGGCGGACGGTATTGTGATCGTCCATCCCAACTGGTGGGGACAGCCGCCCGCGATTCTCAAGGGCTGGGTGGATCGCGTGATCCGGCCCAGCGTAGCCTACGAATTCCTCGCAGGCGACGGCGGCGAGGGTGTGCCGGTGGGATTGCTCAGGGCGAAGGTCGCGCTGGTCTTCAACACCGCCAACACGCCGGAGAAGCGTGAGAACGAGGTCTTTGGCGACCCGTTGCAATTGCTGTGGAAGAATTGCATCTTTGATCTGTGCGGCGTGCCGACGTTTTATCGGAAGATGTACCGGGTGATTGTGACGAGTACGGCGGAAGAGCGACGGGAATGGTTGGATGAAGTGCGCGCGACCATCGCAAGCCATTTCCCCGGTGAAGATTAAATGTCTTCGTTCATTGGACACACCCTCACCAGTTTGGGCGTCTACGCCACCACGCAGTCGCCACAGAAACCCGCCTGGCGCGACCTGCTATGGCTCGGCTGGTTGACGTTTGTGGCGCTAGCCCCCGATTTGGATTACGTCATCCCTGCACTCTACGCCCTGCGCGCCTCAATGGAGGATGGCCTGCGCGTCACCCATTCCCTTGTCGGCTGTCTGGTGTTTCCCTTGCTCACGTTGCCGGTGCTTATGCGGCTGAAGCTGACGCAGGAGACCCGGCGGCGGTACGTCATCCAGGTCTTTCTGGCGGGACTTTCGCACATCGTGCTGGATATGCTCGTCGGCGTGTGGCCGCTGCCGCTGTTGTGGCCGTTCACGAGCCGCCGCTTCGCGCTGCCGTTTGGCATCCTGCCGAGCGCGCCCTCATTCCGGCTGGACAATCCCTATATGTATCGCAACCTCTTGATGGAAGTCGGTATCCTCATTCCTCTGTACGCTGGGGTTTATCTGCTGCGCTTCGGCAAGGGTGCGGGATGGAAGCGATATGGCAGCATCGCCGTTTTGTGGTTGTGCTCGGTGGGGTTTATGGGATGGGCGTTCACGCTGGCGCGCTGAGCGTTATACAGAAACTTTGTCGCCGTTTGCCTGAAAGACCGGCGCTGTATCTGTTGCTGACCTTTTTGTTGACCCGTTTGTTGCTGGTGCTGGTCGGTTTCATCGCTGTGACGTATTTGCCGATGCGCAGCGGCCCGGAGTATCGCCATTTGGATGCGCCGCCGGTGTTGGACATGTGGTATCGTTGGGACGCCGGGTTTTATACAGCGATTGCCATTTACGGATACGGCTGGGCGGCGTTCCGGCAGGTCACGGCAGATATGGCCTTTTTGCCCTTGTACCCGTCAACTATCCGTGGTTTGAATCTCCTGCATGGATGTGACAGCCTCGAGTGTGCGACCCTTCATGGCATTCTGATTTCCAATTTTGCCCTGCTTTTGACCGTATACGTGATCTTTGCGTGGGTAAAAGCGCGCGAAGGTGAGAATGTCGCCTATCGTACGGCTGGACTGATTTTGTTATCGCCCTTCAGCATTTTCTTCTCCGGCGTTTACACCGAATCCTTGTTCCTGGAGTTGAGCGGCTTGACGTTTTGGGCTTTGCACAAAAAACGTTTCGCTTTGGCGGTGGTCGCCGTTTGCCTGGCCTGTCTCACGCGCGTAGTAGGGCTGGCGCTGTGTTTCCCCTTGCTGATTTGGGCCTGGGAAGCTCCCACCCCCCGGCGCGTTCCCCGCTTGATGCTTGCATGCGTCCCCGCACTTCTTTTCGGTGTGTATGTCATATTGATGGGCGTGACTGCCGGCGATCCGTTAGGATATTTGTATGCCAATGCGCAGTTCTGGCTGCGTAGCGGACCGCAGCATCTCGTTCATTTGTTGGTCATGCAAGAGG
>JAKQHY010000047.1 GCA_029555965.1 Chloroflexota bacterium | reverse complement strand
CCGCTCAACGCAATGTTAACAATAGCCACAATGGGTTGATCCGCGCTAACCACGGCCGCACCACGGAAGCTATCCGGGGCACCGGACCACATATTGTCCAAAATGTTGCGCGACTCGCCCGCGGGCACATCGGTCAGGCCGCCCGTTACAAGAGCTGCATCCGCAGAGAATGGGCTGCCAGCTGCGCCAGCCACGTAGACCTCGGCCACCATATCGGCCGGGCCAGTGCCCACGTTTTGGACTTGCTGACCAGTCAGCCAACCACTGCCGGGCAGATCAACGGCTGGACCCTGCGCCAATGCCATGCCCGTACCGGCCAACATACATACAACTAACAATGCTGATACTAAACGGTTCTTTAACATGATTCGCTCCTTAATTTGAGATAGTGAAACTGATTTAGGTAAAGTGAGAATTTCTAAGTATGAACTTATAGTTACCTCCAAACATAGATTTTACTCAACTCTACGGATAAACTATACCGTAAGCCCTCCTGTTTTTCAATAACCCTTTAGGGTTAATCCCATCATGCCCCCCGGTTATTCCAGGTATCCGAGCATACGTAGTCGTTTTGTGACCTCTACATCCGTCAAGGTCTCAGTCGAAGGAGCAAGAGGTGGGTATTGCCCCACAAAATTCCATAAAGCATCGTTTAGTTGCACTGTCCGATCCGGTAAATACGTTGCTAAATCGTGAGACTCCGCAGTATCCGTGCGCACTGTATATAGTTCTGCATGATGCCCATTGTAGTCGATCAGCTTGTGATCACCCGCAAAAATTGCACGCACCGGCTGTTCATAGTGGTGAGCCGCAATGATGCCAGGACGCCGCACTTCCAGGCGCGGCGTAAGGGTGGCCGGCGCAATTGCCTCAGAAAAGGCCTGGTTGAACTCTGGTTCAGCATCCAACACCAGATCAGAGTCAACGCATTTCGATCTTATCAAACTGAATGACTGCTCGGTAGGGGTGGCCGTGTTTGCTGCTGAGAGAATGGTGTGGAACAGCCTGCGGGTAGAGACAAACGCCTCCACTTTTTCCCCAGCGGCAACGTCATCTTGGGGATTGCGAATGAGCAAGGGCACATGCACTAACGGCTGGTAGGCACCAAAAATGTGACTGAGGCGTTGTTTTTCCCCAAGATGCTCGCCATGATCAGAAGTGGCAATCAACAAGGTGCGATCTGATACCCCAGAAGTCTGAAGTTGTGTGACAAAGTCGCCAAAACAACGATCCTGTGCGGCAACCTCCGCATCGTAAACAGCATTCAACCCGACAAGCGCATCCCCATCTGACCACGGTGCAGCCAACCAGTTGGCAGGGTCAAGTTGCATCAAATTTGTGGTATGGAGTAATTTACGCAATATCTGCGCATCCGGCGCGGCGACGAAATCCTTCAAGGCCCAGGCAGGCGGTTCATAGGGAGTATGCGCGCCCATCAGGTTGATGAATAGAAACAGAGGACGCGCGCCAATCTGAGGCCGATTGATCAACAAATGCGCCGCCAGATCTAGGGAATGCTGTGTGTTGCGATATTTTTCACCGCCAAACTTCTTTAGGCCAGTTTCCATAAGGGGTTGTAAAATGTTCCAGGGCCACACTGGCGTGGTTCCATCATACCCCATCCAGTGCGCCAGTTTCCCTCGCAGTTGTTTGATCTGGCCTCGAAGAGAGGGATGTGTTGCCCTGGGTGGGTTCAGATGAGCATTCCATAAAGTAAATCGCATAAAGCTATAATTCTCAATGCGCTCAAAGCCGCGTTGGAGGCCATTGCGTTGCGTGCCGATGAGCGGGTTATTGGAAATGGCGATGGTAGCGTATCCGGCCTGTCGCAGTCGCTCGGCCAATGTAGGGATGGTGGATGGCAGTGCGGAATTCATATCCACCATAGTATGTTGTGAGGGATACAGCCCCGTAAACAGGGAAGCATGGGCCGGTAACGTCCAATGCGCCGGAGAAATCGCTTGTTTGTAGACCGTCGCCCCAGCCGCCGTCTTATCCCACCAGGGTGATGTAGCGCGCGGATAACCATATCCGGAGAGGTGGTCGGCGCGCAAGGTATCAAAAACCAGTAAAACGATGTCCATTGAACTCATAGTTTATTTCACCGTGGGACTGAAGAGCCACCTTTGGCGCGTAATTTTGTATGAGGCCGCCCAGAGAACCAACCTCTCCAGAAATTACCAGTTTCTGGAGAAGGTCGAGGGTTGGGGGAGCGCTGCAACGCCTGAAACTGTCCAAGTTTAGCTTCAGGCAAAACTCGTTCTGTCGTATAAGGTGAAGAAGCAGTAGAAGGCAGTTGGAACCAATCCCAGAGCAGTTGCCGTAGTTCCTGGGCCAACGCTGGATTCTCATGAATCAAATTTTCGGTCTCGTAGACGGATTCCGAATTCAGGAAATACAACTCATCATCCTCCGGGTGATCCACATGGTGGATCAGCTTCCATCCGTCGCGTTGAATGCAACGAAGATCGGTGCGGGGCGCAATGGCGTAAGCCCAATGCTGTGGATCTGTCACCTTATCCAACTCACTGTACGTAGAACGTGAAGATGAAATGGTAGGGGAGATTTGCTCTTCTAAAACCGGCGCTAGACTAACTCCTTGAATCTCTGGGGAGTAAGTGATATCCAAGAAATCCAAGATCGTTGGCATGATATCCATATTTTGCGCGGGCGTGTCCACAACGCTACCCGCAGGTACAACCCCAGAATAGCGCAACAGTAAGGGAATACGTAGGACTTCCTCGTAGAGGCAGTTGCCATGCACCCACATGCCGTTTTCACCAAACAATTCGCCATGATCGGAAGTAACAACAATCAGGGCATGCTCCAGTAATCCCTGTTGCTGCAAAAAAGTGAACATTTGTCCAATGTGGTAGTCCCAGAATGTGATTTCGCCATCGTATAGCGACAGCAAATGTTGCAAGTCGCGTACAACAGGAACTTTTGTACCGGCCATTGCCGCTTGTCCGTTGCCATAGGATTCTGGTGTCAATTCACCAATGTAATTCGGATCATACAATGTATCATAGGGTGTCGGGGGATAATACCAGCTGTGTGGGTCAGAATAATAAAGAAACAGGAATAAGGGTTGTGTAAGGCCATTCCAGGTATTTTTAAACCATGTAAATACATGATCATTGATAACAGCCGCCCCCCCCGAAGTGGATGTTTTGTGGTTATGAGCTACCCAATCGTCATAGATATCGAAACCGCGCGCAAACCCATATTCACCACCAAGAAAAGAGGTTGACGCAAAGCCGGCCGTATAGTATCCAGAGAAATGCAAGTATTCTGCAAGAGTAGTCACATCCATCGGCAACGTGCGAGTCTCCCAGTTCGCCGTGAGTTGGGTGGGGCTGCGGCCAGTCATCATCGCGGCGCTGGCAGGATAAGTCCACGGAGCCGGGCTTGTCGCCTGGGTAAATCTAGCCCCATGAGCCGCCACCCACTTATCCAGATTGGGAGTCGTGGGGGTCGAATAACCATACGCTGAAACATGATCAGCGCGCAAAGCGTCGGCAACGATGAAAATCACAGTTGGGCTGTCCTGCGTCCGTTTCTGAATGGGCGCGGGCACGACAGATCGCAAGGTACTCAAAAACGCAGCACCAGCAAGCAAGGCGGAACAGCGCAAGAATTCCCGTCGAGTAAGCAAAGACGACTTCTTTTGGTTCATCATATCCTCCTCTTTAAAAATGCCATACGTCGCGCTAGCCACTGTCGGACGCGCGCGACATCCTCGCTGGGAATCGCGCGCATCACCCACAGGCCACCGGCATAGAGACTGAAGCCCAGACCTGCGTTGAGCCACGCCGAAAGCGACGTAAGGGTCAACGCGGCGCTGATCCCCCATCCCAGAGCCAGCGCCAGAAAGACACGCCCCAATTGTGTGAGCAACGGCATAATTGGGACATAAGGTTGCGCGACGATCATGCTCAACCCATAGTAGATACCCATCGAAACCAGTTCGCCAACAGCGGCGGCGGTGAAACCCATGCGCGGCATCCACCCCAGGCAGACCAGGGTGTTGCCCACCAGTCCCGCCACCATAAACCAGGCCAGTAGCGATTGCCGCCCGGCCAGTACCAGCAGCCGCGAACTGGGAATGTTGAGCAGGCGAAACAAAATGGAAATCACCAGCAGTTGCAGGCTGAGGGTGGCCGAGATAAACGGGGCCTGGTAGAGTAAAAGCATGAGATCGGGCGCTACTATGATTATAATGGGGATTATCCCGAATGCGATCATCAATAAGTACAGCGTGCTGCGATAGTAGAGCCGCGCGAATGCTTCCTTGTCCTGCACATAGAGCCGGGACATCAGCGGCGAGATGGAGGTACGAAAAGCACGCGGCAGCATTTGTAGACCGGTGACGATGTTCATCGCCGCGCTATACAGGCCAACCTCGCGCTCGGTGGCTTGCAGGGAGATAAACACGGTACCCAGCCGCGCTTCCAAAATCACGGTGGCATTGATAAAGACAAACGGGAAAGCCCAGCGCAGACTCGCGCCGCAAAGTTTCCAGTCCAGGGTGAACCTCATGGCCGCCTTGCGATAGACCAACCCCGCGCCGATGAGACTGCGGGCCAGATTGGCGATCAGGAACACCCACGTCACAGTGACAATTGTGACATTTTGCGCCAACAGGATGAATACAATGCCAACAACGCGAAAAATTGCCAGGATAAACGAGGTCAGGGTGATGTATGCCATCTGCTCGATGGCAATGAAGTATGCCTGGCAGATGTCGTCCAAGCTGTCGGGGATCAAAGTCAAAGTCATCAGCAGAATGAGGTGCGTCGTGGCCGGAGCGTAAATCTGTAAAACGTTCATCAGCACGGCAAAGAGCGCGATAGTGACGACGGAGAGCAGCAGGCGCACCCATCCCAAATTGAACCAATACTGGCCGGCCACGTGTGGATCGTGCGAGCCTTTCGTGATCAGCCATTGATCCAGTCCCCAAAAGGCAATCGCCGTCCCGATCAGCGAATAGGTCGTCGCCAGCGAGAACATCCCGGTGGCTTCCTCGCCCAACTTCCGGGCGATGACGATGAACAGTGCCATCGAAGAGAGCCGCAGCAGCAGGATCGCCGCCAGCGACGCGATGGAGTTCTCAATCAAACGACGCAGCATTTTTTACTCCTTGACGCAATGGCACGCATACCCCAACGTCTGATCCTTGCGCTTATCAAGACGATCCAAATAGTAAAGCGGCAGCGGCAGGAGCAGCAGTGTGACCACGCGAATCAAAAGGGTGGTGATGATGCGCGCCGTCCGCGCCAGAGGCGCTTCGTCGGGGCGCGGCGGCCAGAGCCAGAAATGTAGGCGTTGAAGTTGGAATGAAAGGAACCAGAAATAGCCCCCCATCGGTTTGACGAAAACCGGCGTCAGGCCGCTTTGCTCAAACAAGTAACGCAGGCCGAAGGAGGTATAGCGGAAATAGTCATGCGGCTGCTGATGCTCATACCAACTCTGAGGCGCGGTCAGATACAATTCCCCACCAGGACGCAACACACGCGCCATCTCCCGTAAAACGACCTGCGGGCGTTTGACGTGCTCCAATACCTGGGTACAAATCACCGCATCATAACTGCCATCCGCAAAAGGCAGTTGCTCCAAATCGGCCAGGACGTTGAGCTGTCCATAGTCCCACGCATCATCGCCGACGGCTAAATCCACCGCCGTATAGCGCGTATGTGTAAAATATTCCTTGAAACGCCCTTCTCCAGCACCGGCATCAAGCACACGTGACTCCGGGACAAGCCGCTGTCCGGCATACGCCATCAGCGCCTCCATCTCACGGACATTGACCTCGATGCGCGTACGCAGCCAGGCCGGCAGGAATGAGGGGACCCGCTCGCGCCGGGTTATATTTTTATTCGTCTTTGCGCGCATAGGCCGTGATAATGACCCCCTTTCCAATTTGATCCACCCCATAGAAATAAGGCAACAACCACCACCGCCACAGCGGGAAAAACAACATTCGCTGCCACAGGGCGTTGAATCGCCCCTGCGCCTTAAGAAGAATGCGTAGGCTCAACGCGAAAGCGGTATAACGACCATAAAACGAAAATAGCTTTTGCGGCCTGAGTTCTTCCGCCTGTAACATCGCCACTAATGTTCGTTTGGAATACGTATACAGATGCCGGGGCACATCATAGCCAATCCAATAGGCCCCAAAGAGTTGTGCATCCAGGCTGTCCAGGTTGGGCACGCTGCAAATCAGATAGCCGCCCGGTCGCAGAATCCGGCGGATTTCCCGCAAGGTTTCACGCGGGGCATGGACGTGCTCCAATACGTCAAACATCGTTACCACGTCGAAATGCGCATCAGGGAAGTGCGCATCCGCGAGGGCGCCGGTCGTGACAGTGAGGTGGAGCGCGTCGCGTGCGTAGGCGGCGGCTTCCGCATTGGGTTCTACTCCCCATACCTCCCAGTCTGAATGGCGGCGCATCTCGGCGAGAAAGATGCCGGTCGAACAGCCCACATCCAGCAAAGTGCCCCCCGCGCGCAGGCGTGTCACGACACGGCAACGGTTGCGGTACCGCAAAGTCTGATGGAGGCGAGGTAGCCAGTGAGTGGGCGCCGGGCGATAAGGTTCGTAGTTGGCGGGGTAATATCGGGGCATCGCCGCTTGGGTGGGTCGGGGATTGAGGTAAGTCAGGCCGCAATGATTGCAGCGCACCACCGGAAATTCCCCCGGATAGCCGTAGACATAATCGCGCCCTTGATGCAGCAGCGTGGCATCGTCGTGACCGCACAAAGCGCACGAAACGTATTCGGTGGCAGGGATGGCCAAAGAGGTCATGGACGCGTGCCTGCCTGCGCGTGACGGAGCGCTTCGCACACACCCCGCACGTACTCTCTGGCGACTGCCGGACGGACTCCCCCCTTGACCGTCTGCTTGAGCGTCACCCACAGGGCATGACCGATGCGCAAGGTCATGTTCGCCATGAACCATAGCCCGTGTGTGTGCTTACGATAGAAAATCAGGCTGCTTTTCACCTGGTAGTACTGCTTCATTGGTGATTCAATCCCGCCGGTGCTGGCCGAGACACGATGCCACATCCGGGACTGTGTGGCTGTAACCAGCTTGAAGCCCGCCTGCTTCACCCGCAGTGAAAAATCCAGATCTTCATAGTACATAAAGAATTCCGGCGCAAACAGCCCGACCTGCTCCCATACGGTACGGCGCGCACACAGCCCACACCCACTGACGAAATCCACGTACTCTGCCCGTTGAAGTGGCCCCCGCAGATGTAGTCCTCGTTGTAAAATATACAACTTCTTCCAGAAGCGCATCCCGGCAAACCACAACGACTCCGGAGCGTCGGCATAGTAAATCATCGGCCCGGCAACGCCAATAGCAGGGTCGCAGCTCATCACAGTGATCAGTTCCGAGATCATATCAGGCGCGACGATCGTATCATCATTAAGCAGCAGCGTGTAATCCGCGAGGGATGAGCGAATAGCCGCATTGTTTCCCCCGCCAAACCCCAGGTTGGTGGGAAGCGCCAGTAAGTCTACCCCCGGCGGCAATTCGGCAGCAAAGCGTTCGCAGGAATCGTCGGTAGATCCGTTATCCACCACAATGACATGATAATTCGGATAATCGGACTTGAGGACAGAAGCCACGCATTGCAGCGTATCCTCCGGCAGATTCCAATTCAGGATAATGACATCCACACTCGGAAAATTAACATTTACACTCAACGAACGGTTCCTTTGTTGGAAAATTAAAGATAACCTAAGCCCTTCAGTCGTTCCGCAACTTTTGCAGCTTCATCATCGGCATAGAGTGTCGGCCGCACTGCGGCTGGGGTGGCATGGTCTGAAGCGAGGGCCTCTGGATGGTTGCAAATGGACGTCAGCACAACACCATCCATGTACTCAGGAACAGGAAGCCCTAACCAACATAAGAGGGTCGGCGCCACATCAGCAATCTGCGCGCCAGAAATAACACTCCCTGCCGGAATGCCCGGCCCGCACGCAATCAAAATCCCATCTGGTGTGTGTGTGGCGGTTAACGGCAGTGAACTAAAGTCCATTGTGCGGCGCTCCTCGAAGATAGGAGCCGAGTGAATATCGTAACGCCCGCGTCCCCAGTAGCCATAATCCGCCCATTCGATCACCAAATCGGGGGCGGCTTCGAGATACGGGCCTTCATACAATTCCTCCCGCGACCACACCCGGCGGATGAGCGGCGTGCCAGTCTGGGGATCGGTTAAGGTAGCGAGCTGCGCTGCGAGATCTTCGCGCACAGCAGTATACTCCACGCCCGGTTGAACGATACCGCTCGGCTCGCGTCCGGCAACGTTGAGGTAGATCTTCCCTCCGGCGCCCAGGGCGTAGGCGCGCGTCTGTGTCCATTCAATGGCCGACGCGAAAAGCGTGCCTTCCACATCCCCACGCACAGCCTCCATCCGGGTCGCCCCGAGTAGTTTCCGCAGCCTAACACGCCAAGCAGCAGGTAAGCGACGGTATACCGTCGCCAGGCGTCCCATACCGGTCGCCCGCCAGCGGCGGCGGGATGGGCTAAAAGTCAGATAACCGGCCTGCGCTAACCAACTATTGAGGTTGATGATCGCTTTGAGCGGGCCGAAACCATGATCGGACATCACAATCACAAGGGTTTCGTCATCCACGCGGCGCAAGAGTTCTCCGATGGCCGCGTCTGCCTGTTGGTAAACATTCCGGATAGCATGACGAAAGCGCGCGTCAGGGCTTTGGTCAGGTGCATCCATGCACTGCCAGAAGGCGTGTTGCACTTCGTCAATGGCGGTGAAGACGACCGTGCATAAATCCCAGGGCTGCGTATCCAACAGATGGAGCGTGAGTTGGGCGTGTTTGGAAACCGTTGCAACCAACTCTTGCGCATAATGCCGAAGTGGATCGGGGTGAGTGGGATCGAAATCGGGGATAAGCACATAGTTATCAACCAAACTCAGTAATTTGAGGGCCAATGAAGGCGGATAGACCAGTTCAGCGTTGACGACGGGAGCAAAGGGGCCGCCAACCATCACGCCGTTCACTGGACGCGGGGGAAAAGTCATCGGTACATTCACGGAGATAACGTGACGTCCATGCTCACCCACCGTCTCAAAAAGCAGCGGTAATTTGACGAATGATCCATTGGTGACTTGAAGCCGATAAGCGTCCGGTTGCCGCTGCACGAAGTCGTACAGGCCATGGCGGCCCTGATTGGCACCGGTCATAAATGTCGCCCAGGCTGGCGCGGAAAGCGGCTGCAAGGTGGAGCGCAAATTGCCGTAACTGCCCTGTTGGAGCAGGCGTTGCAGGTGGGGCAGATGGCCTTGTTCCGCCCAGGGCAGTAACAAGTCGAAGGTCGCGCCGTCCAGTCCAATGACTAAAACGCGATGGTGATTCATGGGAGACTCCACTCTCTTTTTCGCGTTCTTATCAAGGACAGCAAGTGACCGAGGTAAGTCAGGCCATTGTGCTGTAAATCATATGTAGACCAATACAATGTATATCCTCCGTTAGCGACGCGCAGGACAGTTTGCGGTTCAACTTTTAGTTGTTGTAGCAGTATTACCAGCGCGTGTGGATCATCGCGCCGACACACAAAAAGGTGCTGTCCCGCGCGCAGCGTCGTTTGCACCGCTGGCGAGTCCCCCGTGATGACCACCTTACCCAACGCCATGCATTCGTAGATTTTGTTCTGCACGGTCATCAAAGATTGGGGCGTGTCACCGAAGGCCCCTAAACACACATTGGCGGTAGCGATATGGCGCGTCAGTTCAGCTTGTGGTATCCAATCGGTGAATATGACATTGGTGAGCTGGTACTGCTGCGCCAGCTCCAGCGCGCGCGCTTTTTCCGGGCCATCGCCGATTAACTCAAACTGGATGTCCGGATCGTCGAGCAAGCATCGAGCAGTTTCGATGATGTAAGAAACGCCATGGTTGGGAATGAATGTACCATAGTAGAGCACCCGGAAGATGCGTGAATCACTTGTCGCAACCATGACAGGATAAAAAATACGGTCATCCGCACCAGTAGGAACCAGACGAAATCGCTCAGCCTTGAGGTGATGGGTACGACAGAGCCACTTCACATATTCATCCGTATCCTGGATGAGCAAATCGGGCAGGCGGCAGGCAAAATATTCTAAGGTGCGCAACAACCAAAGATTCAACCGGCCTTTCTGTGCCAGGCCGCGCTCCCAGGCGATCAAATAGATGGACATAAACACGTCCCACACCAATGGTTTGCGACGCAACCAGGCGAGCACGCGCGCCAGAAACACATCCAATTGCCCTGGATAACCGACGACAAGAACGTCATACGCCCCTACCTGGCGATATTGCCACAACAAACGTGCATAGGTCTTCAACACGCGGATCAGGAATGCAAAATGCCTCCATCCGCCGCCGGCAACCTTTACCCGGTCGTCAATGCCTTGCCACAAGGTTTCGTGACATTCTATCACTTCTACGCCATTGCGTCGCAATCCCTCAATCATGATCCGGTTGCGGGAATATTCGGCGCGGTAAGTGCCAAAATAACAAACACGCAAGGAACGGGTCATTGAAGCGCGAAAATAGCGACTCCTCCTTGATCATAGATCAATGTCAATGCATTCATCTGAAGTAACACTGCCCGTGAAAGTCCACCGCCGGCAAAATGGGGCCGCGCCCCCAGATATATGTGCGTGACGCCTGCTGCACGCAGATCGTGCAGCGCCGCAGCATCGCCGAACTCCAGCCGCTTAACTTGCTGTGAACGATATATGATCATTTCCTGATATGCAGCAGAGCCTAAATTGTTCAGCATTGTTCCTGCCGTAGTCTGGCGCTCCGCAAAATAAGGAAGCCAATATCCCCCATCTGCCCCATGCGGCGCATGGGGCAACCAAAAGTAGGTGTTGATGGCAAACATGGCGTCGGTGGGAACATTCTCTCGAATCCACGCCATGGCAATGACATCTTCTTGCGCAAGGAAATAGCGGAAAGATTCCACCGTAGTTGCGCGAGCGTAAGCTTCATTCAAACAAAAAAGCGACACCAATAATAGAAACCCGGCATTGCGCAGGATGCGCGGCAAACGCGGGTGGTCCAGGAACCATCCGATAGTGTCACCTACCACCGCCGCAAGCGGGAGATAGAACATAATCAGAATGCCGCTCAAATTGGTGACACGCAACCAGGAAATTTTTAACTGGTAGGCCACCCCCAATAAAGGCAACAGGACGGCCCAGAGTACCTGGTCGAGCGTCCGACTACGTCGGAGTATGACCACCAAAGCGCATACCACGGCAATTCCCATCAACCAACGTGGGGCCACGAGGTAGGGCACAATAGACCAGGTAAGTCCATAGTATGCCTCTTCCACCGCCTGTCGTTCTATGCCGTGAAGGGTAGTCGCGCTCCCTATGCGCGTAATGCGCCACATAAGTGCGCGCCAAAGCGCCGGGGAGACAACCAGGAGGGTCAATATGCCCAACACGCCTAAGGCTAATCCCCATGATTTGATGCGATGTATACGCAACGCCCAAAATCCCAAGCGCAAACAACCGATGGCTACCAACACTCCATAGAAAATCGCCGCACGAAAGTGCAATAAAAACACGCTGCCTGAAAGGAATGCCGCCAGAAGTAACTCCCGGAATGGCAAAATGTCGTCTTTGACGGCACATTCAAGCGCATCTACCGTCACGGCCCATGCAATTAACATGATGGCCTGCGCCGCCACTTGGGTAAAGCGCCCCCAGTTGAAGTAAAGGGCCGGGTGTTGCGTCAACAACCCGGCCACTACCGCCCCAATCAATGCGGCGCGCCGCCCGGCATACCGATCCAACAATAAATAAACTCCGACGCCGCAAATTCCATTCAAGAATTGCGCCATCCATAGCAGAGCGGTATGCGCAGGGATACGCGCCAACCACTGCAAAGATGCAGTGAGGGAATACAATCCCTGATGATATTGATCAAGGGAGACAGGAGAGTATGGTTCCAACGTCAGGGGCAACTGTCCTTTAATTGCGGTAAGCTGCGTTAGGAGTGTATGATGTAACGAATCGGTCCAGGCCGGGTAAGGATGGGCGCGTAGAATCCAAAATCGGGTGAGCAGTGTCGCTCCAACGATACCTAAGGCTAACCACTCGGATGGGGCAAAATCAAACCGGGACCGCCATTCATGGCGTAGATTCCAGGTAATAACACCCACGCACACCGCCAGGAGGGCCAACAATTTGTATGGACCAAAAGTTAAAAACGGGACAACCCAGCGCGCGAAGTAAAATAGTATTGGATAAAACGCAATGCCCAGCCCCAACGCTACCAACCAACACTGCAAGCCATCCCAGCGCCGCCACAGGCCACTGAAAGCCAGTATTGCCCATCCCGGCAATAGGAGCATCCCCAGAATCAGCGGACAGACCCACCATTCAGAAATAGCCATGAATGATTATGGCCTCCCCTTAAAAAACAAGTCGGTGTCCATCGCAGAATTATCCCAGAGGTTGCAAAAGGATGTAGTGCAAACCATTATTGAATCTTGACAAGCACAGGAATCATCCCGACGTCAAAGGTTGCCCCCCCCGATGCAATGGGAAGTTCCATCACAACATCACCATCACGGCTAATGAATGTGGCGCTCTTGGTTGCCGGAAGACTCACCGTCTGGGTCACTGTATTTGACCATAAAACGTAAAGTGCGTGGTTAGTCCCCAGGAACTCATACGCCTCAATGCCCTCCGGGACTTCCAGATAAACGCCTTGAGGATAGTGTCCTGCCAGTTGTTCCGCAAAAACTTGATGGGTTGTGTACCCATTAGTGGGCTGATGATCCACACTGATGAGCCAACGGTGAACGCGATCCGCAGCAGCCGGGTGTTCCACCACATCAAACCAGAAAATATTGTCTGCCCCAGCCACAAAACCACGCGTGAACTCCTTAGCGATGAAATTGCGCTGTTTCTCCACGCTCCCGTTAAGCGCCGGCACGCCGATGTCATTCACCCACATCCCGGTCTCTGTGACCCAGACACGTTTGTCATACACGCCATTACGTTCCATAATTTCACGGATTTCCTTAATTTTGTGCCCCATAGTGGGAAAGTCCACGAAATTGATAGGGTAATAATGTAAATTGGCTACATCAAAATATGGACCGGCGCCATATTGCAGAGTTTGAGTAAAGAAATCCCGTGCGACATTCCCACCAACCCAATTATCATAGGCGAGGCCGCCAAAAACAACCAAATCGCTACTGCCAGCGACCTTGATCTGTTCATAAAAGATCTGTAGCTGTTTGGCATACATTTCAGGTTGTAGTCCCCAGCAACCCGCCGTAGCGCCCCACGGATGAGGGTACATACCGTCAGGTTCATTGACAAATTCCCAAGCATCAATATACCGGCCATAGCGGGCCAGCAAACCATCCATAAATCCCTGGAAAGCGACGGTATCTGAAATCGGGCCACAATTGTCTACCGCAGCCCAGGCCGGAGGGCCATACACAAGCGCAAGAGGGCGCAGCCCCAAGTCCACCATGCGGTCTACCACCTCATCAGAAGCTTCCCAATGATATTCACCGCGTACCGGTTCGATATCCTCCCACGGCAAATAAATTCGTACCCAGCCTACCCCCATAGCTTTTGCCGCCGGCAGAGCATAGGTAAGGGTTTCCGAGGTAGGATGCACTGAAGCAAAGTCCGCGCCAAATTGAGCTACAGGAGGCTGACGACGAGTAACAAAGGGCAAAAAGATCCTATGAACTTGCCTGGCATCTACAGATAAAGTGTCAGCTACAGTCTCAAATACGGTGGGACTTACCGACGACGTGGCCGTGATGAAAAGGGTGTCGGTCGTCCCCACAATGATGTTCAGTGTGCCGCTGAGCAACACGGTGGGCACTTGAACTTGCACCTGGAATGTCATCGCCTCACCGGCCTCTAAACGTAACGGAAGCCAAAGGGTGCCAGAAGTCGGTGCGGCCTCTGTAATTTCCGCCCGTGATAGCAGCACCGGCCAGTGGTGAGCTGAAGTCGCCTCCAGCCCAAGCGTATCAGGGAGCAGCCCTTCATTCGTTACTACATGGGTAAAGGTAATGATTTCACCAGGATATGCCACAAGGTGATACCCGCCAGACAGCGCGATTTTTTGAGAAACTGCCTGGGTATTACTCTGCGTCAAACTGGCGGAAACCGGCTGCATAAGCGTCCCTTGTGCCAACAGGATCGCCAAACCAAGCAAACAGAGTGCTGCCAAAAAGGTAGAAACTATACTCAATGGTTTGACCCATCTCTTACTTTTACGGTTAACATCCATCATCTTTACCTCCTTAAATTGCGCTCCCAAACCACAACATATTCATCCTCATAAAGCGGCGAAGCCAACACCGCACAAATCGTTTCGTGCAGTTGAAGTGTTTCTTGCTCAGAAAGTACGTCTTTATGGAGAACTACATAGCGAACACCGAGAGCTTCTAAATTCTCCTCTGCAACAGCCATCACTTCAGAGGAGAAAGCATAGGGTGTGCGATCCTTATACAATCGCGCCCTCAGTTGGTAAATGAAAGGGTATTCAAAAGCAGCTAAAACATTTGTCGGTATTCTTGAGATATACCCCCCTACAATTGGCTGCTGGTGTATTGTCTGATACAACATATAATCGGCGGCTGGCCCTTGAGCGCCATAAAGATCTACAGGTACGTCCAAAATTGGGGATTCCCCTTCCTGCTTTGCCAACACCACATAATAAGGAGAAAGATTCAGCAGGTGATCATCAGAACGCAGAGGAATGATCAAAAACTCACAAAAAATCAAAAGCCCCAATAGCCCCACTGCATACCGCCTGGCCTTGCGCCGTTGACACCATTCAGCCACTCCATAACCAATCACTATCGCCAACGCCAACATCAAATACACTGCCAACCGACTGGGAGTACGTCCATACTTGAGAAAAGGTATGGCGAAAAACAAACGATAGGGCAGACTTACTAAGACTCTTCCGCCTATTTGTAATATTGGCCCTAAACATAAGATAAAGAACACGGCGCTAATGCCAAACCATTGATAAATCGCGGATGAACGGGCCGTTAGCAATATGATCAAAACGATTCCAAGAACAGTATAGCCCAAGAAGACCGTTTTCTCACAGGGGTTGCCATAGAAGTGGCTATAGATTTGCGAAATGCGTGAATTGATCCCCCATAAGTTCCCCCCCCCCAACCCTGCACGGATAGAGTTGTCGGGCAAAAAAAATCCCAATAGATCGGCGCTATTAGCCATGGAAGCGGCAAACTGATCGGTCTCTGTCGGAAAGTTTTGTTTGTGAAGTAGCATCGGCGTCGCCACAGGCAATATCATCACCAGCGCCGACAGACCGAAGCCACCCCAAACCAACCACCAGGCCTTATGCTTAAAATTCCCAATTCCTAACAAGGCCAGCAAACACGTTAACAAACCGGCGCCAAAGGCCAATTCCAAGCTACACCAGGTCGTTAACGCCAACATGAGTGCTGCGCCTATGGCATACTTGATATGGAGATGTCGTTGCATTTTAATGAGCAACAGCACCAATAAGGGAATAAACTGGGTACTGTAAACCTCCAGATTTCCAAAGAAAACCCGGCTCATACGAAAAGGACTAAAAGTGAATACAATTCCCGCAACAATCGCCGCCAGAGAATGTCCGGTCAGCGAATAAACTAACCAATACATCGTTATACCAGAACCTACAAAAGTAAACAATGTTAACAAGTTATAAGTCAAAGGCAAATTAGTCCCTAAGAACTCTTGAAAAGCCGCGCCCAGAATACCATTAAAAGGGGACAATGTATGAAAAGCTAAGGTAACACCATAAGGGTGATACAGCATAGGGGTATCATAAAGATTCAGATGCCCATGGGACAACGCCCAGTGGATCCACCACAAATTCCAAGCATTCTGAGATGTATCCCCCTGTCCAATGAAATGCGAATCAAAAACCGTAATTGCCGGATATGTTGTAACAACAAATAACAACAAATACAAGAGTGCAATACCCAGGCTCGCTACAATTTTTCTCCTCCAATCTTTAACGGGTGTCTCTTTTATGGCTTCCACTGGAAACATGAATTTCATTTCTCCAGTTCTGCCTTCCGCACTCGATACAACGTCTCTTCCAAAATCTTCCGGTTAAACCCGATCAAATCCGCCACCAGGCCAATTAAAAACGTTTGAAACCCCATAATCAGCAAAATTGCGGTGAGAATCAGAGATTGCACATGGCCTGCGCCTCGTCCCAGGCTATAAAAGTACAGGAAGCGCATCCCTCCCAGCAGCCCGCCGACCAGCATTAATCCCGCCAGGAAGAAAAAAACACGCATCGGTCGGTACATCGTGTAGATGCGCAAGATCGTCGCCATCGAACTCATCACATACTGTGGAATATTGCGCATCAACCGCGAAGGGCGGGTTTTGGGATTGACGCGGATGGGCACGTATACCACGCTCAATCGCCGTGCGCCGGCCTGAATCAACGACTCCAGCGTGTATGAATACTCGCTTAAAATTAACGTCCGTAACGCAGCTTCCTGGCTCAGGGCGCGGAAACCACTCGTCGCGTCCGGTGTGACGACCCCCGACGCCAATTGCACCACCCAACTGCCGAACTGTTGCAGCAGGCGTTTCACCGGCGAAAACTCGGCCACGCTTGCCACCCCACGGTCCCCCACCACAATATCGGCACGCCCATTCACAATTGGCGCCACCAGGCAAGCAATGTCCTCACCCTGGTATTGATTGTCCGCATCAGTGTTAACAATGATGTCCGCCCCCCGCAACACAGCCGCCTCCAGACCGGTGACAAAAGCATGCGCCAGCCCCGCATTGCGCGGCAGGCTTACAATATGCTGCACGCCCAATTCTTGGGCCACGGCCACAGTGCGATCCGTACTCCCATCGTCAATTACCAAGACCTCAATTTCATCAATACCCGCAATCTGCTCCGGCAAATCAAGCACAGTCTGAGGCAACGTTGCTTCTTCATTGTAACAAGGAATTTGAATTATCAATTTCATACCTGTCTCCCCACTCAACAGGCAATGATTATAACATGGCTAAAAGTATCTTCCAATACCCGTCAACCCTGACCATCCTCTTTCCCAAAACTCCACACACAACCCCAAAATATCCTTATTGTAGCGCGCTCCAGGTTGACCCTTATTGACCAACTTGTGCCGGGTTTGTGGCTTAAGCTGCCGGGAGGAAGAAGTCGTTCTGTTGGCGGGCGCAACCCGCCAGCAAAACAACATCGCTGCCAGTGCTCGTTGTTGGAACAAAGTTTACCGTTGGATTATCGGCAAATAGGTGCGGTAAGCGTTGAAAACCACCCAGGGGACAGCCGTATCATCGTCATCACTCAAGCTGTCTATCCATATACCACTTCCCCATTTACCTTGACCAACCAAAGCATAGCCCCTATGGCATGCGTCGGTTGATGCGGAAGTATGGATCTGGCGTATGCCGTGGATAGTATCCCATGTATACACATCTCTTTGGCAGCCAGACCCATCAATAGTTCGCCACCCGATGACGGGGGCATGGTCAACGCTGGTTATGAGCGGTTCCCCGTCTGCCCATGCATTATTCGTAATGCGCATAAGACTGGTGTGACGTGGGCTATAGACCCATATTTCGGGTTCGGATAGCTCGCTATTCTTAGCCGAAAAAACTACCAGGGTTGATGTGATACCCGTCATAGCGGGTACCCCCATGGTCTCGGTTACGTAAGATGTATACGGTATGCCATTGACCAGGTGTGGCTGCCCATATAGAGACCATGGTTGGAGTGTGTTAGTCAAGGGTATTTCTGTAGTAATAGGCGCTGTTGGCGAAAGGGCGAGGGATAGTATCGCTAAAGAAATGCCGGTGGTGGTTGTAATACCCACGACGACATGGGCGGTATCATCCGGATCTAACACCATATCCGGGAGGATCAAGTGCTGTTCATTATTCTCGGTTATAGCAAGGATCGTCTCTGAAATTGTTCCTGTCTTCCAATAAGCTATTGTCTGTTTTGACCCATCCGTCAGTCTATACACTGCATGCAAATCGCCCTGACTGTCAATTCCCAATTGCGGGCGGGAAGCATACACAGTATCGCTGCCACCGATATTCCCTTCTGCGTCGAGTGGTTGTAATTGTCGGTAGCGCCATTGCAGGCCTTCAACGCCATCATACATCGCATACACTGCATACACATACGTGCCGCGGGCGATCACTTTGGGCGGCTGTCGGCTAACCATTGCCAAATTGGTGACAGAATCAATCGAAACAGTATCAGTCACAATGCTGGCATAGAGAATGCCATTGATTATTGTATGATTACTAGCTCCACCCACATACCACACCACGAAGACTTGATCGTCATCTGTTACAGCAATGTCTGGATAGAGGTAATATCTATAAAACCCGTAAAAGGGAGGTGATGGCGTGATTTCAAGGCGCAAGAATGGATTCCCACCATGCGCCCGGTAGTATGCGATCTTGCAGGCATCAGAGTCACACTGATCAAAAACATAGTGCCTGGCGCCATTTGGGGAAATGGCCGCTGATACACTCCAAGCAAAACTCTCATCTGGAAGAGCGATTGGATGGGCCGGCGCCAAGCTCGGCACACAACTGCTGACCAACAGTATAGTCAGGAGCCAGAGAAATAGGGAGGATTCTCGTAACCTACACATCCTTGTCCTCGCTATTGTGATGTAGTTATAAAACTTTGAAGCATAAGATACCGCTCCATTACCGATGTTACTCCCAAATAGCGTGAAATGGTGAAAGTGTAAACATTTCTCTGTTCGATAGGTCCAAGCACGCAAAAAAGATTCGTTACCAGACATTTCCCGCGGTATTTCTGGAGTGATACGCTTCCGTAATTCTCATTGATGCCAATTCATGTTATAATCCCCCTATCTATGGAAGAAATACCCGTCACACTCAAAGGAACGCCACAAGGCATCTTGTTGACCCCCCGCGTGGACAATTGGGAAGCCATCTCACGCGGGTTGACCCTGGCCTTGCAAGATGCCGACGCTTTCTTCCGGGGGGGACGGGTCATCGTCGAACTGGGAGGGCGCACCATCACGCACGAGCAATTGGTCGCGCTGCGTGAACTGTTGGAAGCGCACGAGATGGACTTGTGGGCCATCCTCACCGATGACCCGACCACGATGCGCGTCGTGCGCTCCTATGGCATCCGCACCCGCCTGCCCGCGGCGGCGGCAGCCCAGCGCGAGCCGTTGGAGTCGGCAGAAGCGGAGTATAATGCTATGTTGGTGCAACGCACCTTGCGCTCCGGGCAGCGCATCCACTACCCCGGTCATATTATCATTATGGGCGACATCAACCCCGGGGCAGAAGTGGTCGCCGGCGGCAGCATTATCGTATGGGGACACATCCGCGGACTTGTCCACGCTGGCGCCCTTGGCGACGAAAGCGCCGTGATCTGCGCGCTCGACCTGGCGCCGGCGCAACTGCGTATCGCCGGCTATATCAGCCGTACGCCGGAAGAACGGCGCCGCAAACCACAGCCGGAAATTGCCAGCGTCAGTCAAAATCGCATTATTGCAGAACCCTGGACAGCAAGGGGGTAGAATGGCCGGAACCATTATCACGATTTCATCGGGAAAAGGCGGGGTGGGTAAAACGACCACCGCTGCCAACTTGAGCCTGGCTTTGGCTATGCTCGGCAAGCGCGTCATCTGTATTGACGCCGACATCGGCCTGCGCAACCTGGACCTGATGCTCGGCCTGGAAAACCGTATCGTCTACGACATCGTGAACTACATCGAGGGCCGCTGCCGACTCCGCCAGGCCCTGGTGCGTGATAAACGCTTCCCGGAATTGTTCCTGCTGCCAGCCGCGCAAACTCGTAACAAAGATGCGGTTGGCCAGGAGGATATGGCTCGCGTGGCGCACGAAGCCGCCGAACTCGCCGATTACGTCATCATTGACTCCCCGGCCGGCATCGAACACGGCTTCCGCATCGCGGCGAAACCGGCCAACCGCGTCCTCATCGTCACCAATCCCGAAGTGACCGCCGTGCGCGACGCTGACCGCGTCGTTGGATTGCTGGAAGCCGAAGGTTGGGCGCCGGCGCAACTTATCCTCAACCGCCTCAAACCGGAACTGATCCGCCGTGGGCAAATGCTCGACCCGGATACTGTCGTAGACCTGCTCGCCATTGACATCATCGGCATCGTGCCGGAAGACCCCAACGTGCTGACCGCCAGCAACCAGGGACAGCCGGTAGTGTTGGATGACCGTTCGGGGGCGGGCGCGGCTTTTCGGGATGTAGCCCGCCGCCTTCTGGGTGAAGAAGTGCCGTTTACACCGATAAAGTCGCCTTCATTTTTGCAGAAACTCTTTGGCTCACACGGATGAAGGAGTGTTGAATGAAACTTTGGGATATTTTCCGCCGCCGCGCCCCTTCCAACCAGGAAATCGCCGCCCAACGCTTGCGCTTGGTGCTCACCCATGATCGGGCCAACATCACGCCGGGAATGTTGGAAATGCTCAAGGACGAAATCATTGCAGTCATCTCCAAACACCTGGAGATTGACGCCCACAAAGTGCAAGTCAACTTCACCGAGGATCACCGCGAAACGCGTCTGGTCGCCGACATCCCCCTCCAACCCCCCCGGAAAAAGTCGTAGGGGAGGCGTAGCTGATGCGCCGTTCACCCTGGCAGTATTTTGACTGGGGGCTGCTCTTCATCGCCGTCGTCCTTACCGGTATCGGACTGGCGATGATTTATAGCGCCACGCGGGGGGCTACAGACCTGGCGGACACCTGGCGCAGGCAAGCAATCTATGCGGCGGCCGGAGTAATCGCCTCCTTCCTGGTCGCCTTTGTCAATTATCGCCTCCTTGAAAGCCTCCAATGGCCCTTATACCTCCTGACCCTTGCCACGTTGGCCCTCACATTGTTGGTAGGCAGCAGCGAAATCGGCGACGTGCGGCGCTTCATCTATGTGGGCGGCATGTCCATCCAACCGGCCTTCCCCGCCCTCATCCTGTTGATTATCAGCCAGGCCAGCTTGTTGGGACGTAATGCCCCCACCCCGCCCGGCCTGCCCGAATTCATTGCCTCCCTGGGGATGACCGGCTTGGCGGCATTGCTGGTCTTCCGCCAGCCCAATCTTAGCACGGCCACGCTCTATATGGCAACCTGGTTGGCCATGGTTTACGCCTCTGATATGAAACTGGTTTACCTGGAAAGCCTGGGAGGAATCGGACTCATTGCTGCCCCCATCGTCTGGGACAACATGCGTGGCTATATGCGCAACCGGATTTACAACTTCCTCGATCCCACCCGCGACGCCGGCGCCTATTACAACATCCAACAGGCGCTCATCAGCATCGGCTCCGGCGGGCTGATGGGTAAAGGGTTTGCCATTGGCACCCAGAGCCAGCTCCACTTCCTGCGCGTCCGTCACACCGACTTCATTTTCTCAGTTATCTGCGAGGAACTGGGCTTTTCCGGCGCTGTCCTCATTTTGCTGATCTATGTCGCCCTCCTGTGGCGGTTGCTGCGCATCGCGGGCAACGCTGGCGACAAAACCGGGCAACTCATCGTCATCGGCGTCGCCACCTACATCTTCTACCAACTCCTCGTCAACCTGGGCATGAATCTGAGCGTCATCCCCGTGGCCGGCCTGCCGATGCCCTTCATCAGCAGCGGCGGCAGTTCCCTCCTCTTCACCTTTGTGGGCTTGGGCCTGGTCGAAAGCGTCGCCATGCGCCAGAAACGGCTGGAATTTTGACCTAAGGTTGCCAGTTTCCTATAAATCGGCATAATAGGACCAGACGCATTTTAACCCGTCCCTATCTTAATCAGCGCTTTAACAGATTTGGCAGATTCCTTATCTCATAAGACCAAAACCGGCTCAATTCTGCTGTTGCTGATAAGAATTTCTTGCCCTGCGTTGAAAATGCTATCCAACGCAGGGCTACTTGAAGGAGAAGGATTGTATGACAGTACGCACACGTTTCGCCCCTAGCCCAACGGGGTATATGCACATCGGGAACCTCCGCACCGTTGTGTTTAACTGGCTGTATACTCGTAACCAAAACGGGAAGTTCATCGTGCGAATAGAAGACACCGACCGCACACGTTATGTCGAAAACGCCCTCCAGATCATCACCGACAGCTTGCGTTGGCTTGGCCTGGATTGGGACGAAGGCCCGGAAGTTGGCGGCGACTACGGGCCCTACGTGCAGTCTGAACGACTCGACATCTACAAAGAGAAAGCCGAAGAACTCATCGCCAAAGGCTACGCTTACCGCTGCAACTGCTCGCCGGAGCGATTGGCCTCCATCCGGTCGCAACAGCGCACTGAGGGGGACATGCCGATGTACGACGGCCTCTGTCGCGACAAACCCGCTGGCGACATCTCCCCCGATGAACCGCACGTCATCCGTCTCAAAGTCCCCCATGAGGGCGTCACCACCTTCCACGATGTGCTGCGCGGCGATATCACCGTAGAAAACCGGCTCCTGGACGACCAGATTTTGCTCAAAAGCGACGGCTTCCCCACCTATCACCTGGCCGTGGTGGTAGATGACCACATGATGGGCATCACCCACATCATGCGCGGCGATGACTGGATCCCCAGCACGCCGAAACGCATTTTGCTGTACCAGGCGTTCGGGTGGACGCCGCCGGTCTACGTTCACCTGCCGTTGGTGGTCGGGGCGGATGGCAAGAAGCTAAGCAAACGGCATGGCGCCGTCTCGGTCGAGGAATTCTGGCGACAGGGGTACTTGCCCGAAGCCATGCTCAACTTCATGGCGATGCTCGGCTGGTCGCCGGGGGAAGGCGAAGAACAAGAAATCTTCACTCGGGAAGAACTGATCGCTCGCTTCAGTCTCAACCACATCAACAAAGCGCCGGCCGTCTTTTCCTACGACAAACTTAAATGGGTGAATGGCGTCTATATCCGCAATTTGAGTCACGAAGATTTGCTGGAACGGCTCATTCCTTTCTGGGCCGAGGCTGGCCTCATCCCGCTGCCGGCGCCCACTGAAGTCATCCCTACCCTGGAAACACTGGTGCCGCTGGTGCAAGAACGCTTAAAAACCCTGCGGGATGTCGTGGAACTGACCGACTTCGTGTTCGCCGACATTGAAACGCCCCCCATCGAAAAACTGATCGGCAAGAACATGACGGCGGAGCAGAGTCTGGCAGCAATCCAACAAACGCAGTCCTTCCTGGCGCACCTTGTCCAATTCGACGCGGCGGAAATGGAAAAGCCACTGCGCCAGGTCGCCGCCGAATTGAATCTGAAGGCCGGCCAACTGTTCACCATCATCCGCAACGCGGTCACCGGCAAAGAAGTCACCCCGCCGCTGTTCGGCATCATTGAAGCCATCGGCCGCGCCACCACGCTCAAGCGGTTGGAACGTGCGGAGGACGTGCTGCGGGACTACCTCGCGGCGCAAACGCAACCAGCCTAAGCGCCCCTTTGCGCTCCAAAAACCGTTCCCGCCGATGATAAAATCGGCGGGAACGGTTTTCTAATTGCTTCGTTGTTCACAGGCTACGCCCACGGACAAACAACATCTTCTAGTGAATTACTCCCGTGACATTGGCGGCAACGACGGTAAAGCCGCCGCGACCCCGCTCCACTCCAACAGCGACAACGTTTCGGCGCGGCGCTCCGGGGCAACGCCGGCAATCGTCAACGCGGTCCGCACGTCGGCGTCTGCCAGAGAAAGCGTAGTCGCCAGACTGTTGTGCAACTGCTTGCGCTTCTGCGCGAATCCGGCCCGCACGACCCGGAAGAAGTGCGCCACGTCGCGGACCGGGACCGGCGGCTCAGCGTAGGAATCCAGCCGCACCACTGCCGACTCAACCGCGGGCGGCGGGAAGAATGCGCCGCGCTTGAGCTGCATCCCGATGCGCGGCTTGCCGTAAAACTGGGCGCCCACCGCCACCACACTCAAATCGCCCGGCGCCGCCGTAATGCGTTGCGCCACCTCGCGCTGCATCGTCAGCACCATGCGCCCTGGGCGGACGGCGGCTTCCAGCAGATGCCGCAGCACCGCCGCCGTGATGTAGTAAGGCAGATTTGCCACGACTGCATAATGCGGCAGCCATTCGCCCCACAATGGCATGGAGGGCGCCGGAGTAACATCCAGCAGCGCCGCGAGATCCAATGCCAGAATGTCCCCGTGGACAACCGAAACATTGGAGAAATCGGCCATTTCGCGGCCCAGGATGTCGGCCAGTGTCGGATCGGTTTCGACGGCGATCACCCGTCCGGCGTGCGCCGCCAACTCCGTTGTGAGCGTCCCCAGGCCGGCGCCAACCTCCAGAACCGTGTCCTCCGACGTCAGCTCGGCCAGCGCCACGATACGCGCCGGGGCGTTGGGCGCCACAAGGAAGTTTTGCCCCAGGGATTTGCGCGGCATCAGGCCATACCGCCGCAATAGAGTTTGGGGATCGTCCATTATGGCCCCACAAAATTGACGGAACTCGGCACCGGCGTCAAAAGATACACGTCTACCCATCGGTACCACAATTCCAAGTTGCTATCGTCATAGCCCAGATCAATGCGCCGCCCACCAATCGCGCCGCCCGTATCGGCGGCCAGGCCAATGCCATAGCCCGGCACGTAAACCTGGCTACCCAACCGAATGACCGACGGATCCACCGCCACAATACCGTGGCGCATCTGCAATCCCGTCGCCGTGCGCCCGTAGTATGGCGACGACGGAGAAACGCCCGCCGTGCCCGCGCTGTACGACGTTGCCAGCATACGGTACACCCGCCAATACTCCACCGTGCCGGAAGGAGTCGCCAACTGGCGCACGACGATTTTGGTGCCGTAGCCCATGACCCGATCCACCGGGGCCAGCACAACACTTTCCCCTTCCACGCGGCGATCCACCACCTGCTCGTTCTCGTAGCGCAGGCGAATGCGGCGCTCCAGGACCCCCGGCTCGCCTTCCTGTAGCAAGCCCTGCGTGTCAATTTCCGAGTTGGGATCGGGTTGCCAGATAGCGTCAAAGGGGATCGGGCTTTGCTCAACAATCACAGTTTCCGCGACCCGCACGACCTGAATCTCGCCCCCATCCCCCAAAGACGCCTCCAACGGCGGCGTCGAATAATCTTGTCCGTTGAGCGTTATACCCAGGTCGGCCAACACCTCTCCCACACGCGTACGATGGGTGCGCGTCCGCAGCAGATGACCATCCACCCGCACCGCTGCCGGAACAGAACGCTCAATACGGACGTGCATCCCATGCTGCACCGGAGTCGCCGGGTCGGGATACACCTGGTCGGCGCGATACAACCGCAACCCGGCCTGGAACAACGCCGCGCCCACCGTATTGGCATACGTGTAGAAACGGGTTTGCGTCCCACCTTCCTCCAACACCACCTCGGCGGCGCGCTCTACCACAATGCGGAAACGAGTGTCGGTGGGGTCGCCGACAGTAGGCCGAGCCACACGGAAGGTATCATAACTCTCTAGCGGCACGCCGGCCAGAGATAATAAATCGGCGGCGTTTTCCTGATGCGCATAGAGCAGCCGCTCGCGGCCATCCACCACCAAAACGACCGGGCGCGCGTGCTCAATCTGCACGACGCTGTGCGGGGATAGCGTCACCGCTTCGCCTGGCGTCAGCCGGTCTTCGGGGCGCAGTGCCATCTCCAGATCGGTCAACAATGCGCCAACAGTCGGTTGGTGGGTATAGACCGTGCGGGACTCGCCGTCCACCACCAGCGTCACCGGCGTCAACGTCGCCCGGTAGCCAGCGGCCAGCAGCGCGCTCCCCAACAGGGCCAGTCCCCACCCCAAAATTCGACTCCATCCTTGCATAGGTTTACCTGCAAACAAACCAGATTAAATAGGGGTGTTTTCGCGGACAGGGTACCGTCCGCGAAAATACCTCTTTAACACCCACAGGTGCTCTATTTGACAAGAAAGGGCGATAGGATGTCCTATCGCCCTTTATGTTTCCGAGACAATCTCCGAGGGGTGATGAGGGCCAGGCGCCCTGCGGCGCCCGGATGACCTCCTTACCGTTGCTGCCTTCCGACCCTGGCGGGGTTCGTAGGGTTCCGCCGCGCAGGACCCAACCCTCAGCACCCCTCGAACATCGTCTCAGTTCAGCCTCCTTCACAGCCCCTTGCTATGGAAGCTCCAACGCTGCTTATAGTAACGGAAAGCGGCGCATTGTCAAGAGCTATCTTGCCAACTCCGGCAAACATCCTATAATGTGGGCTTGGGAAAATGTCAACATCCCAAAGTCAGTGTGTGGAGGTAAGATCAATGCCCTTGTACGAATATGAATGTCATGAATGTGGGTTACGCTTCGAGCGTCGGCAGGGTTTCAACGAAGACCCCGTGGTGACCTGCCCCGAATGTGGCGGGGTCGTACAACGGTTGATCCATCCGGTAGGCGTCATCTTCAAAGGCTCCGGTTTCTACGTGACCGACAACCGCGCCAAGTCCTCAACCAAAATTCCCACCAAGGGAGAGAAGGACAGCAGCAGCGAGGAAAAGAAACCGGCGGCTGACGACAAATCCACCAAACCGGCGGCTGAAGCGACACCCGCGGCCAAACCCGAGCCGGCCAACAAAGACTGACCTGGTTTGACCCGAACCCTTTAACCGATGCGGCGGGGCATAGCTTTTCAGGCTATACCCCGCCGTATTTTTGTTAAAACTTTGGACGCGGATTTTCGCAGAGCCATGCAGATTTTCTTTCTTTTATCTGCGAAAATTTGCGTTAATCCGCGTCCTGTTCTGTCTACGTCGCGGCGGTCAGATGAACGACGGTGGCGCCATCGCCGCCTTCGTTGCGCGCCGCCGTCTCGTAGGAGACGACCAATGGATGCGCGCCGATGAAGCGCTGCACTTCCTGCCGCAGTTTGCCCGTCCCCTTGCCGTGGACGATGCGCACCCAGGGCAGCGCGGCCATCACCGCGTCGTCCAGATACCGTTCTAGCTTTTCGAGCGCTTCTTCTACCGTGTGCCCGCGCAGATCGATCTGGATGCCCGGAGAAGCGCCCCGCATGATGACCGGCTTGCGGCCCGGCGCCATGTCTGACGCGAGCGCGGGCGCCTGCCCGTGGTGGATCAACTCCAGGTCGTCCTGCGAAACCCGCGTGCGTAACGCTCCGGCCTGCACCACAGCGTCGTCCCCGTCCAGCGAAACGACCGTGCCCTTGATATTCAACGAGATCAGCCGCACCGTATCGCCCACGTCCAGCGTATCGTCGGGGGAAACGGCCGGCGCGGACGCCCACTCGCCGAGCAGCGGTTCAGGTGCGGGGATGACCGCGTCCAACTCCTCGACTTCGGCCTCCACCTCGTCCAACACCGGCGCGGCCTCCCGCAGCGGCGCGGAGAGCATCCGCGAGCGCAGGGCGCGCACTTCATCCCGCAGCGCCTCCAACTCCTCCTGGGCGATGGTTTCCGCCCGTTGCAGAATCTCGCGGCGTTCCCCTTCGATTTTTGCCAGCCGCGCCCGCAACTGCGCTTCCAGGGTTTCCGCCTCATGGGACGCGCGGCGGGCGTCGTCGCGGGCCTTCGCTTCCTGCAAGCGCAAGGTGTGTAGGTCGTCAAGCATATCTTCAGCCCGTAGCTCCTCGCCGGAAATCATCCCCTGCGCCTGCTTGATGATGACCTCCGATAGCCCCAGGCGGCGGGCAATGGCAAAGGCGTTGGAGCGCCCCGGCAAACCGACGGTCAGACGGTATGTGGGGGCCAACGTCTCCACGTTGAATTCCATCGAGGCGTTGCGCACGCCGGGCGTGCTGTGCGCGTAGAGCTTCAGCTCCGGATAATGCGTGGCAACGAAGACCGCGCCGCGCCGCGCCCGGAAGGCTTCCAGCAACGCGCGCGCCAACGCCGCGCCCTCGGCGGGATCGGTGCCCGCGCCCAGTTCGTCCAGCAGCGCCAGAGAATGGTGATCCACGCTCTCCAAAAAGGCGATGATGTTGGTCAGATGGGAAGAAAACGTGGACAGGCTTTGCTCGATGGATTGCTCGTCGCCAATGTCCGCCACAACCTGCGCGAAGCACGATAGCCGCGAGCCGGAATCCGCCGGGATGAACATCCCTGCCTGCGCCATCAGCGAGAGCAGGCCCACCGTCTTCAGCGACACGGTCTTGCCGCCGGTGTTCGGCCCGGTGATCACCAGCACGTGCGTCGTCTCGTCCAGCGCCACATCCACCGGCACGACTTTGTCGGGGTGCAGCAGCGGATGCCGCGCTCCGTGCAATTCCACAACCGTCCCGGCATACAGATTGCCGTCCTGCGGCGCGGGCGGCTCTTCGGGGATGGCGACAAGCTGCGGCTCCATCGCGCGGGTGGCGAGAGCGTAGCGCGCCTTGGCATTGATCAAGTCGAGCGTCGCCAGCGCGTCAAGGGTCATGCCGATTTCGTCGGACGCATGGGCGACTTTGGCCGTCAGTTCGCGCAGCAACCGGCGGATTTCATCTTCCTCGGCGATGCGCAATTCACGCAGGGCGTTGTTCAACTCCACCACACCCAACGGCTCGATGAAGAGCGTTGCGCCACTGGCCGAACGGTCGTGGACGACGCCCTTGATCTGCCCCTTGAAATCCGCCAGGACGGGAATGACAAACCGGCCTTCCCGGCGCGTGATCAGCGCATCCTGAAGGTACGGCGTCACTTCCGGCGAAGAGATGATGCGGCGCAGCCGATCCTGGACGCGCTCCATAGTAACGTGCAATTCCCGCCGAATCCGCGCCAGTTCCGGCGAGGCCCCATCGCGCACCTCGCCGCGCTCGTCGAGCACCCGCGCGATGCCCTCGACCAGGTCGGGCAGCTCGTGGATGCGCCAGGCGATGTCGGCCAGGCCGGGATAGGGCGTTTCCAGGTGCGTGAGAGTGCGCCGCACGCGGGCCGCGCCCAGGAGTGTGCCGCGCACCTGCAAAAACTCCGACGGCTGCAACATCACGCCGACTTCCGCCTGCGATGCCAGCGGGCGGATGTCGTTGATGCCGCCCAGCGCGAAGTCGGGCATGGTCGTCGCCAGCGATACCGCCTCGCGCGTTAAGGCCAACTGCTCCTGCGCCTCGCGGAGGTAGGGCGTCGGCTCCAATTCCAATGCCAGCGCGCGTCCGCCGGAGAAGTCGGTGTATTCCGCAAGACGCGCCAGGATTTGTGGATATTCTAAAACAACCCAATAGCGATTCATGGGCTCCTTCTATACAGGCGTAAAATGTAAAACGTCAAACATAAGGTGTAGCCACAACCAAAAAATGGAACACGGATCAAATTTAAAAATCTGATCCGTTTGATCTGTTAAATCCGTTCCATCCGTGTCCGATGAAGATTCTCGCGGAGCGCGCAAATCTTGCCGAGTAACACTGTGATAATTTTACTATCCAAGCATCACGTTGGACGGACGCAAAATTATACGGTCACGGGGACATTCTCCCCGGCAGTTTCCAGTGTTTCCAGCGGGAAGCTCGCGTGGCAGTGCGGGCACGCTGCCGTATCCGGCTTGGACATATACAGCACCCCGCCGCACGTCGGGCAGGGCGCGGCCACGGGGCGATTCCACGAGGTGTACTCGCAGTCCGGCCAGCGGGAGCAGCCGTAGAAGGTGCGACCTTTCTTGGTGCGCTTCACCACCACGTCGCCCTCACCGCAGGTGGGGCACTTCACGCCAATCCGCTCCAACCACGGTTCGGTGTAGCGGCAGGTCGGGAAGTTGGAGCAGCCGACAAATTTGCCGTACTTGCCCCAGCGGATCAGCAGTTGCCCGTTTTCGCACTCCGGGCAGGCGCGACCGACGTATTCCACCTGCACCACTTTGGGCAGCGCATCGTCGGCTTTTTCCAGCGCCTCCGTGAACGGCCCGTAGAACTCGCGCATCAAAGCCACCCAGTCGCGCTCGCCCTCGGCGATTTCGTCCAACTGCGTCTCCATCTGCGCGGTGAAGTCCACGTTGATCAGGTCGGCAAACTGCTCCACCAGCATATCGTTGACCAGGAAACCGGTGTCGGTGGGATAGTAACGGCGCTTGTCGCGCGCCACGTATCCGCGCTGAAGGATGGTGGACAGGATCACGGCGTAAGTCGAAGGCCGTCCGATCCCATATTCTTCCAGCGTGCGGATGAGGGTGGCGTCGGTGTAGCGGGGCGGCGGCTGCGTGAAGTGCTGCTCCGGCAGCAGGCGCACCAAATCCAGCGGATCGCCTTCTTCGAGGTGCGGCAGCGGTTGGGATTTCTCCTCCTCTGCGCCGTTGTCGCCGTTACTTTCCTCGTAGACCACCAGGAAGCCTGGAAAGCGCAGCGTCGAGCCGGACGCCCGAAACAGGAACGGCTTTTCTTCCGCAGTCCCGGCGGCGATTTCCACCGTCAATGTATCGTACTGCGCGGCGGCCATCTGGCTGGCGACAAAGCGCCGCCAGATCAGGTCGTACAGGCGGAACTGGTCGCGGGAGAGGTGCTCCTTGAGCGCGTCAGGTGTGCGCAGCACACTGGTCGGGCGGATGGCCTCGTGGGCCTCCTGTGCAGCTTTGGCCCGCGTCTTGTAAATCGGCGGGGCGGACGGCAGATACTCCGCGCCGTAGCGTTCCCCGATGAACGCGCGAGCTTCCTGTTGCGCCACCGGCGCGACGTTGGTGCTGTCGGTGCGCATGTAGGTGATCAACCCCACCGGTTGGCCGTCGCCCACGTTCAATCCTTCATAAAGTTCCTGCGCGATGCGCATGGCTTTCTGCGCCGTCAGCCCTAGCTTGCGGGTCGCCTCCTGCTGCATCGTGCTGGTAGTGTAGGGGGCGAGGGCGTTGCGCGAGCGCTGTCCAGCTTTGACCTTCGCGACTTCGTAGAGGGCCTGCTCCAATGCGACCAACAACGGCGTCACGTCCGCCTCGGAATTCAGCGTCACGTCCTCGCCGCGCACTTTCACCAACCGCGCCTTGAACTCGTGCGCTTTGCGGCGGCCTTCGGTTTTTTGCGGCTTGAGCAGCGCATCCAACGTCCAATATTCCACCGGCTCAAACTGCTGGATTTCGCGCTCGCGCTCCACGATGATGCGCAGCGCCACCGACTGCACGCGCCCGGCAGAGAGCCGGCTGCGAATCTTCCGCCACAGCAGCGGGCTGAGGTTGTAGCCGACGAGCCGATCCAGCACGCGCCGCGCCTGCTGCGCGTCCACCAGATGCATATCAATGGCGCGGGGATGAGCAAAGGCTTCTTCCACCGCCGCGTCCGTGATCTCGTGAAATTCCACGCGCCGCACTTTTTCCGGCTCCAGGCCCAAGACTTCGTAAAGATGCCAGGCGATGGCTTCTCCCTCGCGATCGGGATCGGTCGCCAGGTAGACTTCCGCCGACTTTGCCGCGATGGTGGTTAACTCTTTGACCACGCTGCGCTTCTCGTTGGGGATGCGGTACTTCGGCGTGAAATCGTTCTCCACGTCCACCGAAAGCTGCGAGCGCAGCAGGTCGCGGATGTGGCCGACCGACGCCTTGACGGTGTAGCCTTTCCCCAGGAAGCGCCCCACCGTGCGCGCCTTCGTCGGCGATTCGACGATAACGAGTTTGCCGGTGGGCGGCGGCGGCGCGGGCTTAGGCGGCGTTGGCATCCCCTCATGCCGCGCCGTCCGGCCGATACGGAACATTTTGGTGCCACAGACGGCGCAGTGACCCTGCGTCGCCGCGTGACCCTTGCTGGTGAAGACCGGCGTGGGATCGGCCATTTCTAACTGCGCTTTACAACGCACGCAATACGCAAAAAGCTTCTCATTTTCAGACATAACACATCCTTATATATTGGGGAGTTCATCCATGAAACGTGAAACGTGATAATATCACAATGACAGATCATCGTTTCACACCCCACCATTCACGTCAGGACTTGCGCCAACGAATGGAAATTTACCGCAGAGTACGCAGAATTCGCAGCGATTTTTACGGATCCCCAGCGTCCTCAACGTTCTCAGCGGTGAAAAAGCATCCTCCTTGCGCAGGCCCTACACGTTTTGGCCGATCTCCGACCGCGTGGGTTAGACTCTCCCCAATAATCTCCTGTTTTATACTCAACGTCAACGCGCCAGAATCATAAGGGAAAGTTGGTGACTGTCAAGTAGCAGTATAAAACATAAAACGTGAAACGTCATGACCCCACGTTTCACGTTTTACGTTTGATGCAGCGCGCCTTTACAGCTTATCTTCGCGTCCGCCAGCTTTCAGTTGATCCACAATGTCGCGCACGCGCTGCGCTTGATCGGGGCGGGCGATCAGCAGGGCGTCCGGCGTGTCCACGATGATCAGGTCGTTGATGCCGATGGTCGCCACCAGCCGGTCGCCGTGCGCGAAGATCATGGTGTCAAACGTGTCCAGTGGAATCACATCCCCCACCACGACGTTGTTGTGCGCGTCGGTGGTGTGCAGCGCCATCACCGCCGGCCACGCGCCGATGTCCGACCACCCCAGGTCCACGGGAATGACGGCGACGCGGTCGGCGCGCTCCATGATACCGTAGTCAATGGTTTCTTTGTGGACGGACGGCCAGTGGCGCTGCAAGGTTTCCATATAGGCCGGCGTATCCAGGACCGCGTCCAGCGTCAGCAGCGTGTCGCACAGGGCCGGCATCCAGCGTTGGATTTCCTCCAGGATGCGATCCACCCGCCAGATGAACATGCCGCTGTTCCAGGAGTATGTCCCTTCCTGGAGAAAGCGCTGCGCGGCGGCGAGATCGGGCTTTTCGGTGAAGTGCTTGACGCGAAAGTACGGCAGCCCGTGGGCGACGCCCAGGTCCGCGCCCCGGCAGATGTAGCCGTAGCCGGTCGAAGGCTCGGTCGGCGTGATGCCCAACGTGACCAGATGACCTTGCCCGGCGATTTCCTGCGCGGCCAGCAGCGTCTCGCGGAACGCTTCCTCCTTCTGGATGAAGTGATCCGCCGTGACCACCACCATCACCGCCTCCGGGTCGCGCCGCCGCAGGTGGAGCGCCGCCAGCCCAATGCAGGACGCCGTCCCGCGTCCCATCGGCTCCACGATGAAGTTCTCGCGCGGCAGCGAGGGATACTGCGCCGCCAGGCCGTCCACCTGCTCGGCGGCTGTCACCACCAACACATGCTCCACCGGCAGCAGCGGCAGCAGCCGATCCACCGACAACTGGAACATCGTGCGGTCGCCAAAGAGCTGCAACATTTGCTTGGGATGCGTGTGACGACTCAGCGGCCACAACCGGGTGCCGCCGCCCCCGGCCATCACCAAAGCGTATAAATGTTCGTTAGACATAGCAATCTCCTTTACGAATTACGAATTACGAATTGCGAATTGCGAAATAGGAGATAGGGAATAGGAGTTAGGAGTTAGGAGTCAGGAGAGGTTGCTTTCTTGTCTCCCCCTCTCCCTCTCTCCCCCTCTCCCTCTCTTCCTTGATTTCCTATTTCCTTAAGCTGCGCTTCATCCAAAATGGGGACGCCGAGCGCCTGGGCGCGAGTGTATTTGCTGCCGGCGTCCGCACCGGCGACGAGGTAGCTGGTTTTCTGGCTGACGGAGCCGCTGACTTTGCCGCCCAGCGATTCGATCCACGCCTGGATTTCATCGCGCGGCTGCGAGAGGGCGCCGGTGATCACGAAGGTCAGGCCGGCGAACGGCTGCGGGCCGGACGGCTCCGCTGCCGGCGCTTTCACTTCCGCCGCCAACCGCACGCCGATCTTGCGCAGCTTCTCGATCAGCGCTTGATTGTGACCATGCGAGAACCAGGCTTTGACGTTATGCGCCGTGATCGGGCCGATGCCCTCCACCGTCGCCAGCGATTCCTCCGGCGCGGCGGCCAGGTCATCCAGCGAGGGGAACGCGGCGAGCAGCGCGCCGGCCGCGACGCCGCCGACACCCCGGAGTCCGAGCGCGGCCAGCAGGCGCGCCGCCGGGCGCTCTTTGGCCTGGGCGATGGCTTCCAACAGGTTGTCGGCCTTCTTGTCGGCGAAGCCCTCCAGCTTGAGCAAGTCCGTTTTGGTCAGGTAATACAGATCGGCGGGGTCTTTCACCAGCCCCAACTCCACCATCTGCACGGCAGTGCGGTCGCCCAGGCCCTCGATGTCAAGGACGTGGGTGAAGTAGGTGAGCTTCTGCGTCAACTGCGCCGGGCACGCCGCGTTGAAGCAGTAGTAAGCAATCTCCCCCTCCGGTTGGACGACGGGGTCGCCGCACGCGGGGCAGGTCTGCGGCGGGGCAATCGCGCGCTCCGTGCCGTCGCGCAGGTCGGGCAGCGGGCCGGTGACGTAGGGGATCACGTCGCCCGCGCGCTTGACGTTGACCTGGTCGCCGATGCGGATGTCGCGCTCGGCGATGAAGTCGAAGTTGTGCAGCGAGGCGCGGCTGACGGTGACGCCCGCAATCGGCGTCGGCTCCAGCAGCGCGGTCGGCGTGACGACGCCGGTGCGCCCCACGGAAAATTCCACGTCGCGCAGCCGGGTGACCGCTTCCTGCGCCGGGAATTTGTAGGCGACCGCGGCGCGCGGCCGGCCGCCCACCGCCCCCAGCGCCGTCCACGTCGCCAGATCGTTGATCTTGATGACCAGCCCATCCGCCTCGTACCCCAGGTTCGGGCGGCGGGCGTGCATCCCGAAGCAGTAGTCACTCACGGCTTCCAGCGTCTCACAAGTGGCGATTTCCTCCGGCTGCGGGAAGCCCAACGCGCGCAGATACGCCAGCGATTCGCGCTGCGTCGGCGGCGTCGGCCCGTCCGCCGCGACGATGCTGTAGGCGAACAGGTGCAGCGGGCGCTGCGCGGTGATGCGCGGGTCAAGCTGGCGCAGCGACCCGGCGGCGGCGTTGCGGGGGTTGGCAAACGTTGCTTCGCCGGCGGCAGCCAGCTTTTGGTTGAGCGCCGCGAAATCCTTCAGCAGGATGAGCACCTCGCCGCGCACGACGAGGGTGGCGGGCGGCTGCGGGCCGTCCGGGGCCACCGGGATGCGCAGCGGCACGGCGGGGATGGTGCGCAGGTTGACCGTGATGTCCTCGCCGACGCGCCCGTCGCCGCGCGTCGCGCCCTGAACGAGTTGCCCGTTGTGGTAGTGCAGCACCACTGTCAACCCGTCGAATTTCGGCTCGACCACGAAGGTCGGCGTGGGGGCGTCGGCGGGCAGCAGCTTGCTGATGCGCGTGTACCACGCGAAGATTTCCTCGCGCGAGGTGGCCTTGTCCAGGCTCAGGATGGGCGCGGGATGCGTCACTTTGACGAAGCCCTCGGCCGGCGCGCCGCCGACGCGCTGCGTGGGGGAATCCGGCGTCACCAGGTCGGGGAATTCCGCCTCGATGGCGCGCAGTTCATCCACCAGCGCGTCAAACTGCCCGTCGCTGACGACGGGACTATCCAACACGTAATAGCGATAGCTGTGATAACGAATCTCTTCTCGTAGTTTCTCGGCCCGTAGTTGGGCGGCGTCTTTGTCCATTGATCAGCTCCTTGTTGGGAAATGAGTAATGGGTAATGGGTTGTGGGTTGGGGGTTGTGGGTTGTGGGAAATCAGTGCTCCCCCTCTCCCACTCTCCCCCTCCCCCCTCTCCTTGTCTCCCCCTCACTCTCCGGCAACCGTCAAATAATCCGCCGCGGCCCAGCCTTCGCGTTGCGGGTTGGCTTCGTCGCGCAGACGCCACCACGTCAGGTCGTCGGCGAATTGAGGGCCATCCACGACGAGGAAGACTTCGCCTTCCGCCGCGACTTCGATACGCTCGGCGGCGACGCTGGCAGACGCGCGGATGCTGAGGCCGGCGGCGCCTGTCCCAACGACGCGCACCCGCACACCCACGCCCACCTCTGTGGGGGAGGCGGGCAAGGTGGGCGTCGCCGTGGGGGTGGGCGTGGGCGTCGCCGTCCAGACGATGGCCGTCGGGCGCGGATCGGTGGGCACTGCCGCCGGTTTGGTCAGCAGCCAGAGACCGGCCACCAGCACCAGCAGGATGCAGGCGACAAGCAGCAGCAGACAGCCCCATTGCCACAGGGGAGTATGGTCGTCGGTATGGGTAATCACGAGTGTATTATAACCCAAGTCTTTGATGATGCGTGAAACGTGAGGCTTGACTCCCCTGGAAAAAGGAGGAAGTTTCACGCAAAGGCGCAAAGGCGCAAAGATTTTTAAGATCGGACTAAATTTTATAACGCAAAACAGGATTTTCAATGAAGAATATGAGGATTGCTCTGCATTTCCCTTAGCGTCTTTGCGCCTTTGCGTGAGATAGTCAGTTTCTTCAGCGGAGTCAGGCTGTCATTGTGAAGTCATCACGTTTTACGTTTTGGTTACTGTCACGCAGTCTTCGCCACCCGCGCACCGATGATTGAAATCATCGGCTGCTAGGCAAAGTGCGTTAAAAACGCACTCAATTCACCGTCCTGCGGCTGGTTGTCAACCCGTTTTAACGGGTTTTCTGTATCAGCCTGCGAATTCATTCGCAGGTGACTATAGCGGCGAAGACTTTGTGATACTAACCGTTTTGTGGATTACGCCGGTTCATCCAGCACGCGCCGAATTTCCTGCGCCAGCGTTTCGATGTCGAAGGGTTTGTGAATCACGTCCCGGAAGCCGGCGGCCCGTAGTTCGGCGATGTCCTCTTCCGGCGTGTAGCCGGTAACGGCCAGCACTTTCACATCCGGGTGAAGTTGCCGCAGGCTCTCCATCAGGGCTTTGCCTCCCATTTCCGGCATGACCAGATCGGTGATGATCAGGGCGATGTCGGCGTTCTGCTGATACACCTGCAATGCCTCCCGTCCGTTGACGGCCGGCAACACCCGGTAGCCCAACGTCGTCAACATACTCTCGCCGGCGTCGCGCAGCATAAGGTTATCCTCGACCAACAAAATCGTCTCGCCTTGCCCCGATGGCGCGGGGGGACATTCTGCCGGAATAGACGGCGCAGCCTCAGCCTCGAATACCGGCAGGTAGAGGCGGAAGGTTGTCCCCTGCCCCACCGCCGTCTCCACGCCGATGTAGCCGTCGTGCTGCCGGATGATGCCGTACACCTGCGCCAACCCCAGCCCGGCGCCTTTGCCTTCCTCTTTGGTGGTGAAGAACGGCTGGAACAGATGGGCGCGCACCTCCTCGGTCATCCCTGTCCCCGTATCGGCCACTGACAGGCACACCCAGGCTGAATTGGGACGAACCGATGGGGGGTTCTGCGGGGCTAGGATCATTTCCGGCGTGGGCGACGCGCTGTCGGGTTTGAGCACAAAGCATTCCAATCCAATGCGCAGTTGGCCGCCCACCGGCATAGCGTCGCGGGCGTTGATCACGAGGTTGGTCAAGACTTGCTGAAGCCGGCCGGCGTCGGCTGCGACCACAAATTCCCCCGCCTGCACGTTCAGGGTGATGCTGATGGTCTCCGGGATGGTGCGCTGCAAGACGGTCATCACTTTGCGGGTGAAGTCGCCGAGTTCCAGCGGGCGGCGCTCGATCAATCCTCGACTGCTGAAGTCGAGGATTTGCTGCACCAGCTCGGTCGCTTTGCGCGATTCGCCCACGATGGTTTCCAGTCCGTGCGCCACACCGTCAGGCAGATCGGGCTTGTGCAGGCCTAACTGCGCGTAGAGGATGATGGTGGTGAGCAGGTTGCGGAAATCGTGGGCGATGCCGGCCGCGAGCTGGCCGACGGCGGCCAGCCGTTCCTGCCGTCGCAGGTGCTCTTCCATCTCCTTGCGCGCGGTGATGTCGGTGTAAGCGATGACGACGCCATAGCCGGCTAATGGAATGGGGGCAGCCGTGACATTGAGCCAGACCACGCTGCCATCGGATCTGTAGACGCCCATTTCGACGTTGTCCACCTGGCGGCAGGTTTGCAGGGCGCGCACACTGGCATAGTCTTCTACCCGCATGGGCGCGCCATCCGGGCGGATGATGCGCCAGTCTGGGGCAGTGATACTGCGTTGGCTATGTTCCGCGCGGGATAAGCCCAGGATACGCTCGGAAGCGCGGTTGGCTTCGACAATCTGGCCGTGTTCATCGGTGATAGCGACGCCCACCGGCAAGGTTTCAAACAGCACGCGATATTTTTCCAGGCTGATCCGCAAGGCTTCTTCGGCTTGCTTGCGTTCGGTAATATCCTTGATCGCGCCCACAATAGAGACCACGACGCCATTGGCATCCCCACGAGGGTAGGCGTTAATTTGAATCCAGCGTTCCTCGCCCGCTTTGCTGAAGGAGCGGCACTCAATCACACCGGGTAAAGCGCCGGTGAGCATTTTCTGAATGAAACCGAAGAAACTACGGGCATCCTCTGGGTGAATGATACTGGCCCACAGATCGGACGTAGCGGCCTCCGCTATCGTCCGGCCGGTCATGCGCGTCATACTCTCGGAGGCCCAGCGCAGTTTCAGCAGCCCTGCCGGTGCTACATCCACGATGAAAATATAATCGGTGGTCATCTCCGTGATCAGGCGGTTGCGCTCTTCGCTTTCGCGAAGCGCGGCTTCCGCGTGCTGACGCTCGGCGATTTCAGACTCCAAGGCGACCGTGCGCGCCTTGAGTTGCTCGTAGAGGCGCGCGTTCTGGAAACTGATAGCGACCTCGCCCACCAACGTCTCCAGAAATTCCGCTTCACTCTCAAAATCCCGCTCGTAGGTGGTCGCCAGCCCGATGACGCCCAGGATTTCAGCGCCATTGGACAGGGGAAGCCCGGCAAAAGAACGGAATCCGGCTTCTTTGCACTCTGCCCAGGTGCAGCGTAAGTCGGCGAAGATGTCGCGCGAATAGAGCGCCCTGCCATACGTCACCGCCAGCCCACACATACACTCCCCCACGCGGTGTTCGGGAATCTCCAGTTTCGCCCGCGCGCTTTCCGGCGCGATGTGCTGCAACAGCAGGCGCTCCCCATCCCGCACAAAAAAGTAAGCCACGTCAGGGCGCACGGCGGTGAAAATTTCCTCAAGGGCCGCCAAGATCAAATGCTCCAGGGATAACGAGGCGCTAACACGACGGCTCATCGCGTAGAGCGCCGCCAGCTTCTCGGTGCGACGACGAATTTCGAGTTCGGCCTGCTTGCGCTCGGTAATGTCCACATGCGTGCCCACCATCCGCACCGGGCGGCCCTGGAGGTCGGTTTCTATCACGCGCCCGCGCCCTAAAATCCATTTCCAGTCGCCGGCCTGGGTCCGCAATCTAAATTCCATGTCAAAATCATGGCCATGGGCGATGGCGTCTTGTAGCGCCCCTTCACAGCCTTCGATGTCGTGAGGATACACCAACGCGCGCCAGTTTTCGTAATTGGCCGGAAATGCGTCCGGCTCATAGCCCAACATGCGGTAATACTGCGGGCTGAAGTAAGCCACATTGGTCAACAAATTCCAATCCCACAGGCCATCATTGGTGGCCTTGAGGGCAAAGACCAACCGCTGTTCGTTCTGGCGCAGCGCCGCTTCGGCCTGAACCCGGTCACTGACATCGCGGATGATTCCCAACGCGCCGACTTCGCCGGCGTCCTCAAACCGTTGGGCTTTCAGTTCACCATGAAACAACGCGCCGTCCGCGCGTTTCATTTCCAGGGTAAGCACCGGCGCCTCGTTACCATGCGCGATCATCTCCGTAAAGGCTGCCAGCGCCGCGTCTACCGCGGCGGGGTTTAAAAACTCAGTGAAGTGGCGCCCCACCATAGCCTGGGGCGCACAACCAAACAGGATAGGCGTCGCTGCGGAAAGGTAGGTGATGACGCCGGTGGCATCGGTGGTAAAGACCAGGTCGCTCATCTGTTCGGTCATAGAGCGGTAACGATCCGCACTGGCTCGCAGCGCGGCCTCGGCCTGCCGGCGCGCAACATTTTCCTGGCGCGCAAAGGCGAGGGTTTCTTGCAGGTTATGGATGACCAGGTTCATAGTGCTGATGATAAACCCGGCGCCGATAGCAAAGACGGCCCACTCGCGCAACGGCGAAAAAGTAAGCACTGTCGGGAATTCATACCCACGCTCGTGCAAAATAGCCATAACCAATCCAAACAGCACGCTGGAGATCGCCAGCAGGTTGCCCACCCTGGCCCCCAACAGCAAGGAACCCACCACAATCGTGGCGGCAATATAAAGCATCACCGTCGCAATGGCCCCGCCGGAAAACCAGGCCATGCCGAAAAAGATCGCCCAGGCCACAAGAATCGTCAAAATCCCGGCCAAACGGAGGCGCCCGCGCAAGGCCCAATGATGGGAAATCGCCCATGCACCCAAAAGCGTCAGGATGACCAGCCAACTGTAACGCTTTTGCTGAACAAAGAAGGGAACGTAAACAACGGCGGCCAGCACAAGTGTGATCACAAATTGCAATCCAATCGCGTTGAGCAGCCGCGCGCGCGCCGTCTTTTCTTCATCCCCCGCAAACACCGGAGACTTGAACCAATCCATTACCTTTTTCATGTTTTCCTCGCTCGATTCCAGAACACTCTCAACGGATTTAACGGATTCAACGGAAAAAATTCGGCGTGGCGATCATTGATGCTGATTCTAGCGCAGGAATGACCTGCTACAAGTGAGCAGTGGTCATTTGCCCAATCCATGTTACTATGCCGACCACCTATGGCAAACCGCCCTACTCTGAACGGTCGAGATGTATGGTTGGCCTTGCTGGCGTTGCTTGGCGCATGGCAAACCGCCGCGCTGCTGGCGCAGCGCGCTATTCTGCCCGCGCCGATCGTCGTGCTGCCGGTGCTGGCGCGGGAGTTGCCCCGCGAGTTGGGGTTGCACCTGTGCGTCAGCGCGTACCGCGTGCTGACGAGCATCGCCCTCGCCATCGCGCTGGCCGCGCCGTTGGGCCTGCTGCTCGGCCAAAGCCGGCGACTGAACCGCCTGGTCGCGCCCGCGCTCTACGTCCTCTACCCCATCCCCAAAGTCGTGCTCGCGCCCATCGTGCTGCTGCTCCTGGGCGTGGGCGACCTCGCCAAAATCGCCCTCATCACGCTGATTCTGTTCTTCCAGGTGTTGGTGCTGGTGCGCGACGCCGCCGCCGCCATCCGCCCGGAATTGCTGTTGAGCGTGCGCAGCCTCGGCGCGGGGCGGCGGGCGCTGTTCCGCTTCGTCTACCTGCCGGCCGGCATCCCCGCTGTATTGACTGCTGTGCGCCAATCCATCGGCACGGCGATGGCGGTACTTTATGTCGCGGAATCCTTCGCCACAAATTACGGGTTAGGTTATTACATCTATCTTCAGGGGAGCACATTGATAGACTATCCGCGGATGTACGCCGGGGTGTTGGCGATGGCCCTGCTGGGCCTGGGGTTGTACTTTGGGGTGGATGCGCTGGAAAGGCGGCTATGCCCTGAGACGTGACCCTTCGCGGACACTGTCAGAGGCCAGGGCAAGCAAGGAAGTTTTGTGATTTAGGGTCTCATCCCATCTTACGGCGCGTACACATACACTGGCGCATCCTGCCAGAAGCTGGATTCCATATCCCAGGTGACAGTCCCCAACATCCCCACACGTCGGACGCCCGACAGGGCCATCATAACGCTGCTGCGGGTGGGGAGGCCGAATTGAGTTGCCGTCGCGAGCGCCTCACTCAAAACATAGACGGCTTCATACGTCGGCAGAGCGTAAGGGCCAGGATCGGGGACATGCGGGCCGACGGCGCGATAGGCCGCCGTCCACGCTTCCAACTGGGGCAGAGTGGAGGGCTGCGGGTAGGGGGTGACGGCGTAAACTGCCTGGGCAGCATCGCCAGCAATCGCTGTGAATGTCGGGGAAAGGAGGTCGCCGTCGCCGACGAGGATGCCAGCCCAACCCTGCGCGCGTGGCGCAGCCAGGCGTTCGGCGGCATCGGCGGGGGGGAGCGTGCTGAAGACCACGTCCGGCCAGGGAAGGCCATCTCCGTCAGCGATGCGCCGATACCCCTGTGCGGGCATTTGCGCTGCCAGCGCCGCCGCCAGCGGGCCGTCGCCCCAGAGCGCGGCCGTCGCGGGCGTGATAACGGGTGCTGCCGTCAGCATCCGCGCGGCGAGGGTCTCCGGAGATGGGGAGAGGTGCCATACGCCCGTGGTATTCGTCAGCCAGCCGCCGAGCGCGATCAACGGCATTTCGCCAGCCATGTAAAATTCACCGGCTGCCGCCGTCGTTTCCTGGCGATAGTGGCCGATGACGGCGACCACGTCCGGATCGGTCAGCAGGTTACGGGCGGCGGCGCGGGCCATCTCCAAATCGGCGCGGTCGTCGTAAGCGACCAGTTCCAACTGCCAGCCGTTAACGCCGCCGGCCGCGTTGATCTCGCGCACGGCCAGCCGCGCCGCGTAGATGGCGTCGTAACCGATGGAACGATAACGGCCTTCAAAGGGGGCCACCAGCCCGATTTTGATCACACGGGGCAACGCAGGAACACAAGCGGTTAAAACACAGAGCAGGAAGAAAAAAATGGACGCGGATTTTCGCAGATGCACGCAGATGAGTTTTTTAAAATCAGCGTTCATCCGCGTTTATCTGTGTCCTATCATTTAAAACCTTACTTACCGAGCATCGCCAGGGTGCGGCGGATTTTGTCGTCGAGGGAAAGTTTGGCGTCGCGGGGGAGTTGTTGCAGGGCGCGCTGCGCCTCTACGATGCTGAAGCCCAGTGAGGTCAAGGCGGCAATCACGTCGGCGTCGTCCTCGGCCACTTCAATGATGGGGCCGACCTGCCGCTTGAGCTTGTCCTTGAGGTGCAACACAATCGCCTCCGCCGTCTTTTTCCCGACGCCGGGCGCGCGCGACAGGACTTCCGGCTGTTGGTTGAGGATCGCCCGGCGCAGTGTGTCCACCGAAAGGACGCTCATCAAACTCATCGCCGCTTTAGGGCCGACGCCGGAGACGCCGAGCAGCAGTTCAAACAACGCCTTGTCGTCTTCCTCGTGGAAGCCGTAGAGGGCCAACTCATTCTCACGGACGTGGAGGTAGGTGTAGAGAGACAGCCGTTCACCCGCGCGCGCCGTAAGGCTGAGGGGGACATGCACGGCAAAGCCCACCCCGCCCACGTCGAGAATCACGCGGCCGGCTTCGGCGACAAGAATTTGACCTTCCAGATGCGCTATCATACGAGTTGCGAGTTAGGAGTTAGGAGTTAGGAAATAGGAAATAGGAAATAGGAAATAGGAAATAAGGAACATTGCTTATCTTGCTCCCCCTCTCCTTGTCTCCCCCTCTCCTTGTCTCCCCCTCCCCCTTTCTCCCCCTCTCCTTGTCTCCCCCTCCCCCTTTCTCCCCTTCTCC
>JAKQHY010000236.1 GCA_029555965.1 Chloroflexota bacterium | reverse complement strand
CCGACGCCTATCCCACGCATCTGTGGCCCACCGGTATACGCTTGCGAGATCGGTTTTTCTTGACTGTGCCAGGCGGGCGTTGTGAGGGGTGTCAGCTTCATATTGGCTTATATACCCCGAAAGCACGCCTTCTTTTGCGTGATGGGAGTGATTTTGTGAAGATAGCCATCAAGGACGAGTAGAAAATGACAAAGATGATGGATAGATTTAAGCAATGGCTCCAATGTGCGCCAGACTCAGTAGATGAAAAATTCGATTTAGGGTATGATGCGTCAAAAATCGTCAGGAGGTAGCCCATGAAAACCCGGAAGCGGTTGCAGACGTTACAGTTGACGCATACCGAAGCCCATGCCCTCATCGCGACGCAATTAACCACATTGTTTGCCGAGATGCCTACCGGCTACAGTTGTGGCCCAGAGGTAGTGAGTGATATCGTGGTCAAAGCCTCGGTGGATGGGGTGAGTATCGAAGCCACCACCCGGGAGTTGGTCACGACACCCAGTGGCGCCTGTGTGCGCGACTATCTCAATGACCAACTCGCCGTGGAGCAGTTGAGTCAGTGGGAAGCGCACCTCAATGCGCAGTTGCGCCAGCACCTGCCGCGCCGGCTGCGCCGCCGGGCGCAGGCGGTGGCGGTGGACTTCCACGATGAGCCCTTCTATGGCAAGACCCCGTTGCTGCAACTCTACGCGTGTCGCGGGCCGGCCAAAAGTGGCACTACCTGGTTCTATCGGATTGCCACGGTGTATGTGCTGCATCACCAAGTGCCCTACACCCTGGCCCTGGCGTTTGTGCTGCCCGAAGACTCTCCAGCTAGCGTGTTGCGGCGGTTGTTGGCGCAAGTTGTGGCGCTCGACATTGCCGTGGCCGGCTTGTATCTGGACAAGGGCTTCTGTGGCGAGGCCGTGATTGCGTACTTGCAGACCCAAACCTACCCGACCATCCTGGCCTGCCCGCTGCGAGGCAAGACCGGCGGCACGCGCGCCCTGTGCGTGGGCCGCCGCAGCTACACTACCCAGTACACCTTCAAGGCCGGCACGCCCGCGGCTTACGAAACCACCGTGGTGGTCGTCCGCACCTACGCCCTGCGCCACGGGCAGCGGCGCGCCGTATGGTTGCTGTATGTGACCTTGCATTTGGCAGACGTGACGCCCGCGACCATTCAAGCCCGGTATCGGGCGCGCTTTGGCATTGAAGGCAGCTATCGCAGTTTGCGGGAAACCCACGCCAGCACCACGGCCCGGAATCCGGCGCTCCGTTTCTTCTTGAGCGGTGTCGCGTTCTTGATTCTAAACCTGTGGGTCGCTCTGCGCTGGTGCTTCTGCCAGCGCCCCCGCCGCGGCGGCCGGCAGGTAGCTCAAGCCGAGTATTCCTTGACCCGCCATCGCACCTTTCTCCGCCGCGCCATTGAAGACCGCTATGGCTTGGTCTTGACTCTCACCGCCTGGGTGCCGCCACTCGATGTGTGAGCTAAACTTTTCATCTACTGAGTCTGACGCAATCCTGCTGCACTCGCTGCCGCGCATGGACGAAATCCCCACCGATGTAGACATCACCCGCTGGTCGCGCTACTGGCAGGAAGCCTTCAACGGCGTCGTGATGCGGATGGCGTTGTTAGCATTGGTGTTGGGGGCGATGGAGTAACCCACGAAACTCACACACCTTTGCTGACCTTCCATCAAAGGAGATGAGGCGATGATGCAAGTGCAATTAAATGAGGTCTATGCGACGATTTTGGAACCGTTCCAGGCCAGTGTGGAGGAAGCGGTACGCCGCTACGCGCTGGAAAAGGCGCACGCGCGCTTGTGGGAACTGGAACAAAACGTCCAACGCTGGGAAGAGAAGTATGGCTGCGGTTACGATTTGTTTGCCTACCGTACTGCCACCGATGCCGCCTATGTCGCGCAATTGGACGCCGACCCAGAAACACAGGAATGGGAGGGCGATGTGATTGCCTGGGAATTTGATCAGGAGGTATTGCGAGAATGGCGGCGCCGCTTACAGCAACTTTTGACCCTATAATTGCACTGGTACAGGCGCACTGTCAGAACGTTGTCATCGTGCGACAAGAGGCGTTGCCCGCTGTCGCTATCCTGGAGTTACGCGCCGACTATGGCCGATACCATCTACACTTGCGCGAAATCTGGCGGGCCGATGGCTCACGGAAGTATGCGTATTATGTGCTGGCGGGAACTACGGTGTTGGTGGGGTTTGATAATGCGTCCGATCCTCGCGCCTTGTCTTTGAAATATGGCGCGGCGTATGGGCAACATCGGTTGGAACTCATCCCCCATCAACATAAGAATAACAAACATGACCTGGTGCTAACCGCTGAGATGGATTGTGCTGCTTTATTTTCCTGGCTACAGGCAAACTCGCTGGAATAACCACCCGAACAAGTTCGGGGATCCGGAATCCTCAACGTGTTGGGGGCTTTCATATCAAAGAATTTCAACAGGAGCATAAACTATGATCACGAACTTACGTGGCCGAGACCTCATCGGCGACCTGGATTTTTCTAAAGAAGAAGTTGAAACTGTGCTGGACGTCGCCTGGGACTTGAAGCGCAAGCGGGCGCTGGGCGAACCGCATCCCTATTTGCGCGACAAGGTGCTGGCGATGTTGTTCTTCTTCAGCAGCACGCGCACGCGCGGCTCGTTTGAGGCCGGGATCGCGCA
>JAKQHY010000033.1 GCA_029555965.1 Chloroflexota bacterium | reverse complement strand
CTGCGCTACCTCGGCGCGGGCCACGCTCGTGGCAAAGTGGTCATTGCGCTGTAAAACTCGTGGGCACGCTGCGACAAAAATGCCGGACATGGGCAATTCAGCGGGAATGTCACGCAGCTCTTTCAAAGTAGAAGAAAAAATTGAACTGCAATTTTTGCAAGGAGGAATACGGTGTTAACATCTAAAAAGAATCAGGTCACAAATACCAAGAACGCAAACCCGCGCTGGATTGACCTCTACAAAATCGGGGCGATTACTTGCCTCATTTTTCCGGTCACGATCGTACTCGCGGTCGTGGCCTATTTGATCTGGCCCTATACGCCCGGCGTTACATCCGTCGCCGACATCTTCGCCAGCTTGCAAAGCAACCTGTTGGAAGGATTGATATCCCTCGATTTATTGATGGTGCTGATTATGCCGGTTGCGGCGCTGATAACGCTGGCGATGTACGTCGCGCTCAAAGAGGTCAACGAGTCGTATGCCCTCATCGCTTTGGTCCTGGGCTTGATGGGCTACACGCTCATCTTCGCCGGAAGGCCGCTGGCCGAGATGAGCTATCTCAGCGACCAGTATGCCGCGGCCACAAGCGAAGTCGCAAAGAATCAATACCTGGCAGCCGGCGAGGCCCTGCACGCGCTCTTCAATGGGACCGCTTGGATGGCGTCTATGGTTCTGGTCGGCGCCTCTGGCGTCATCGCTTCCCTGCTGATGTTGAAAAGCGCCACCTTCACCAAAGCAACGGCCTATTCCGGGCTTGTCGTATCCATCGGCGGGTTGGGATTCCTCGTTCCTGTAATAGGGCCGCTTCTGTCACTTGCGGCTACGATAGGCGGGGTGATCTGGTACGGCTTGATGGGCCGAGATTTTTACCGTTTGGGGTGGGGAAAATGAAGACATCTACACCAGAGAATTCAGCGTCCGGTATCAAACTTTCACGCCGAAATTTTCTAAAAATCGGCTGCCTTTCAACGGCAGCCGTAGGGATGACCCTCTCCGGCATCACGGCGGCGGCGCCCGATCCGCCTGCCGTTGTCCTTTCATCTGCTACCTTTGGAGAAAACTCTATGGATAAACGTATCTTGATTGCTTATGCCACCTTTTCCGGCTCAACGCAAGAAGCCGCCGTTGAAATCGGCAAGACGTTAGGCGGACGCGGTTTTGCAGTAGACGTGATCCCGGTTTTGGAAAAGCCGCAAGTGGAGGCGTATGACTTTGTCCTCATCGGCAGCGCGGTTCACGGGAGCAAGTGGCTGGCCGAAGCGCTGGAATTCGTCGAAGCCAACCAGGATGCGCTCAACCACGTGCCGGTGGCGCTTTTCAGCCTGTGCCTGGCCGGGATGTCAAAGGACGAAGCGCAGTTGGCAGCGGCGCGTGACAAAGTTTATGGCCCGGTACGCGCCCGCATCGCCCCCGTGGACGAGGCATTGTTCGCCGGCAGAATTGACCGGCGCGGCGTCGCGCTAGGGCTTCCCGGCTGGCTTGCGCGCTTTACGCCGACGATGGACTTCCGCAATTGGGATAAGATTCGCCGCTGGGCGCAGGGACTCTCAATTCCGGCCATTGCCGGATAACGTGGAGTCGTCGTACAATGGAAAAAGCCATGACCCACGCACTCACAGAAAATACCATGAGCGACCTGCGTTACAAAAAACTCTATCGTCTCGGCGGGATTGCCGTCCTCGCGAACTTAGTGGTGATGTTGATCTCATTCGTGGGGTACATCCTTTGGCCGTATGCGGCCGGGACTACTCCTACGCAAGAAATCTACACCTTGATTCAAACCAATATCTGGGGTGCTTTCATTGCTCTTGATCTGGGGGTCTCGATCGCCAATCTGATTTCTATAGTGATTTTCCTGGCATTGTACGTTGCACTCAGGCGGGTGGATGAGGCCTATGCCCTGATCGCTCTGATCATCGGGTTGGTGGCGGTGGCCGCCATGATCGCCGCCCGGCCGGTTTTTGAGATCTTTACACTCAGCGACTTATATGCGTCTGCCGGAACAGAAATGGATAAAAGCCTCTATCTGACCGCCGGAGAAAGCCTGCTGGTGCAGTTCCACGGCGCAGCCTGGCATATTTCCATATTTTTCAACGCTTTGGCTTCCCTGATCAACGCACTTTTGATGCGGCGCAGCCAAGTCTTTGGCCGGGCGCTTGCCTATATCGGGATAGTTACCTTTGCAGTTGCGACCCTCTTCTGGGCGCCCGGTGTAGGTCTGATGTTCCTTTTTCTGAGTATGCTGGGCTCCGTGCCCTGGAGTATCTTGCTGGGACGCGATTTATTCCGCCTGGCAAGAGAAAAATGATGGGAGCAAACTCAAATATTTGAGGCGACGCGCTTAGGGCCGCTGATGTCATTGGGCGGGGGGCGGTGCGCCGCAGGCGGCGAGTCGCCGTCTACTGCGCCTGCCACACGGCCAGCGTGGGCGCGTGCCACGAGTCGGCGGCGGGATCGTAGGGGAGTTTGTCTTGTGCCGCGCTCATCACTGCATCCGCCGCCTGCTGCCACAAAGCCTCCAGCTCAGACTGGCGTTCAGGATGCGCGGCCAGCCACGTATCGCGCCAGTCCTGGTGGCGCAGCGAGAGCGTGATGATGCGGCCGGCCTCCTCTTCTGGCCCGGCCCACTCGTCCAATTCCCAATGCGGGGGACGAGACGAACCATTCTTTCAGAGTGGGTACGACGAAGTAGCGCCCCTTGTCGTCGTGCAAAAAGAGGATGACTTGCCCACTGTCCCCTGCGAGCCAGGGTCGAGATCCACGCAGAAGAAATGCCCACTGCCACTGGTGACGATGGGAATTCACGCCAGATTCCACCAAAACTCCTTGATGACGGGGATAGCGGCGTTCGTGTTGTCGCCAAAGGCCCCCTCCGTCCCCTGGCCGTAGGCATAGCCGGTTTTGGTCAGATACGAGAAATAGCCGGTAGCGTTGAGCTTCCGCAGACATGGGCACAAGAGTGTTTTCCACTTGAGTGATGCGCTCATCCTTGTTGTGATAACTATCTGTTGACATAGTAGGCTTCTTTCGGATGATTGGGGCGTATTTTGTTTATGGATTACGGAATATGCGTTACGCAACTTATTTGAAACACACCCCAGTGATTTGGAGTTTCTACGATCTCGAAATCCTCAAAGCAGTCACTTTATGATAAAACAAAAAAAATAAGATGGATGTACTAGGCATGAGGAGAGTTTTTGAGCCAGAGCTTATCAGGACGCTCAGATCGCGGCGGACAACTATCACATTCGTAGCACGCTGGAAGGCAGCAAGTATGCCATCCACAACGCGGGCAGCGGCTACGTCCATCTGACGGATAGCGCTCTGCTGGGCAAAGTGCGCACCGAGTTCAGCGGACGCGCTATGACGGAGACGCGCCAGGTCGTGAACCTTTGCCTTCTGAAGGGTGTCTTGTACAGTAGAGGGCAGAAATGCAAACGTTATCTGACGCAGACCTGGCAATCGGCATCCTCAACCGCGACGCGCGCGCGTTTGAGGCGCTGTTTGAGCGCTACGCCGAGGCACTCTCCCGCCACGCGGCCTGCATCCTCCACGATGAGGACGCGGCGCATGATGTGGCGCAGGAGACCTTCCTCCGTGTGTGGCAGCGCATTGAACAGTGGGACGGTCGCGGCGTCTTCAGGGCGTGGCTCTATCGCATCGCCACGAACCTGGCGCTCAATGCCCTGCGGACGATCCAGCGGCGGCGCGAGTTGCCCCTGGAGCCGCCCCCCGATCCAGAAGATGACGACGGTGACGCCGATCTCGTCCCTTCCTGGATGGTGGATCGCGCCTCGTTGGGGCCGGAATCCGCCGTGGAACTTGCCGAACAGCGTGCCACCTACCGGCAAGCCCTGGCGCGGCTGCCCGACGACAAGCGCGAGGCGTTTCGCCTGGTCTACGAGCAGGAGATGAGCATCCGGGATGCGGCGGACGCGCTCGACGTCCCGGAAGGCACAGTCAAATCGCGCCTGCATTATGCCCGCCGACAACTGGCCCGCGACTGGCGGGAACTGGAAGCTGGAAGCTAGACCCCTTTTTATCCAGGAGGATAACAATGGCACTCAATGGTAAGACACCCTGGCATAAAGCCTCGTTTGACAAGTTTTTGAACGAACGCCTGCCGGAGTTGCTGGCGGCGCGGCTGCCGCTGGCCGGGTATCAGGCAACGGAAACCGGCGCGACCACGTATCGCGTGGTGATCGCGTTGGCCTCGACTCATGGCGACGTCGAGATCATCTACGACGCGCTGCCGCAGCCGGACGATTCCGGCATCTTCCAGAGTGACGGCGTAGCGAAAGTAGTTTTGCCCATCGCCGACCACGAGCGTCTGGACTCCGCTGTGATCCGCTGCGTGGGCGAGCAGCTCTACGACTTCATCGCGGAACGCCTGGGGCAGGCGCCGCCCGATCTCCCGTGGGATGCGGCCCTGGCGCGGGCGTGGCTGCCGCTGGACGCCTGGATCGCCGACTTCATGCGCACTGTGGCGCAGCCGTTGGAGGCGACGAACTGGCTGGCGCGCCACACGCACCTGCGCAGCCTGCTGATCGCCGAGTGCGACCAGGTGATCGCGCCGGGTCAACTGGGGCGCGTCTGCCCCTTTGAGACGCCGGAAGGCCCCCACATCGGGCGGGTCTTGCGGGTGGCGATGGGCGCAGAGATTCGAGACGGCGCGCTCGTCGTGGTGGATGACCGTCCGGCTGCCGGATTGGGCCTGTCGGCCTCGCTGATCCCCTTCCTGGAACACGACGATCCCAACCGTCTCCTGATGGGCGCGAACATGCTGCGCCAGTGGATTCCACAAGCCGCGCCGGAACCGGCCCTGGTGCAGACCGGCGCCGAGCCGGACGCGGCCTGGGCCGGGCGCAACCTGCTCACCGCCTTCGTCTCGTGGGGCGAGGGGACGTTTGAAGATGGCATCGTCATCAGCGAATCGTGCGCGCGCCGCTTCGACACACCCTATCCCCTGCGCGTCGGCGACAAGCTCAGCAATCGCCACGGAACGAAAGGCGTGGTCGGCCAGATTCTGCCCGACGCCGCCATGCCCCATCTGCCGGACGGGACGCCGGTGGAGTTAGCCTTCAACTTCGCCAGCCTGCACCGGCGGATGAACTTCGGGCAGGTGCGGGAAGCCGTGATGGGGCGGATCGCCTATACGGAAGGCGAACCGGCGACAGTCCCGCCCTTTGCCGCGCCGGACGAGGCTGCCTTGCGCGCGCGGCTGGCGACGGCAGGACTCCCCGAATCCGGGATGGAGACGCTGACCCTGGGGAACGGCGGCCCGGCGCTGGAGCAACCAAGCACGGTCGGCTGGGTCTACTGGGGCCGATTGATCCACCTGGCAGCGGATAAGCTGCACGCCTACATGGACGGGCAGTGGGGGCAGGTGCAGGGTGAGATGGAGAACTACACCCTGCGGGACATCGGCGCGTTCGAGGCTGTCCGCGAAGCCCTCAACACGCGGTCGGTGCGCCGCCCGGACGCCGCAACCCTGGCCGCGCGGGTGGCTGCCGGGCCGGTGGCGCAGGCCGCGCCGCCGACCCCGTTGTTCTGCGATCTGGCCCGCCGCCTGCGCGTCGCCGGCATCGAGGCTGAGTTGGCGGGGGAGCAGGTCGCCTTACGTTTCGCGCCGCCGGACGAGGCTGCCCTCAAGCTGGCGCGGCCCATTCCGCATCCCTGGCTGCGGGAGCGGCTGTTGACGGAAATCGGACTGC
>JAKQHY010000030.1 GCA_029555965.1 Chloroflexota bacterium | reverse complement strand
TCAAAGGCGAGATGCTTGGCGGATTGATCGTTCTCAGCGCCCTGGGAATATCCAGTTTTATTGTCAGCCCTTGGGCCGGGTTGGTAATGACACGCCTGGGACTGGCTTTCTTTGGCGGCGCCGCCAGCGGTATCGGATATGCCATTCCGGCCATGATGTTCGGGACTTTTGATCCGCGCCAGTTCATCGTGGCGGTGGGCGTAGGCGCGGTGTTTGGCGCGTTCCCGGAATTTCTCGGGGGCGCGGGATGGGCGGCGTTTTTTCGCGGCGCATTGGCAAATGAGATACAATACGTGGTATCGGCAGTGGTGTGTGATGATATCAAGTCGCTCACGCCGGTCGGACATGTGGCAAATATCGTAGTGGGTGGAGTGATAGGCGCACGCACAGGTCCATCACTTTCGCCAGAGTTTGACAGCGTCTGGCTCAAATCTGTAGTACCCCAAGTGTACGAGAATATAGGGGGTCGCTATGCCAATCAATTCTTATGGACGGCCGTCGAGCAAGTCTTGCAAGGGAGCAAGCAAGAATTCTTTCGTTCCTCTGTATGGGAAATAGCAAATAATGCAACTGTTGACAAACTTTCTCAAGTTTTAGAAACTATCATAGGATGGCTAACACCATGAAGCCCATGCCACTTATCAACGAGATTCTCCTTTGGTTATGGATAAGTCTAATATTATGGTGGAGTTCATATTCCGGGCAACGTAGCATTATTAAAAGCTCGATGCAACACAAGGAGCTATGGATTCAAGTTCCAGGATGGGTTGCGTTACTTTGTGGGAGACCCTCACCAGATAACCGTATGGAAATAGGACGAATGATTGCTCAATTGGGCGCTCTGGTGATGAGCGTGTTGTGGATTCCGCTAATACTGGTTAAGATAGACTATCAGAAACGGATGGACATTTTTACTATTTGCTTCCTTTCGAATTTGGTCATAGGTGGATTAGTTACACTTATTGCGCCTTTGTTTCGGACGCAGTGATAGCCATTCCATACCGGAGGCGTCATGCTGCCAGTGCTTTTTCGTGAAATCACCTTGATGGGCGTGATCCTGGCCTACTGGATAGTAGGATACGCTTTACACCCCTGGAGCCAACAGGGGCGAGCGCCCGCTCTCCGGTATTTCACAGCGCCGGGGTGGGTAGCCTTACTTTGCGGACGGTCCACCGCCGATAAGCAACTGGCCTTAAGCGGATTGCTCATTCAAGGCATGGCGTGGCTGTGGGCGGTGGTCTGGTTGCTGCTGATACTCTTGAGGGTGTCTCCTGACGCACGCGCAGTCGTATTCTTTGCCTTCTTCGCCGTGTTGCTGCTTATTCTGCTGACCCTGGCCGTTGTTCAAGCTGTGACCAAGATCGTGAATAAGTCTTGAGCGTAGGTGGGGGGACTTGAAATAGCGCGGGGATGTTACGGCCTCGCGCTATTTTATATCCCGCGGCGTGCCGCTGCCGCAGCCCACCACGCCGACCTCCCCCTTCGGCTACACCGGCGAGACCTGTCCTGAGCGTAGCGAAGGATGGACATCCGCCGCGACGGGGCTACAATACCTGCGCGCGCGCTGGTATGCCCCCGCCACGGGCCGGTTTACGCAGGTGGATCCGTTCCCGGGCGTGCTGAGTTTGCCGGGGACGCTCAATCCGTATCCCTACGCGCTCAATAATCCCCTGCTCTACACCGACCCCAGTGGCGAGTTTGTCGGCGCGGCGCTGGCCTCCGGGCTGATCGGAGCGGCGTTTGCCGCGGCCGGTTACGCCTTCTCCCATCCCGGCCAGGGCCTGGAATGTTACCTGCGCGATGGCGACTTCTGGCGAGCCGTGGGAACGGGCGCGGCCAGCGGGCTGATCAGCGGCTTTCTGATGGGTTACTTCGCCCCGCTGTCGCTGCTGGCGACCGGCTTCGGCTCCGCGATGCAGATCGGGGCCTTCGTCGGGCTGTTGAGCGGCGGGCTGACGTACATTACCACCTCGCTCCTCTTCGGCCAGCCGATTACCACCCAGGGTATCGTGACCGCGATGGCCGGCGGGGCGGTGTTCGGGGCCATTGGCGGCGCGCTGGGGTATTGGGCACGGACGGCCCGCCCGCAGCCAACCACCCAACCGGGCGCGGGGAGCGGCTGTACCGGCGGGGCGTGCAATTCGAGCGGCGGGCCAATAACGTGCTTTGTCGCCGGGACGCAGATAGCCACGCCGGAGGGTGCCGTGGCTATCGAGGCCATCTGTCAATTTACGTCCGAGATGGGGCCAGTGATTTACGGCCAAAAGGGGCCAAAGGGGAGGAGTAACAGCGGCGTAAACTCAGTGGCCTGAAGCCAGGTCCCGACGCGCTACTCTCCGTCACGTTCCCTCGTGATACGCGAGTCCCTTCATTAACTAATAGAGAAACTATTTAAAGTTGGCAGAATCGGGCTTCCAACTACCCATTTCCAGGGGCTATTTCTGGGGTAAATTGCGCTTTTACTGCCCTTCTGACGAGATATTAGGTACTCGATTGTGCCACTTCTAAATAGTTTCTCTATAAGGGATGCAACCAGGCTGCCCCCCAGCGCCGCCGATCCCGGATTCCTGTATCAGTGGCCCCGACTCACCGCCCGCCCCATTACCCACCCAGAGTCTTCCAAGTCGGCACAATGCCGGGGATACGCGCGGCAAGCCTGCGTTATCACACATTATTCTCGCATACATTGGAATTTCACACATCTCGGCAATGCTTTTTCGTATGACATTTATCCCAATTTCCCGCGTCATAAGTCACAATCACCCTTTTTGCATTTTTCTTACAGCCAATTCTAACCGTCTTCCACCGAACGCCTGTTCCGGGTTTCGCATCCTCTCTGGGGCATCTGATTTCCTTCATAGCACCATATTCACCCCTAAACCCGCCCGCGTCGTGATGACGCGGGCGGGTGGCGTGGAACGCCCTCACCGGCAGCGACTTCACCGACGCCGCTACCTACCCGTATGCTTGCGTCTTCCCCCCCCCCGGCCCTCCCCTGCCCCGCCTATGTTAATGGCTAAGAACCTATCCGAAAATTATAGCGGCGTTGCGCCGCTGTGCCGGGTCTTGCAGCTAAAGCCGCTTTCAGGAAGGTATTTTTTCGTGGGCGGGCTACGCCCGCCCACGAAAAAATACCCTTCGAACCGCGCCTTTAGGCGCAAATCGTGGGCCAAAACGGCATGGTTCAGAAAGCCGAAGAGTTAGATTGACACTTCCGGCGGCACCAGAGACACTTTTGGAGCCAGTCCCAGTAAAGTGAGTACGTCATCCGGGACGTCCAGTCCGACCAGTTGCGCCGGGCAATAGCCCGCGCGTTTGCCGCGCGCAAAGGGCTGTACGTTATGCAGGAAGCGAAACAACTCCAGACATCCTTGATCGGTGTGCTTGCGCCCATTCAGGACAGGCCGCAGCAGGCTGTTGACGCACTCCGCCAGCATACTCCCGCGCCACGAACGGTTCAAGGTCTGGCTCAAGGCATCCCAAGCCAGCCAAAGCTGGTCAAGCCCCAGCAGAGAGAACGCCGTGTCAAGGTTCTCTTCCCAAAGGAGCCGTCGCGCCTGCCGTTCGCCCCAGGGCAAAGGATGGCGTTTCTCATCGGCCTCAATCTGCCACAGGCACGCCAAAGCTTGAATCGCGGCGGCCCCCCAGCGTTCTATCAGCGGGGTGAGCGCCGCGGCGAGGAGCGGCTGATAACTAAACAGGGCTTCCGCCCAATTGACGAGGTTAGTATGCAGTTTCTCGTAGATGCGCCCCGGCCACGCGCGCAACTGTTCCCCCGCGCCGCGCAGGGAGGCCGCCCCCGTTACCGGATCGCGCACCTGGCGCTGTTCCAAGTCAATCAACGCAAACTGCGCATCCACCTGGTGAGCCAGTGCCCACAAAGCGTCGTAGCGGGCAATCTTCTCCTCCACCTCAGCCCCCAGCCGTTGCCAAGCGGCGAAGTGGTGCGCCAGCCGTTTGGGCGTGTTAGCCTGGTCAAATTTGGTCACGCGCGCTTCAGCTGCCTGGAGTGCCGCGTAGGCTTGGCGTTCCAGCCGGGCCACCTGCCCCCACAGCGGCCGCAGCAAGTGGTCCCAATCCAGTTGATGCACCGCGACCGCGGCGCGCTGCGCCCCCGCGGCCAAGCCTTTGCCCGCATCGCTGGCAAATTGTGGCGTTTCTGGGGCGTCCAACAATACACAGCCCCAGGTGTCGCCATCACACTCCGGCTGCCGGGTCAGGGCATAGATGTACAACAAATCGTTACCCACCACCAGCAAATTCGGCAAGCCATTGGCATAGATCTCGTCTCCCGCTAACGTCTCTCCTACGGCGGGGTGCCAACCCGCATTGACCGTGGTCGCCGCCGCTTCGGCCTTCGCCAGTTCGCCATTGACCCAACTCGGCGACAGTTCGGTATCCAACAGTTCCGCCAGACACCGCGGCACGCCCCTTTGGCTCACCCCGGCGCTCGTCAGGGCCACCACGCTGCGGACCAAGCGATTCCGATCTACATGGATCGTTCGCTCCCGCGGCTGCGGCCCGTGTGGCTCGGGTGCCAGCCCGGCGAGCAGCACCCGTTCTCCGGCGTCACCGATTTCGTAAATCGTTTGTCGCGTAACCGCGTATTCCTCGGCCAACCGGGTGATGGTCCCGCGCGGGCGCTCGGTATTCAAAACTTCAATCGCGATTTGTGCTCGCTGCATACTCGTGATATCATCTCTTCTTGCACCCACAGGTCACCTCTTTTCAGCTTTGGTCTTCAGCAAACCAATTCTGCCACAAAGATGGCCTGTGGGCAATTTGTTAATCTAACTTAAACCATGCCGAAAATGGATATGTTTTTTACTCATCCCGTCATGATACCACGTCAGAGTTGTTTTTTAAAGTGCTGTTGCCTACTACACACTTGAAAGGAAAGCTATGAATTCTCAACAACATGCGTATGAATTCGACGTTCGCGCCTACGGCGCCGCCGGCGATGGGCGAACGCTCGACTCACCCGCCATCCAGCAGGCGATTGAGGCCGCGCACGCGGCGGGGGGCGGCGTCGTTCACGCGCCGCCGGGGATTTACCGCTGCGGCACGCTTGAACTGCGCAGCGCCGTCACTCTGGAACTGGACAGGGACGCAACGATCCTGGGCAGCGCCAAACTCGCTGACTACCGTTGTTACCATTGGCCTGCGCTTATCACGGCCAAAGATCAGCGCGACATCGCCATCATCGGCGCAGGGACGATAGACGGCAATTCGCCGGAACTGGTCAGGGAATTTGACCGCATCAAGGCCAGCGGCAACGGCCTGGATTTCTTCCCCCACGCGGTGGAGGGCGCGGACATCGAGATGGCGAGTCCGTTTGGCACGCCCTATACCTTCAATCCCTACCAACTGCAACGGGAGGGCGTCTTGCTGGAGCGCATTTATGGGTCGTTCACCCGCCCCACCGAGGCCGTGCGCCCGCAGGTGATCGAGTTCAACCACTGCACCCACGTCACCGTGCGCGATATCACCCTCTGCAACGCCGCGAACTGGGTGGAGACGTACCGCAACTGTGAAGACCTCTTGATCGAGCGGATCAAAGTGCGCAGCACGCAATACTGGAACAACGACGGCCTGGATTTGGTGGACTGCAAGCGGGTGCGCGTGCTGGATTGCGACATCAATTCCGCCGATGACGCCCTGTGCCTGAAGTCGGAGTTCTACGGGACGGGCTGCGAAGACATCACCATCGCGCGCTGCACGCTCGCCTCGCGCGCCAGCGCGCTCAAGTTCGGCACTGCCTCGCAACACGGCTTCCGGCGCATCCACGTCAGCGACATCGCAGTGCGCAACACCTACCGCTCGGTGGTGGCGATTCAATCCGTGGATGGCGCGGTGGTGGAGGACATCACGGTGGAGCGCGCCAGGGGGACCAACACGGGCAACGCCTTCGCCATCCGCCTGGGCCACCGCAATCCGCACAAGCCGGTCGGGTCCATCAAGGACATCGTCCTGCGGGACATCGAGGTGGACGTGCCGCCTCAGCCGCCCGACTACCACTCCGAGACCGGGACGCCCCACAACCTCATCCCCGGCTCGATCACCGGCATCCCCGGCGCGCGGGTGGAAGACGTGCTGCTGGAAAACGTCCAGGTGCGCTACGGCGGCCGGGCCGACCGCGCCCACGCGGAGATTCCGCTGGACGCCCTGGACAGTGTGCCGGAAAAAGTCACCGACTACCCCGAATTCACGATGTGGGGCGAATTGCCCGCCTGGGCGGCCTACATCCGTCACGCCAGCGGGGTGACGCTGCGGAACGTGCGCTTCACCCTGGGCGGGCCGGACTTCCGCCCGGCCATCGTCGCCGCCGACGCGCCCGGACTGACGCTGGAAAACCTGGACATCGCGCCGTGCAGCGGGGAGCCGGTCATCGTCCTCAAGGACTCTCCCGAGGCAACGCTGCACAACGTCGCTTTCCCAGATGGCGCAGCGGAAACTGTGCAAATTCTAGGAGGTGGAAGATGAACCCGCTTATTCCTACCGTTCATTCGGCAGACCCCTCGGCCCACGTCTGGCCGGGGGACGACCGGCTGTGGATTTACGCCTCGCACGACCAGCCCGGCACGAATACCCACGATACGATGGTCAGTTATCACGTTTTTTCTTCCACCGATTTGGTCAACTGGATTGACTATGGCGTAGTGTTGCACCTCAAGGATGTGGCCTGGGCCGTCAGCCACATGTGGGCCATTGATGCGGTGCTGTGGCAGGGCACGTACTACCTCGTTTACTGCGCCATCGAGCGCGCCACCGGGATGTTCCGCACCGGCTTGGCCATCAGTGCGCTGCCGCAGGGGCCGTTCCAGGACATCGGCTTCATTCAAGGCGTGGAATGGGGCCAGGACCCCGCCTTGTTCGTGGATGACGACGGCGCGCCCTACCTCTTCTGGGGCGCGGGCGGCCATTGCTATGGCTGCCGCCTGGCCGACGATCTCCGTTCCGCCGTCCCCGGCACGACGGTGGATCTGACGGAGCAACTGACGTGGGTGTTTGAAGGCCCGTGGGTCCACCGATATAACGGGACGTACTACCTGTCGTACCCCGGCCTGTACGAAAACCGCTGGCCCGAACACATGTACTACGCCACCGCCGACCACCCGCTCGGCCCGTACACGTTTCGCGGCGAATACATCCCCGTGTTCCCCGGCCAGGCCGGCACCAATCATGGCTCGATTATCCAGTACAAGGGGCAGTGGTACGCCTTCCATCACAGCATGTGGATTTCGGGCATCAGCGAATGTCGCAGCCTGATGGCCGATTATCTGGACTACAATCCCGACGGCACGCTCCGCCCGATCATCCCCAGCAAAGAAGGCGTCGCTGCTCCCGGCGCGACGCCCGGCCCCTCGCATGTGACGCTGCTGCTCGACGCGGAGAACGGCGCGGCGGCTTGCGGCCAACTGCACGGCACGCGCGTGGCTACCGACCGACCCGGCTACACCGGTCATGGCTACGTCACCGGCTTCGACAAGTCCAACTACGGCGTCAGCGTGATGGCGCAGTGCGGGCAAGACCGGCGCTATCGCCTGTTCGTGCGTTACGTCGCCCCGGAGGGGGAGCAACACAACAAAGTGCTGGTCAACCACACGCTCATTGACCAGCCCGGCGTCGCCGAAGAGCGCTACGACAAGCGCATCACCTTCCCGCAGTGTAGCGACTGGCAGGAGGTGGACTGCGGCATCGTCCAACTGGTACGTGGCGATAACACCATTCGCCTGTACAACGGCAGCGGCGGCATTGAGGTGGATTGTTTCCGCCTGGAGCCGGTGGAGTAAAGGAGATTTTATGACAACCTGGCAACTTTCGAACGAAGCTGAAACACTGACCTACACCCTCATCCTGGAGGACACGCGGCTGTATTACGCGGTCGCTTATCGCGGGACGCCGGTGATCGAGCGCTCGCCTCTCGGCATCGTCCGCGCCGACGCGGACTTCACGGCGGGACTGACGTGGATCGCCACGTCGGATACGCGCGTGATTGACGAGACGTACCGGATGCTCATCGGCAAGCAAAGCGCGATTGCTCACCGGGGCGTGGAGCAAGTCTTCACGTTCCAGAACGCCGACGGCGCATTGCTCGAACTGGCGGTGCGCGCGTATCCCGACGGCGTGGCGTTCCGCTACGGCTTCCCCGGCCCGGCGGGGCAGACGGTGGTGGTTACCGGCGAGACGACGGGCTTCTACATCCCGCCCAACGGCGACGCCTGGATGCTGCCCTACGACAAGGTGGCGACGTGGGCGCCCGCCTACGAGAACGAGTTCCGCCAGGTCGCCATCGGGACGGCGGCCCCGGAGCCGACCGGCTGGGCTTTCCCCGTCATCTGCAATCCCAACGGCGTCTGGCTGCTGCTCACCGAGGCCGGGCTGGACACGCCGTTCTACGGCATCCACCTGGAGCAGGACGCCCCCGGCGGACGCTACCGCGCGCGGCTGCCCGAAGAACCGGAGACCTACGGCGTCGCGCCGCAGACAGCGACGGTGACGCTGCCCTTCCACGCGCCCTGGCGCACGTTCATCATCGGCCCGACGGCGGGCGTCGCCGTGGAATCCAGTCTGGTCTACACCCTGAGCGCGCCGTCCGTCCTGGCGGATACGGCCTGGGTCAAGCCGGGCCGCGTCTCGTGGAGCTGGTGGAGCGACATGAACAGCCAGATGGACTACCACCTGCTCGTCCCGTTTGTGGATCTGGCCGCCGGGCTGCACTGGGAGTACTCGCTGGTGGATTACGGCTGGCACGAGATGCGCAACGGCGCGATCCGCGACCTCATCGCCTACGCGGACGCGCGGGGCGTGGGCCTGTTCCTGTGGTACAACTCCGGCGGCGCGCACAACCAGGTGCTGGACGCCGGCCCGCGCGACATCATGAATGACCCGGCGCGGCGTCGGGAGGAGATGGCGCGGCTTCAGGCATGGGGCATCAAGGGCATCAAGGTGGACTTCATGCAGAGCGACAAGCAGTACGTGATGCAGCTCTACCACGACATCCTGCGGGACGCGGCGGACTTCAAACTGCTGGTCAACTTCCACGGCGCGACGGTCCCGCGCGGCTGGTCGCGCACGTTCCCGCACTTGCTGAGCATGGAGGCGGTCGCCGGGGCGGAGCAGTACTGGAGCGAACGGTTTGCGGACGTGGCGCATCACCTGCACACCATCTACCCGTACACGCGCAACGCCGTCGGCCCGATGGACTACACGCCCGTCATCTTTGGCGACGCGCCGCAGAAGCAGCCGCACCTGACCACCAACGCGCACGAGCTGGCGCTGTCCGTCGCCTTCGAGAGCGGCTTGCAGCACTTCGCCGACACGCCCGCCGCCTACTTGAGCCAGCCGCAGGGCGTGCAGGACTTCCTCAAAGTCGTGCCGGTGACGTGGGACGAAACCCGCCACCTCGCCGGCGTCCCCGGCGCGCTGCTCGTCATCGCGCGGCGCAAGGGAGACGTGTGGTACGTCGCCGGGCTGAACGGCCTGACGACGCCGCAGCCCGTCGCCGTCCCTCTGACATTCCTGGCGGAGGGCGACTACACCGCGACGCTCATCCACGATGGGGCCGCGCCGCGTGCGTTTGCCCTACAGTCGCTTGCGGTGACGCGCGCCGTGGCATTGACAGTCGAGATGGCGGGGCGGGGCGGCTTTGTCGCGCGGATATGTCCGGTTGGCCTGGACTAGAGTCAGGCCGTACGCAAATGCGTGTAAATTTACCGCAGAGTACGCAAAGAATTCCATAGAACTTATAGAGGCGTCAATTAAACCTGGCACAATCCTTCGCGTCTCGGCGCTCTACGCCCAAGAGATTCCTCACAACAAGCGTTCAGAGAGAAGATCAACGTTGAGTCGGGCTATGCGTAATAAAAGGAAATGTGGTTATTATGACAGCCTAGGACAACAACATGCTAAACCATGCGCTCCTAGGCGGCATCGTGTTTCTGTGGAGTGTGATAAAAGCCCTGCGCTCTCCGAAATTCAGTGCGGAATCTTGAGGTGGTCCAATGTCAACGTATCCAACATCTATACCTTCCCGCCGCCGCTGGTGGCTCTGGCTCGTCGGCCTGGGCGCCGGCGGTGGACTGTTGCTGACGGTGGTTGCGGCTTTATCCGAGCCAACTCCAGAAAATCTGACGTTGATGGCCTCGATCTGGAGTGCGGGACTGTATACCCTGACGCTGCGGCTCACCCACCCGTGGTGGCTGCCCCGACTGGCCCGCCGTCCCCTGCGCAACGCCGTGCTGCTGGGCGCCTTCAACGCGGCCGTCATCGAAACCACATTCCTGCTCCTTGAGAAACTGTTCGGCGCGGAGGGCGTCGCCGCACACCCCAACCTGATCCTCGACCTGTTGATGACCATGCCCTGGTACATCGTGATGTGCCTGAGCTTCGTCAAAATCCAGGCGCGCCGGCGCTTTTCGGCGGCGACGGTGCTCTGCCTCGGCGGCATCTACGAACTGGGCGCTGACGGCGTCGTCGGCCCGCTTTTGGGCATCTTATCGGGTGACGTCAGCCTCTTCACCCTGGCCTACTGGCTGCAAATGCTGCTTTACGTGTGGGCTTTCATTCCGGTGTACAGCTCGCTGCTGCTGCCGCCAAGTTGGTTGATTGCCACCACCCCGCCCCCCACAGAAACGCCGCGTTTCCCGGCCTGGCGCGATGCCCTCAGACCACTGCTCTGGCTGATCCCTTTTGCGCTCTATCTGCTGGTTTTCATGCTGATCTATCTGGCCGTGGGGTGACGTTGCAGGCAAGAAGCAAGACGAGTGCGTTGGCTCCGCGCAACGGTTATGCGATACTTCTCGCGAGCCTGCCCGCGAGCGATGGCAGGATGACCGGAAGCAAACGACGCTGGCCCCTTCTAACGAACCGGAAGGGGCCAGCGTCATCACATGATGCAGACAGTATTGGATTTCAGTCACTCTGCCGCAGCACCAGCGGCAGGCAAACCACTAGCGGAGCGGTTTCTCCCGACAACACCTCGTAAACCGCCGTTGAACCGCTGATCTCGTTCGCAATTACCAACAACGCAGCGCCGGTGGGGCTGTACGCGGCGGGCACGAACTTCAACCCTTCGGGGCTGACGTCGCCGGACGCGCTGGGAACGTAGCCCACAAAGACCAGCGCCTGCGGGGTGGCCACGTCGTAGACCATCACGCCGCCTGCGCCGCGGCAATCTGCTCGAAGTCCGCGTCACTGTCGTAAACCAGCGTCCCAGGTCGAGATCAATGTCCTTGATTCGGAACTCTTCACTGTAGCCGTCGTAGTCGCGCGCGTCGCCCTCATTGGCCGTCAGCAGGTAGGTTGCGCCGGCGGCGCTTCACTTCGCGCCACGACCGCACCTCTCTTCCTTGCGGTGATCTCTGGGCTTATGATGCCTGATTTGTCTGTTCATGCTGCTTTTTCCTTAATGCGAATTTACATTGCTACGGCTAATGTCATGAAGTACAATATGGATATGATCTTACGTCGGCGGCGTAAGGTTGGAAATGGTTAATCGGATTGCGGGCAACGCTTCGGAATGACGGGATGAAGTTTCGCACAACATACAGAGTGGATGCGAAAGTTTAGTGAAGTTAGGGCCACCCAGCTACAGGAAGGGCACACACAATGGACACTCCTTTAATCCAATTAGCCGGATGCACCATCCTGATCGTAGACGATAATCCAATCAATTTAGGAATCATCGCCGATTACCTGGAATCCTACCATTTCAATATCTTGACGGCGACCGACGGCGCCGATGCTCTGAAAATCGTGAAAGGGGTCACGCCGGATTTGATCCTGTTGGATGTGATGCTGCCGGATATGGATGGCTTTGAAGTATGCCGCCAACTAAAAGCGCAGAAGCCCCTCCAGGATGTGCCACTGATCTTTGTCACGGCGCTCACGGAAACGGAATACAAGATCAAGGGGTTTGAAGTCGGCGCAATGGATTACATCACCAAACCCCTTCAACTTCCAGAAGTATTGTCGCGCGTGATGACCCATCTGCGCATCCGCGAGTTGACCGCGCATCTGGAATATCAAGTTCGCCTGCGGACCATAGAACTTGACCACGCAGTCGCCGCCACCCAGCAACTCAACCGGGAGCTGTTGGAGGCCAACACCCGGTTGAAGCACGAAATTGCCGAACATCAGCGGGCAGAAGCCGCGCTGGCAGAATCCCAGAATCAGTTGTATGCGACGTTCAACGCGATGGACGATTGGGTTTTTGTGCTTGACGGGCAGGAACGGTTCACCCATTGCTATACGCCTCAGAAGTGGTTGTATTTGCCTCTCGAAGCCTTTATTGGGAAAAAATATTCCGAGGTGTTGCCGCCCGATATTGGGGCGCCATTACACGCCGCGTTTGAGAAGAGCAAAAACAATGAGAGTGTTGAATTTGAATATCAACTCAAAATAGACGCTGATATTCACTGGTACGCGGCCAAGCTTTCCCCCATGCTGCTCAACGATGTCTTTACCGGGGTAGTAGCCGTCGTTAGAGACATTACCCGACGCAAACATGCTGAACAGGAAAAAGATCGCCTGTTGCTACAGATTAGTCAAAGCCACCAACAATTACGCGCAATGGCGATCCGGTTGGCTGAGGTGCAAGAAAATGATCGGAAGCAATTGGCCCGCGAACTGCACGACCGGGTAGGGCAAAACCTTTCAACAATGGGGTTTATCCTGAACATTCTCCGCGATCAGGCGGCGCCCCTGTTGCCGGAGACGGCTCATCCGACCTTTGTGACGCGCGTGGCGGATGTCCTGGATATGATCAAACAAACGACCGACGATATACGCAATGTGATGGCCGAATTACGCCCTTCGGTGTTGGATGATTACGGTCTGGGGCCAGCTTTGCGCTGGTATGGCGAACGTTTCAGTGCACAAACGGGACTGGCAGTCACCGTACAAGTTCCCGAACTGCCCCAGCGTTTACCGGCGTTGATAGAAACTACGCTATTTCGCATCCTCCAGGAAGCTTTAACGAATGTGGCGAAGCACGCCCACGCCACCCAGGTAACCATTACCCTGACCACCGACGCCGAGGCCATCACTCTGATGATTAGTGACAATGGCATTGGATTCGAGGTAACACGCCCCACCACCACCAGAAACGAAACCGGCTGGGGACTGTTGAACATGAGCGAACGCGCAGCGGCGGTGGGCGGAGAATTTCAGATCGAGGCGGCGCCGGGTCGAGGCGTCACTCTTAGCGTCAAGGCGCCGTTGCCATGAGCGGGATCACCCTGTTTCTGGCCGAAGACAGCACCATCCTGCGGGATGCAATGCGCTATATGCTGGAAGCGCAGCCCGATCTTCGGGTCGTCGGTGACGCCGCCGATGGGCGGGAGGCGGTGCGTCAGGTCGCGCAGTTGTGCCCGGAGATCGTGATTATGGATATTGGGCTGCCCGGCCTGAATGGCATTGAAGCCACCCGGCAGATCCGCGACCTGTGTCCCGCTATCCATGTCATCATTTTGTCCATTCACTGCGACGCCGAGTATGTTACCCGTGCCTTAAAGGCCGGGGCAGAAGGGTACCTGCTCAAAGACTCGGCTGGCGCCGAGTTGATCACGGCCATCCGGGTGGTCAGCGCCGGTCATCACTATCTCTCGCCAGCGATCGCTGACCAGGTGATGACCGATTACAAACGGCAGTTAGCCCTGGCCCGCCCCTCTAGCCCATTGGACTGCCTCAGTCCCCGCGAGCAAGAAATCCTCCAGCTTGTTGCGGAGGGCAAGTCTAACAATGAGATTGGCGCGCTCCTCTACCTTTCCCCCAAGAGTGTTCACACGTACCGCAAACGCCTGATGGAAAAGCTGGATATTCACGATCTTTCCGGCCTGATCAAATTCGCCATCCAGCAAGGTTTGATACCCCTGACGTAAATTGTCCCCATTTTCCTACACGTAAAGTCCCCCTTTTCTGACAGACATCCCACCGCAGTTTTGCTACAATGAGAAGCAATACTCATTTGAGTAGGAAGAGGTAGGTATGCCCACGCGAATTTTGATCGTCGAGGATCATGACCTGTTCCGCCGCAATCTGCACAGTTGGCTAGAGGGAAATTTCCCAACCTGTACCATCAGCGAAGCCGCCAGCGGCGAGGAAGCCCTGGAAATTGTCCGGCAGACTTTGCCCCACATCATCCTTATGGACATCACTTTGCCTCACATGAACGGGATTGCCACCCTGCGTCAGATTAAAGCCATCAATACGGCGCCAGCGGTCATTATGTTGACCGTTCACCAGGAGTCGTTTTATCGCACCGATGCGCTGGAGGCCGGGGCGGCAGCCTACGTGGCGAAGCAGGAAATGTATACCCACCTCTTGCCGATACTGATGCCATTGATCGGCAACGGCGCCAGTAGGTAATCAACCTGTTTTTCAAAGAAAGGAAGGGGTCGCAATGGGACGGACAGCAACGATTGCAAGTATTTTTACTCGCTATGACATCAGTGCGGAAGTGGCGCGCCAGGAAGCGCGCCGGGTCTCGGCCGATGAACTGCTCCAACAGGTAGCCGACTGTGTGATCAAAGGAGATGACGAGGCCATCGAATCCATAGTCAAAAAAGTCCTGGCAACCCGCAGCCCGCTCGCAGTCATCAATGAAGGGCTGATTCCAGGCATGGCCGAGGTGAGCCGTTTGTGGGACGCCGGCACTTACTTCCTCCCGCAAGTCATTCTGTCGTCGGATGCCATGAACGTGGGCATCAGCGTGTGTGAAGCGCAGATGGGTCAGGCGGTGCAAAAGAAGGGCAAGGTGGTGACGCATACTGCCGAAGGCGATATTCACGATCTCGGCCAGGTAATCGTCAACATTTTGTTAAACGCCAACGGTTTCGAGGTGATCAATCTAGGCGCCGATGTGCCGGTGGATGACGTGGTCGCCGCGTGTCAGAAGCACCAGCCCATCATGGTGACAGGCACGGCTTTAATGACCACCACGATGACGGCCTTCCCCAAAATCGCGGCCAAATTGAGAGCACACAACCTCAACATCCCCTTTGTCTGCGGCGGCGGCGCCGTCAGCGAGGAATTCGTCACGAGCTTTGACATGGGCATCTGGGGCAAAGAGGCCAGCCAAGCCCCGGAGATGGCCGCGGACGCGCTATCCGGTATGAGCTGGGAAGAAATGCGCGCCAAGTGGAATGGCTAACCTTTAAAATCGCAACTTTAAACGGCTAAGGAGGACAAGCAATGAAGCTGAGCAATACGATGGCTTATGACAATTTCGCCGATATGATGTTTGGCACGGCTAAAACGCCGGTTGAAACCCGCCGCGGCCTGAGCATCGGCGGGGGGTACGTCATCCCTGAAATCAAACCCCACCCGCGCCCAGGCAGCGAGAAAAATCTGAAGACGTTATTACGGGAATATGAGCGCGCCAACGGCGACGCCCTGGAACGTTGTGTGATCGTGGGCCATCCCACCCTGGTCGTTGAAAACGAGCACATCTTCCAGATGACCAACAATCCGCAGTGGGGCGCCGAAATCGCGGCACAGACGGCCCGACAATTGGACGAGTATCTCGAAAAGTATGGCCTGCGCACCGCCTATCGCGCCACCATCGCCGACCTGCGCAAGCCGGACATGGTGGATATGCGTGACTCGGATTACACGCAGCAGGTCCTGGCTTCTTTTGAGGCGTGTGCGCCCTACGCCGACATCATTTCCATCGAGTCTACCGGCGGCAAGGAGATCACCGACCATTGCGTCATCCGCAACGACATCACTGGGATGCTGTTCGGGCAAGCGGTGCTGGGTGGGCGCGATATGGAATGGCTCTGGATGCAAATCGTGGACATTGCGCGCCGGCATCACTGCATCGCCGGCGGCGATACCGACTGCGCCCAGGCCAACACGGCCATGTTCCTGGCCGGCGGGTTCACCTCGAAGGATGTGCCGCACACGTTTGCCGCGCTGGTGCGCGCCATCGCGGCCGGACGCAGTCTGGTGGCGTATGAGTGTGGCGCTACCGGGCCGGGCAAAGACTGTGGGTATGAAAATCCGATCATCAAAGCTATCACGGGGGTCCCGATCTCAACCGAGGGCAAGACCAGCGCGTGCGCGCACTCGGCGCTCATCGGCAATGCGATTGGGGCCGTCTGCGATCTCTGGTCTAATGAGGCGGTGGAGTACCACGAGATGTTTGGCGCAACCACGCCGGCCGTGTTTACAGAAATCCTGGGGTATGACGCGGCGGCGATGAATGCGGCGGTGGCGCTGGGCTATCAGAAAGAATTCCAAGCCTGTCTGGTCGCCTCCGACCGTTACCGCGACCCGCAAAGCTTCATCTTGTGCCCGGATAACGCCTGGATCATCGGCAAGGCCATTGTGGACAACAACGCCAGTATGTACAGCCGGGGCAAAGCCGCGGCGCTCCAAGCCGGCGCCCTGCTGCTCGGCGACCCCAATCTCCAACTCACGGCGTTTGAAAAAGAGTCCCTGGTGGGTTACATCAAGGAGTTGGAAGGGCTGCCGGATACTGAAGCCGATTTCATTGACTTGTGTGTACACAAATACAGCAAAATCAAGGGATTCAAACCGGCGTCCTACGGATTGTAAAGCGACTCCGCCGCTAAACCGGGATTTTGCAAACCGGGCTGCTATATCAGGGACTGCGTAGCACATACCCCCGCATATAGCAAGTTCGTGCATTAAATCCCGGTTTTTCAGTCTTTGAAGGGCAGATAGACCTATGCCACCACAGTTAGCGATTGCGGTAGACCTGGGCACCAGTGGGATTCGCGCGCAGGCGCTTGATCTCACTTCTGGGACAACGCTCGGGACGGCGATCACGACACGCCATCCACTGCCGGGGGCGAATGTGATGGATCACCTGCATTTCGCGCTAGAGATGGGGGTAGAAACGGCGCAGCGGCTCCTGCTGGTCGCCGTTAACCAAGTCATCGCCGCCCTGCCAATGCCGCCCGCGCCGGTGGTGCGGCTGGCCTTGTGCGGCAACCCCATTCAACTGTCCCTTTTCCAGGGAAGCGAAATCCGCGATCTGGCCTATGCCGGCCCCCGCAAACTGGAATCCCTGGGGGTCGTTCCGCCCGCGCGCGAAGCCGCCGTATTGTCGGCGCGGGACATCCCGTCCCTGGCCCTGCCCCCCCACTGCGAAGTCATCATCCCTCCGGCGGTGCGCCACGAGATTGGCGCCGATACGCTGGCGTTGATCCTCCAAACCGGGATGTTGGAGAGAGACGAAACTTCTCTGGCAACGGATTACGGCACCAATGCGGAGATCGTGTTGTATCACAAGGGACGTGTCCTTACGGGTTCCACCGCCGCCGGCCCGGCTTTGGAAGGCCAGCAGATTACCTGGGGGATGTTGGCCGCGCCCGGCGCCATTTCCGACCTGACGCCGGACACGGGCGGCGCCCGGCTGTGGGTCTTGGATGCTGAGATGCGCCCCAGACCCGGGCCGCTGGCGGCCCTTGCCGATGGCCGCCTTATGGACGTCGGCTTGGCATGGCCGGTTGGGATTACCGGAACCGGCGTCATTGCGCTGGTAGACCAGGCCATAGCGACCGGGTTAGCCGTCGTTCCGCACATTCGCGCGGCGGACGGGCAATTGCATTGCGGCGGGAGAATTGTGTTTACTGAAGGGGACCTGGTAGCCGCAGGCAAAGCTATCGGCGCGGTGCGCGCCGGCCATCTGACCCTCTGCCATGAAGCCGGCATCGCGCCGGACAAGATCGAAACGGTTTATATGGCCGGGGCTTCAGGAACTTATGTGGACGCCCACAAGGCGCTGCGGGTCGGCCTCGTTCCCTCCCGCGTCAAGCGTATTTATCAGGTCGGCAATACCTCGCTGGCCATGGCCCGCGACCTGGCATTTCACCCCCACACCCTCGCCACCCTGCAAACGTTGGCGGTTAAACTTCGGGAAACGCATTGCATGTTTGCCACTTCCCCCGCCTTTAACAAAGCCTACATCCTGGAACTCTCGTACTGGACCGAGGGGATGCCGTTGCCAATGTATAGACAATTCCTGAAAAAGTATGGCCTGCCCGACTTGCTGCCAGGAGAACCCTTCCCCGAAGTGATCCGCGTGGTCGAACGCGATATTGCCGATCTGGGGCATCAAGGACTTACGATTATTTCTGACGTGGGCCAAACGGTGCAAGTCAGCCTGGATGGCTGCACGCTGTGCGGGCAATGTGTCGTGGCCTGCCCTGAAAACGCCCTCGCCATTGTCTCCGATACGAATACACCAGGACTAGTTTTGCAGCAAGCCCGCTGCGCCGGGATGGCCTGTCGGCGCTGCGAGCGCGTCTGCCCTGTGAAAGTATTTGAGTTGGCGCGCTTTTTCTAAAACGAGATCACCATGAGTGTACTGGGTATTCTGACGTGCGAAATCCTGGAACTGGAGTTTGCGCACATCTTGGGCGCCGACAGCGAGGTGGCGCGGGTGGTGGTGGTGGAGAACGCCCAATCGGCGCGGCTGATCGCGGCGCTGGAAGCGCAGGGACGCCCGCTGGTGCAGCGGATTCCCCATCTGCACAGCTTCCAACCGACGCCGGCGGAGCCGTTGACGGTCATCGTGCGCGTATTGGAATTTGCGCTGCATCGCAAACGGGAGATTTTGCAGCGCGCTTTGATCCAGGCCGCCCGCGAACTGCGCCCTTACATGGACGCGTTGTTGTTAGGCTATGGGCTGTGCGGCAACGCTCTGGAAAACCCACGGGAATTATTGGACGTGGGCGTGCCGGTGTTTATCCCGATGGATGAAGACCATCCGGTAGATGATTGTGTGGGACTACTCATCGGGGGAAGGGCGTGTTACTTTGCCGAACAATGCCAGACGCCGGGCACTTTTTTTATGATACCCGGCTGGACGCATCACTGGCCGCGGATATTTGGCGAGGATTTTTGCGGCAACGACCCGGCGACGGCCAGACGGCTGTTCGCCCATTATGAACGCGCGCTGCTCGTGCCCACGCCGGTGATGTCTGAGGCCGCCATGCGGCGCAACACAGCGGAATTTATCCGGCTTTTCGGAGTCCGGGTGGAGGTCCGCGCAGGAACCCTGGTGTTCTTGCAGCAAGCCTGGGAAAGAGCTAAGGCCAGTGTAAAAGGCTCATTATGCACTGAATCGGGAAGGGAGTAAGCTAATGAAACTGTCAATCCAAGACCTATTGCAGTTGCCATGTTTATATACCGACGCCGACTTTCGGGTGTATCGCCTGGATACCAGCGACTATGGCCGGCCGGTGATCATCAAACTGCTGCAACCTGAGCAGCCCACCGTCCGGCAGCAGGCGCGCCTGGTCAATGAATACGAAATCACCAAAGACCTCGCGCTTCCCGGTATCCGGCGCGCGCGGGAGAAACTGACAGTTGACGGGCGGATGGCCCTGGTGTTGGATTATGTCGAGGGCGAGACGGTCAAGCGCGCCCTGGTTGAGCAACGGCGTAGTCTGGGCGAAATCCTGGAAGTAGCGTTGGCCGTCACGCGCGTTCTGGGCGATCTCCACCAGCGCACGCTCATCCACAAAAGTATCAGCAGCCACAATCTCCTGGTGGCTTTCCCCGGCCCCACCGTCACCCTGATTGATTTCGGGGCGGCCGCGTATGCCTACCTCAAAGATCGCCAGCCGGACAATGTAGCCGATTGGGGAACGCTGCTGCCTTACATTTCCCCGGAACAGACCGGGCGGACCAACCGGGCGGTGGATTATCGCACCGATTTTTACTCGTTGGGGGTGACACTGTACGAAATGCTCAGCGGTCAATTGCCTTTCGACGCCGCCGACCCGGCCGAGCTGGTCTATTACCACATCGCCAAATCCCCGCAGCCGGTATGTGAAATCGCCCCAGACGCGCCGCCCGTCGTCGCAGAGATCGTGATGAAACTGCTGGACAAGAATCCCGAACAGCGCTATCAGTCTGCCTATGGCTTGATCGCCGACCTTGAGAACTGTCTGGCCCAGTTACGCGCCGCCGGCAAGATAGAGCGCTTCTCCCTGGGTCAGGCCGACTTCTCCGGACGCTTACAAATCCCCCAAAGGTTGTATGGGCGCGAAGCCGCCATTCAGACGTTGCACCAGGCATTGGAAGGGGTGAGCCGGGGGTCGCGCGAGATTGCGCTGATCTCCGGCGACCCCGGCGTGGGCAAATCTTCCCTGGCCGCCGAAATTCAGCCGCGCGTCGCCGCCCTGCACGGCTATTTTATCGTTGGGAAGTGTGATGCGTACCAGCAAAATATGCCTTACTATGGGCTGATCCAGGCATTGACCGATTTGGTCAACCAGATGCTTATGCAGAGCGGGGAACGCTTGGCGCGCCACCGCGCCGAAATTCTCCAGGCGGTGGGCGACAACGGCGCCTTGCTGGTCGAAATGCTCCCCAACCTTGAACTCATCCTCGGCCCGCAGCAAGCGGCGTCTGACTTCGGCCCGGCTGAGGCGCAATACCACTTTCAACAGACGTTCCAGAGTTTTGTCCGCGCGGTCGCCCGTAAGGAGCACCCGCTGGTGCTCTTCATAGACAACCTGCAATGGGTGGACGCGGCCACGTTGAACCTGTTGAAGGGGCTGCTGACCAACGTCGAGAACCGCTATCTGTTGTTCGTCGGCGCTTACCGGACGGACGAGACGCCGGACTCGCACCCGCTCATCGCCACCCTCCAGGAGCTTACCCATGAAAAAGCCGTGATCCTCCACCAGATTCGTCTGGAAAACCTGCCGGCCGCGCCGCTGAATCAACTGATTGAGGAGGCCCTGCAAAGTAAGAACGGCTATATCGCGCCGTTGACGGCTTTGGTATACGAGAAAACCGGCGGCAATCCTTTCTTTGCCATCGAATTCCTGGCCTCGCTGCCGGAAGAGGGCGCGCTGGCCTTCGATTATGACCTAAAGAAATGGCGGTGGGATGAGGCGCGGATCCGGGCCACGGATATTCCGGCTACCATGACGGCGTTTGTGATGCGCAAAGTTGAAAAACTGACCGAGAGCACCCAACAAGTGCTGGCGCTGGCGGCGTGTATTGGAAACGTCTTTGACCTGAAAATGCTGGCCGCCCTTGCCGAGCAGCCGGTGGATGCTCTATTTCAGGAGATCGAGACCGGCGTGCAGGAAGGCTTCGTGCTGCCGCCGCCCAATTATGAAATTCTACGGGCGCTAGAGGCCCCCCAAAAGCTGGAGGCGGAAGGTCATTTTGAGTTTGTGAACGACCGCGTCCGCCAGACGTTACATTCCCTGCTAAACCGGCGTCAAAAGCGCACCGTTTACCTGACCATCGGGCGGGTGTACTTACAAACGATGACGCCCGGCGAACTGGAAGAGCACATCTTTGATGTGACCGACCGTCTCAACGAGGGATTCCAACACATCAAGGATGCCCAGGAAACCCTCCAACTGGCCGAACTCAACCTCCGCGCCGGACGCCGGGCGAAAACGGCCACGGCCTACAAGACTGCCATCTGGTATTTCAGCATGGGCATCGGGATGCTGCCGCCCCGTCAGAAATGGATTTACCATTATGATTTGACGTTGGCCTTCTACCGCGAAGCCGTCGAAGCTGAATATCTGAACAGTACGTTTGAACGAGCCGAGCAACTGGCAAAAGAGGCTCTGGAACACGTCGAAGACACCCTGTCCCAAGCGCCGTTCTACCGTTTCCTGATTCTGGTGTATATCGCCCAAAATCGCAACGCGCAGGCGCTCGAAACCGGACGGCGCGCCCTTGAGGCGCTAGAGTGCGCCCTACCCACCGCGCCAGAAGAAGCAGCGGCCTTCGTGACCGCCGCCCGCCAGGAAGTGGGCGACAGATTCTCGTCGCCGGAGGCGCTGGCCGCTCTGCCGGAGATGCGCGATCCGCAACAGTTGGCGGTGCTGCGCCTTCTCAGTGTGCTGGCCGTGCCGGCGCGGCGGACCGGCGCGCATCTCCTGGCGGCCGTCGCCCTGAAAATGGCGACACTCGTCCTTCACTATGGCAACTCCCCGCTGGCGGCTGTGGCCTACGTTTTGTACGCCGCCGAATTGTGCGGCCGGCTGGATGAGATTGAAGCCGGCTACCGGCTGGGGCAATGGGCCGTCGATCAGGTTTCCAACTCCGACACGACCGTCCTACGCCCCAGGGTTGAATTTATCTTCAACGCGCTGATCCGCCCCTGGAAAGAACATACCAGCGTAGCCATCGAAGCGTTACAACGTGGATACCGGTTGGGGTTAGAAATCGGGGAACTGGAATATGCCTACTACAGCGCCCTGCATAGCACCAGCTACCAGTTCTGCCTCGGCAGCGAATTAGCGGCAATCCACCAGCAACAGACCCGTTACCTGGAAAACACGGCCAAATTCCGCCTGGAATTTCACCACTATTTTGGCGCGATCTGGGGGAAGATGATGCTCAACCTGATGGAGCCAGGAGCGACGCCTGGCCGGTTATCCGGCGCGTTGCTGGATGAGGCAGAACTGCTCCCCCGTTGGCTCGCCCAGGGCAACGTGCTCCTGACTTTCAATGTCTACTGTTGTCAGACGCTGCTGCATTATCTCTTTGGGAACTACGCCGAGGCCGTGCAAGCCGCGACCGCCGCGGAAGCCTATGCCCAGGACGCGGCCGGTTTTCTCTACCAGGCGTTGTACTATTTCTACTACGCGCTGACGCTCCTGGCGCATTATCCTGAAGTGGAGGCCGCCGCGCAGGCGACCTATATGGAAAAGGTGACGGCCCTTCAGACACGGCTACAGCGTTGGGCGACCCACACGCCGATGAACTTCCAGCACAAAGCCGACCTGGTCGCTGCCGAACGGGCGAGAGTAACCGGGGACGCCTGGCAAGCTCTGGAGTTTTATGGTCGCGCCATCCGCGGCGCCCGGAAATATGCTTATCTTCACGAGGAAGCCCTGGCCTACGAGCGCGAAGGGTTGTTTTACCTGACGCTGGATCGTGAAGACCTGGCGCGCTTTTGCCTGACCCAGGCGCGCGACGCCTACCGCGCCTGGGGGGCGGCGCGGAAAGTGAGCGACTTGGAAAAACGCCATCGCCGGCTGTTGCTCCCCAGCGCATTGGGCGCTCCCGCGCCCGGCCCGGTAGAGGCTACGCCGCTGGTTACCTCGCTGGACACAGCTTCCATCATTAAAGTATCGCAGACGCTCTCGCAAGAAGTCCGGCTGGAGAGCCTGCTTGACCGTGTGATCCACATCGTGATGGAGAATGCGGGCGCCGAAAGGGGCATCCTGATTGAAAACAAAGAGGACACGCTGCTCATCCAGGCGCGAGGAGAAATTGGACAGACGGCCGTTGCTACCATGCTGGCCGCGCCCGTCGAAGACAACGCTAACGTCCCGCTTTCGATCATCCATTATGTGGCCCGCACGCAGACGCCGGTGGTTTTGAGCGACGCCGCCCACGATAGCGTTTATGCCGCCGATCCCTACATCGCCGCGCAGCACCCGAAATCGCTGCTGTGCCTGCCCATCGTCCACCAAAGCAAGCTGGTGGGACTACTTTACCTGGAGAACAACCTGACCACCAATGCTTTCACCCAGGATCGGGTGGAACTCCTGCGTATCTTGAGCGGGCAGGCGGCCATTTCTATGGAGAACGCCGGTCTGTACCGGAACCTGGAAAACACCATCAGCGCGCTCCAGGCGGCCCAGGAAGCGCTGGCGATCCGGGTGCGGTATGAAGAAGGCCTGGCGACCTGTTCCCAAATGCTACTGGCCGACGCGGAGGATTCGTTGACGGAAGCCCTGCGGCATTTGCAGCGCGTCGCCAACGTTAGTCGCGTCTACCTCTTCGAGAACTTCACCGACCCGCAGGCGGGTCTGTGTATGCGGCAGACGCACGAAGTTTGCGCGCCGGGCGTCGTTTCCTACATAGACGATCCCCAATTTCAAGGTCTTCCCTACAAAGAAGGGGCTCAACGCTGGGCCGATACCCTCGGCGCCGGAGAACCGATGGTAGGTCTGGTGGCAGACTTCCCCGCCGCGGAGCGCGCCATCCTGGAACCTCAGGGCGTCCTCTCCATCCTTGTTTTGCCCATTCGGGTGTCGGGCGCGTGGTACGGCTTCATCGGCTTCGACGACACCCGGACGCCGCGGGCGTGGACTTCCCAGGACATCCACTTGTTGCAAACGGCCGCTGGCGTCATCGCTAACTATATCGAGCGTAGACGCGCGGAGCGCGCGGCCGTTGAAGCCGAGACCGCGCAGGCGTTGGCCGCCGCCGAAGCGGCCAGCGCCCAAGAGTTGGCCGCAATAGAAGCCGAAAAAGCGAGAGCGTTGGCCACCCTCAACACCATCAGCCGCCAGTTGACCGGCATCCTCAACCTGAACGATTTACTGGCGCAGGTGGTCACTATGACGCAAGAGACCTTCCATTACTATCACGTTCACATCTACTTGCTCAACGCCGCCGGCGACGCGCTCGTGCTGGCCGAAGGGTACGGTGAGGCCGGCGCCGCCATGAAACGTATGGGACACAAGATTTCCCTCGATCATCCCACCAGCCTGACCGCCCGCGCCGCCCGCGAAGGACGCATCGTCGCCATAAACGACGTCCGCGTGGAACCGGGGTGGGTGGCGCCGCCGTTCCTGGTTGATGTCCGCGCCAAAATCGCTGTGCCCATTGTCCAAAATGAGGCGGTCGCCGGGATACTGACCGTCTATTCCGACCGCGTGGGCGGCCTGGGATCGAGCGACGCCGACCTGCTGCAATCATTGGCCAACCAGGTCGCCGTTGCGATGACCAATGCCCGGCTGTTCGAGGAAGTGGCCCACTCCAATGTCAAACTTGAAGAGCAAAACGTCGAGTTGGAGGCGCAAAGCGCGCAGTTGATGACGCAGGCGGCGGAACTGGAGGAAGCCAAGGAGGCCGCCGAACAGGCGCGCGCGGCGGCTGAGCAAGCCAGCCAGGCCAAGAGCGAATTCTTGAGCAGTATGAGCCACGAATTGCGCACACCGCTCAACGGCATCCTGGGCTACGCGCAGATTCTCAAGCGCGGCGCTGATCTCACCCCGATGCAACGGAATGGTCTGAACATCATCCAGCAGAGCGGCGAACACCTGCTCACCCTCATCAACGACATTCTCGACCTGTCCAAGATTGAGGCGCGCAAGCTCGAACTTTACCCCACCGATTTCAACTTTAGCGACTTCCTCCAAGGCGTGTCCGGCATCATCAGCCTGCGGGCGCAGAACAAAGGGTTGGGCTTTGCCTTAGATATGCTTCCCCCGCTCCCTGATGGCGTTCACGCTGACGAGAAGCGGCTGCGGCAAGTGCTCATCAACCTGCTCACCAACGCCGTCAAATTCACCGATCATGGCAGTGTCACGCTACGTGTGCAGGAAATCATCACCTCTCGCACGACCGAGGGCGTCAAGCTGCTGCGGTTCGCGGTCATAGACACAGGGGTAGGTATTCCAGAAGAGCACCTGGAGCGGATTTTCGTCCCCTTTGAGCAGACCGAAGCTGGCAAAAAGCAGGCGGAGGGCACAGGCCTGGGGCTGGCGATCTCGCGCCAGATCGTGCAGATGATGGAAAGTGAACTATTGGTAGAAAGCGTTGTGGGCCAGGGCAGCACCTTCTGGTTTGACCTCGCGCTGCCGGTCGCCGCAGTCCGCGCGCGCGAAATGACCACTGTATTGCAGGACATCGTGGGGTACGCCGGCCCCAAGCGCAAGATATTGTTGGCCGACGACAAGGAACACAATCGCACGCTGTTGCGCAACATCCTGGCGCCGCTGGGCTTTGAGGTGCTGGAGGCCGACGATGGGTTGGTCTGCGTCACCCTGGCACAACAGGCCCATCCAGACGTGGTCATCACGGATATGATTATGCCGGGGCTGACGGGGTTCGAGGCCACGCAGCGTATCCGCCAAATCCCCGAACTCAAAGACGTGGTGATCTTCGGCACCTCGGCCAGCGTGTTTGCGGGAGAGCAACAGAAGGTGAAGTTGACCGGCTGCGACGCCTTCCTCTCCAAGCCGGTGGAAATCAAGCAACTGCTGGATTTGTTGAGCGAGCATTTGCACTTGCAGTGGCGTTACACAGACACCGAAACCGTGGTCGCCGCGCCGCCGCCCACCGAGTTTGTGGCGCCGCCCCAGACCGACTTGAACGCGCTGTACGAGATCGCCAAACTGGGCAATATGCGCCGGGTGGGCGCGTGGGCGGAGGAACTCCGGGCGCGGGATGCCCGCTATGCGGCCTTCGCTACGAAGGTGCAGGAACTGGCGCAGAGCTTCCAGAAGAAGCAGATTGTGGCGTTGGTGGAGCAGTATTTGGAAGAACAATAAGATTGAACGGCCTGATGGAGATCTTTTATGAGAATCCCGTCCCTATTCAAAAAACGGGTGCTGATCGTGATAAGCGCGCTGCTCAGCCTGACAACTGCGGCCGCCTTCATTTTCGCCCCTGCTGGGGGGCATCCCCTGCCGGATGCGCCCGTGGCGGCCGGTCAACCGGTCAAATTTGAACCGGCTCCTGTTAACGATGGCCTGGCCGATGACACGGCGTTACGCCACCTCAAGTTTACCCATCTGTCGGCCAAGGGGGGGCTTTCCCAAAATGATGTACGCTGCGTGGCGCAAGATCGCCAGGGCTTCATGTGGTTCGGCACCATGCAGGGGGGCTTGAATCGCTACGATGGAGTGGAATTCAAGGTCTACCGCCACGACGCCGAGGACTCGCGAAGTCTGAGCGCCAATTTTGTCACGAGCTTGCTTGTGGATCGCCAGGGAACGCTGTGGGTCGGCGCCCAGGGGGGCGGACTGGACCGGTATGACCGGGACACGGATAGCTTTGTCCACTATACCCAAAATTCCGGCGATCCCGGTAGTCTACCGGACAACAACATCGAGGTCATCTACGAGGACCGGGCCGGCGGAATGTGGGTGGGAACCCACGGAGGATTGGCCCGCTTTGATCCGGATCGGGGCACGTTTCAGACCTACCACCATGATCCGGCGGATCCCGATTCGATCAGTGACGATTTTGTCACGAATGTTCTTGAGGACCAGGAGACCGGTCTGCTGTGGATTAGCACTCATGCGCATGGCGTGAGCATCCTGGACCGAGCCACGGGACGTTTTACACACTACCGCCACGATCCGGCCAATCCCACCAGTTTGAGCCATGATCAGATCACCCAGGTCTTCCAGGACCGGGCGGGCCACCTGTGGATTGCAACCCGCGGCGGCCTCAATCGCTTCGATCCCACTACCCGGAGTTTTGCGCGCTATGTCCATGATCCCAACAATCCCATTAGCCTGGGCGACAACTACGTGGCTGCCGTGTATGAAGACCGCCTCGGCCGCTTCTGGGTAGCTACCATTAAAGGCCTGGACCTGCTGGACCGCAACACCAGCGCGTTCATACACTATCGCCCGGATCCGAATGATCCCAACAGCCTGAGCTACGAGTTCACCTGGCGCATCTATGAGGATAATACCGGGGCCATCTGGGTGACCACCCTGGGCGGAGGGGTCAACCGACTGCCTGCCGAGCCGGACAAGTTCATGACCTACCGGCATGAACCTACCAATCCGCATAGTCTTGCCGAATCCAATGTCGAGGCCCTATATGTGGACAAGGCCGGCACGCTGTGGGTTGGCGCTCCGCTGGGAGGCATTCATTCCTTTGACGATCAGACCATACTCCGTCATCCCGAAGATCCGAACCATCCCGACGAAAGAAGTTTGTACTATCCGATAGCCATGACGACCGACTCTAACGGCGCGCTCTGGATTGCTACCTATAGCACCGGCCTGTGGCGCTTTGACGGAGAGCGATTCACCAACTACCAGCATGATCCCAATGATCCGGCCAGCCTCGCCGCGAATGATGTCAATTCGCTTTTGCCGGATGAACACGGGGGACTTTGGATAGGAATTCACTACACTAGCGGCGGATTGGACTATTTCGATGGTCGCCGGTTCACCCATTATCCGGGCCGGCCAGGCGCGACCGTTCCCGGCGTCCTCCCGGCGGCGTGTCCGTATCTGCAATTCCGCGATAAAAACGGTATGCTCTGGATGTCCAGCGACGACCATGGGATCGTCCGCTTCGATCCCCAGACCCAAACGTCGGTCAACTATCTGGTCAATCCGGACAATCCGGCCGATCCGGCCAATGCTCTTCTGTACTCGATCTATCCCGCTTCGGATGAAGTCTATTGGGTGGGCGGAGTCTCAGGGCTGTATCGCTTTGAACCGGCTCAGGGCAAGTTCACCCGCCATTACACCTCAAAGGATGGTCTGCCTTCTGATGTGGTGATGGCCGTCAACGGCGATGATCAGGGACTTTTGTGGCTCGGCACCCTGGCGGGCATCTCACGCTTTGATCCCCAGACCGAGCAATTCCGCAACTATGACAAGTCCGATGGCATGGCCGGGGACCAGTTCAACCGATTAACCACGGCCAGGGGGCGGGACGGGCGGTTGTTCTTCGGCAGCGAAGAGGGCCTGGTGGCGTTCCATCCCAACCAGATGCAGGACAACCCATACGCGCCCCCGGTCGTGCTGACGGGTTTTACCCTATTCGATAAGCCAGTCGTGATTGGGACCGAGGACTCGCCGCTGAAACAAGCCATCACCGTCGCCGATCAGGCCACGCTGCGCTACAACCAGTCGGTCTTTAGCTTCCGTTTTGCGGCGTTGAATTACACGGCGCCGCAGAAGAACCGCTATGCCTACAAACTGGAAGGCTTCGACAGCGACTGGCGTTACACCGATGCGGACAACCGGCTGGCGACCTACACCAACCTGGATCCCGGCGAATACACGTTCCGGGTCAAAGCCTCCAACAACGATGGCGTGTGGAACGAAGCGGGAACCGCGCTAAGGCTTACCATCACCCCGCCCTGGTGGGGTACGTGGTGGTTCCGAGGAGGAATGATTGCCGTATTGTTGGCCCTGACCTATACCGGCTACCGGCTGCGCGTCAGGAGTCTCAAGCAGTACAGTCAAAAACTTGAACGCGACGTAACCGAGCGCACCCACGAATTAGCCGAATCGAACCGGCAGTTGCAACTCGCCAAAGAAAAAGCCGAGATCGCCAACCAGGCCAAGAGCACTTTTTTG
>JAKQHY010000020.1 GCA_029555965.1 Chloroflexota bacterium | reverse complement strand
CGTGGGGATGGCGATGATGGACACCGCCGGCACGCCGTTGATTTTGAAGCTGCGGTAGATGCCCGCTTCCCGCGCCTCTACCAGCGGGCTGGGCAGCCCCAGCAGCGCGCTCGCCACGATGGTGAAGATCACCATCGCCGGGAGCATCGAGTCCTTGAACAGCGGGTTGATCTGCGTCATCACCACGCCCATCAGCGCGTAAAATCCCAACGGGAACAGATAGTTAAGAAACACTAACGATGAGTTACGCAGCCCGGTCTTAAATTCAAAAGCGAAATGGTTTAGAAAAGCGGTCATGATATCCTCCAAATAGCGAATTACGAATTACGAATAGCGGATCAGCGGATCAGCGGATCAGCGGATCAGCGAGTGAGCGAGAAAGCGAGTGAGCGAATCACCTTGTCACCTTGTCTCCCCCTCTCCCCCTCTCCCCCTCTCCCCCTCCTCCGTCTACCGTCTACTGTCTACCTGTAATCTCCAGAAAACGTTCTTCCAATGAGGGCCGCTCGACGCGCAGGTCAATGAGCGGGTCGTTCCGGCTCTGGATGTGGGCGAGCAGGGCGGAGACGGTGGCGCCCGGGTCGGTGCTGAAGTAGACGGCGTAGTCTTCTTCGATGAGGTGGCGGCTGACGCCGGGGAAGCCTGTGCCGTTGCTGTGGAGCACGGATTGCTCGGTGCGGGCGGAGACTTTGGTGAAGCCCGCGCCGGTCGCCGTGATCTCGCGCGGCGTGCCGGTGGCCGCGATTTTGCCGCGCAGCAGGATGGCGACCCGGTCGGACATCTTCTCGGCCTCAGCCATGTCGTGCGTCGCCAGGACGATGGTGGCGCCGTCGGCCTGAAGTTCCCGCACCAGCGCGTGCAGTTCCGTGCGCGATTCCACGTCCAGCCCGGCGGTCGGCTCATCGAGGAAGACCACGGGCGGCTTGTGCGCCACGGCCAGCGCGAGCGCGAGTCGCCGCTGCTGCCCCGTCGAGAGCTGGCCGTACTTCGCGCGCCGCTTCGCCTCCAAGCCCAGGCGGCTGACGAGATCGTAACGCGGGGCGACATCGTGGTAGGCGCAGAAGAAGCGCACGGCCTCGTCTACCTGCATGTCGGCCGGCAGCCCCGACGTTTGCAGTTGCACACCGATGAGATTGCGCAGCTTGCGCGGCTGCCGTCCGGGGTCCACGCCGAGGATGTCCAGCGCGCCGCCGTCGGCCTGCCGCAGCCCTTCGAGGCACTCCAACGTAGTCGTTTTGCCCGCGCCGTTCGGCCCCAGCAGCCCGAAAATCTCGCCGCGCCGCGCCTCAAAGCTGATGCCGTCCACGGCGACCATCGCGCCGTAGGTTTTGCGGAAATTGGTCACGCGAATAACAGTGTTGTTCATGGTGTTCCTCCTGAAAATGGTAAAGCGTAATGGGAAATGAGTAATGAGTAATGGAACTCACTCATTTCTCATTTCTCATTTCTTATCCAGTTTACCCCATTTTTCCCATGCCGTCATCGTCCCTCCGGCTTTTTTGCGCTTCCCTTTCGTACAGTGTCCCTCTGGACAATGGCGGAAGCGGGTAAGGTGGGTACAATAAGGTAGACAGTAGACGGCAGACGGTAAACGGGGCCGTCTACCGTCTACCGTCTACCGTCTACCGTCTACCAAACAAGGAGCATAATGAAACTTTCCCAACTGTGGAAAACGCTATGGGGATCGCCGCCACCGTCCGATCCAGATGTCCGCGACGCGCGCCTCTTTTTTGTGATTGTGACGTTGGTGTTGGGCGCGGTGACGGTGGTGGAGGTGCAAGCCATCCCCGAATTGCAAGCGCCTGTCCGGCTGATTCCGTTTGTGGCTCTGATGGCGCTGCATACCGTCCTTTACTGGTTCAGCGCGCGCTTTGCGAACACGCTCCGCCGGACGCTCGGCTATCTGGCCGTGCAGGCGGCTATCGTGTTCATTCTCACGCAATTCCTGCGCGATTTTGGCAGCATCGTGAGCCTGTATCCCGCGCTTCTCGGCATTGGGGTGGGGATGTTGCGCGAAAAGCGCCACATCGCGTGGGCCATCCTTGTCTGGTTGGGGCTGGCGACGCTCAATCTAGTGCTGAATCTGGGCCTCGCGGCGTTGCCCACCTGGCTGATGTTTGCTCCGCCGTTGACGCTATTTGTGGTGATCTACGTGGTGCTGTACCTCCGCCAGGTGGAGGCCCGCGACCGGGCGCAGACACTCCTGCGCGAGTTGGAGGTCGCGCACCGCGAACTGGCCGCCTACGCCGCCCGCGTCGAAGACCTGACGCTGGCCGCCGAGCGGCAGCGGATGGCGCGCGAACTCCACGACACGTTGGCGCAGGGCGTCGCCGGGCTGATCCTGCAATTGGAAGCGGCGGACTCGCACCTGACGCAAGGGCGCGCCGAACGCGCGCAGAGCATCGTCCAGCAGGCGATGGCTCGCGCCCGCGCCACCCTCGCCGACGCGCGCCGCGCCATTGACGACCTGCGCGCCGCCCCGCCCGCCGCCGACCTGGAGGACGCGCTGCGCCACGAAGTCGCCCGCTTTACGGACGCCACCGGCATCCCCTGCGCGTTTGATTTTGCGCTGACCACCCCCCTGCCGGAGGCAACCGCCGAGCATCTGTTGCGCATCGTGGCCGAGGGACTGACCAACATCGCCCGCCACGCCCAGGCCGCGCGCGCCTGGGTCAACGTGGCGGAGACCGACGACGGGTTGACCGTCGAGGTGGGCGACGACGGCGTGGGGTTTGATCCGGCTGCCGCCTTCGACCAACCGGGTCACTACGGTTTGCTGGGGATGCGCGAACGCGCGCGGCTGGCCGGCGGCACGCTGACTGTGGAAAGCGCGCTCGGCGTAGGGACGCGGGTGAAAATCATATGGAAACCATGAAGCTTCAGAGAATTTCAGAACAAGTGAAACCTATCCTTGCTGATTGTGGTGTTTGGCTCCGATGGGTCTTGGCTACTACCACAGGTTTTGGTTTAGGTTCAGTTGTGTTATTTTTTCTAGCTATAACCGTTTATTTTGAAGGTTACCTGATTGTTTTCGGGCTTATGCTCTTTGTCTGCGTCGGGGTGATGCAGTGGGGTGTGCTAAGGCTAACACATCGGCTTCGTGGCTTTGGATGGTGGATACCATTGACAATGGCCGGTTGGTGTCTGGGTATTTATATAGGTTACACCATAGGCGATAGATTAGGTACGGATCTGTCGAATGCCATTATGTTCATGTTGCATGACCCTAATTTCTGTTCGCCTAGAAGGGCCTTGGTTCCCTTTCGACTAGCCCTTGATTTGGGAGATATTGCAAAGATGGGGTGTAAAGGAATTTTTTTTGGAGTATCTGTTGGGTTTGCGCAATATTGGGTCTTGCGGCGGAGTGTTCGTCGCGCTGGTTGGTGGATTTTGACCACTACCTTAAGCACAACAGGTAGTTTGCTTCTCGCCGATATAATATCGCGAGACTGGGATGAAGAGCTGGGAATTTTCTTCGTAATTCCTTTGTTGGGGATTTTAATCGGGGCAACTACAGGCATCCCACTGGTCTGGTTATTGAAACATCCCTTGCCTCCTACTATTCCTGATCAGGCTTTGTCCCGATGCTTTCCGATGGACGGTGGATAGTAAAGATTGTCTACCGATAAAGGTGTTACTGATGACAATAAACCCTATATGAAAACCATCCCATTAACCTCGCATCAAATCATCACTTTGAATGATTATCCGATCTACAGCGTAGAAACTTTGCGAAGTCAACGTCAGAAATATGAAGATAGGTGACATTACCACAGCGCTTGATTTCAGAGAATTTGTCCGTGATCTAATCCGGCGTTATAGCCTTACAGACCGGACGATGAGCGAGTACTTACGTGCTTTGTGGGCGGCGGTATTGGAGCACAAAGATGACCTTGTAACGTATGGGTTACTGGCTCAATTGCTTGAGGCAGCGTATGTAGTAGAACCGCTCCCGTTTGACATGGAGTGGCTGAAAGAAAGGCAACCTGCTTGGACATGGGATAGCGCTACAGGGACATACATCATCAAAGGTTACGACGAGGAAACGAAAAGCTGGGTTATCAAAGAGCGCAATGTTGATCCGTTCTGTATCCTGAAGCACACGATCCTGGCGCAGATTTCGGAGCGATACCTGTTGGAGACTACCCCAGGCGATTTGAGTGAGAAGCAGTATCGGCAACTTGAGAATGATTGGTCAAATCCGCATCCTTACCCCTATCTTGAAAGCGCGATGCTTGCGATGTACAGCGAAGCAGAAGAACAGGTTGCGCATCAACAGACTGAAATGCTCACCTGGGCAGAGTTGGCGGCTATTTTGTCTATTGGGAAAATATACGATTGAAGAATTCGGCGCTTGTGTGCCACAAAACGAGGGAGGATAACAGACAATGACACACGCTATTTCGAAAAAACCATACGACGAGTTCTTATACAACGTAAGCGGGCGCTTGCGGAAGCCCATCCACACCATTCTCGAAACCTGTACGGAGTTGCTGGAGGCTGAAAGCGAGAATCCAAAAGTACAAGCCATCCAGACTGAAGGCTATCAACTGCTGGACCTGGTGAACGACATCCGCGACTACGCGGAGTCTCAGACCGGGAGGATGGTGTTGGAAACCGGCCCGATCGATCTGAACGCGGTCGTGGCGCGCGTGATAGAATTTGCCGGATGGATGGTCAAGAGCAAGCCGGACGTTGCGTTCCAGAAAGGCCGGGTTGATGACCTTCCAGCGGCGCAAGTGCAAGAGGCCAGAATCCAACAAGTATTGCTCAATCTGATTCACAACGCGCTGAAGTTTACCGACCGGGGAACCCTTCGTCTATCGGCCATCAGAGACGGGGGAGAAGTCACTTTTGAAGTCGCAGATACGGGGATAGGGATACCGGCGGATAGAGCGGCGTGCGTGTTCACGCCTTTTGAAACCGCGCTGCCAGCATTGGACGAAGAGCGCGTCGGCCTGGGCCTGGGATTGCCCATCAGCAAATCTATCGTAGAAAGTTATGGCGGGAGACTGTGGTTTGAGAGCGAGGAAGGGAAAGGCTCGAAATTCTCCTTCTCGTTGCCGGTCGCGTGAAAGCGGATGATTCTGATTTTTCGTCTAATGGAAATTTTCACCACAAGGGACACAAAGGGCACAAAGATTTTGCATCCCCCTCTGTGAACTCTGTGTTCTCTGTGGCTGTTGACAGAGGAGCTTGCCAATGGTCACAAACCCTATTCGCATCCTCATCGCCGACGATCATCTGATCGTCCGTGAGGGGCTGCGGTTGATTTTAGAGACGGAGGACGGCTTCGCGTTGGTGGGCGAGGCGGGCGACGGTGCAGAGGCGGTGCGGCTGGCGGCGGAGCTTCAGCCGGACGTGGTGCTGATGGATTTGCGGATGCCGGGGATGGATGGCCTGACGGCCATCGAGCGTCTGCGCGCCACGCAGCCACAGATCGCTGTGGTGATTCTGACCACCTACAACGAAGACGACCTGATGGTCCGCGGCCTGCGGGCCGGGGCGCGCGGCTACCTGCTCAAGGACACGGGCCGCGAGGCGCTCTTCAACGCCATCCGCGCCGCCGCGCGCGGTGAAACCCTGCTCCGCCCGGAGGTGCTGGCGAAAGTGCTGGCGCACGCCGAATCGCCGCCATCCGCCGGCCCTCTGGCCCTGACCGACCGCGAGCGCGAAGTCCTGGAAGCCGTGGCGCGCGGCGAGCGCAGCAAAGAGATTGCGGCGCGTCTCGGCGTGACCGAACGCACAGTCAAGGCGCACCTGACGAGCATCTACAACAAACTCGGCGTAGATTCACGGGCTGCTGCCATCGCGGCCGCCGTTCAGCGCGGGTGGTTGCCTACAATGGCGTAATGCCACTGAGGAGGTTCTATGCGTATTCTCATTGTGGGTGGGACAGGGTTCATCGGCTATCATACCGCGCTTGAGTGTCTTCGGCGCGGACACAGCGTGACAGCGTTGGCGCTGCCGCCGTTGCCGGCAGACGATCTCCTGC
>JAKQHY010000013.1 GCA_029555965.1 Chloroflexota bacterium | reverse complement strand
AGAGAGGGAGAGGGGGTGACAAGGTGACGGAGTGACGGGGTTACGGAGTGACTTTCGCTGACTCGCTGATCCGCTTTTTCGCTTTCTCGCTCACGCGCCACCTCTTGCTTCCTGCTTCCTGCATCCTGCTCCGCCGGGGTGTAATACCACGCGGGGATCATCCGCTGCGCGCCGGTCGCATCCTGGTCGAAGGTGGGGTAGTGGATGAGGGTGGGGGGGCGGAAGGTGTCGGTGGGGAGGCCGCCGTGGGAGGCGCGGGTGACGGGCGTGACGGCGTCGGCGGTGAGGTCCCAGAGGTAGATGTCGGCGGTGCGGGTGGCGCAGGTGAAGGCGAAGGCGAGGCGCGCGCCATTGGGCGAAAACTCGGGGTGTCCGATGACGATGCCGGGGATGAGGCCGAGGTTGGCGGTGCGGTCGGCGCCGGTGCGCAGATCGTAGACGTGCAACTCGCTTGCGCCGTCGCTGTTGACGGTGTAGGCGAGGGCCTGGCGGTTGGGCGCGAGGGCCAGATCGCCACAATCCCAGGACGGCGCGACAAGGCGGGTGAGTGTTTCGGTCGCCAGATCGAGATGGGCGAGGTAGAGAAAATCAGAGTCCAGATCAGTGATGACATAGAGGCCGCGCCCATCGGCAGTGTAGGCGACGTCAGCGTAGCGCGCGCCGGAATGATCGGCCAGCAGTTGGCGGGCCGCGCCGGTGGTCAGGTCAATCTCGAAGAGGGCGTGGTCGAAGCTGCTGTGCATCCGCGTGACGATGACGCGCCGTTCGTCGGGCGAAAACGCGGCATTGAGGAGGTAGCCGGCGACATCGTTCTGCCAGACTAGGGCGGCGGGGCCATCTACCGGCTGCACGTACAGGTCGAAGAGCGCCGGGCGGCGGCGGTTGGCGGCGAAGAGGAAGCGGCGTCCATCCCCGCTCCATGCGCCGAAGGTGTGCATGGCGGCTTCGTATCCGGCGGTGAGTGCGGTTTCGACGTTATCCACCGTGAGCAGGAAGAACTGCGCCTTCTCATTGCCGCCGGCGTCGTGCGCGTAGAGCAAGGCGTCGCCGTGCGGGGCGTACTCCGCCAGGCTGACGCGGTCGGCCTCGAAGGTGCGCTGCTCCGGCCAGTGCGGCCCGCCCGGCGCGGTGGGGACTTCCCACACCTGCGGCACGCCGGTGAGGTCGCATAGAAAGGCCAGCCGTTGGCCGTCGGCGGAGAAGGTGGGGCCGTAGGCTTTGGTCACGTTAAGGTAACGGGTAATGGGATAGATGTGGGGCATATCGGATTCCTTTGAACATAGAGATTATCTCACGCAAAGGCGCAAAGACGCAAAGCAAAAAAAATAGAAACTTGGCGCTTCTGGCGAGTTTACGTGAAATTTTCATCCCACGATGGTGGGGGGCTTAATAATTCAAAACGACCACTTCTTTGATGGCGCCTCTGCCTCCTGCATCGGAATTGACGGCGCGCCTTGCGTACACGGTTTCGACCCTGAAGGGACGATACAACTCAAGAATCAACGGCGTGTAGGCATTACTGAGCATACACAAACATCCCCGGTTCGTCAATTGCGTGAAGACCTCGGCCAGATCGCGCTGATCCGAGTCTTGGAAGCTCTCCGCTGTGTAGCCGGTGAAGTTGGCGGTCTTGCTGAGGGGGGCATACGGAGGATCGAAGTAGACAAAGTCGCTAGGCTGCGCCAGGTCCGCAATCTCCCGGAAATCTCCGGCAGCCGGCGTCGTCTGTTGCAGCGCCGCGCTGGCCGCGCGCAGGACGTTTTCGCGGAGGATGCGGGGGGCTTTGTAGTTGCCCATTGGCGCGTTGAACTCTCCCCGGCGGTTCACCCGGTAGAGGCCATTGTAGCAGGTGCGGTTGAGGTAAATCGTGCGTGCGGCCTTTGCCACGTCGCTCAATTCTGCTGCTTCTCTATCGAGTCCTCTGATTTGATAGTAGTACGTTTTGCTGTGGTGGGATTGATGTTCTGCCAGACTGCGGATCAAATCGTCCACCTGATCTCTGACCACGCGGTAGGCGTTGATGAGTTCGGCGTTGTTGTCGCGCAGCAGCGCTTGACCCGGCAGCCGTCTGGTGTTCCACAGGTGAAAGAACACTGCGCCGCCGCCCACAAACGGTTCCAGGTAGCGATGGAAGGTGGGAGGAAAGTACGCTTCGAACTGCGTGAGCAGTTGTTGTTTGCCTCCGACCCATTTGATGAAGGGTTTGGCGTTCCGAATCGTCATTTTTTATGTAGCGCGTTTTGTGTCACATACCGATTCCACAACCCACTGACCAGCGCCACGAGGACAAAGATCACCGTATACATTGGCGCGTTAAACGTCAGGTGCGACTCCACCGGCGCGGGGAGCCAGTCCCACCGGCCGGCGATTTCGGCGGCGGCGATGAGCCAGACGGCGGCGCTGCTGACGAGGGCGACGGTCATCGCGGGCCAGAGGCCGAGCGCGGTGGACGCCAGGACGATGGGGAGCACGAATGCGGCTGCGCCCGGTTCGCCCAGGCCGTAGGAGCTCACGTCGGCGGCGACGAGGAGGGTGAGCAGGCCGACGAGTCCCCACGCGGCCAGGGTCACGCGCCCGCGCCGCGCCAGGGCGACGAAGCCGCCGAGGATGGCGGAGAACACCCCCCAGATGACGATGCTCTCCCAATCCAGGTCGCCGGTGAGGAACCAGAAGATGATGAGGGCCGCGTAGGCCGCGCTGAGACCGAGGCAGGTCGCCACGACGAGCATGGCGCGCCCGCGCAGCAGGGTGTCATCGGTGATGGGAAGGAGGCTTTCAAATAGCTTGTGCATTTTTACCTCTTGAGAAATGGGTAATGGGTAACGAGAAATGAGTAATGGGTAATGTGTGACGATGGATTGCGCTCATTACTTCTTACTCATTACTGACTCTCCTGAAAAAAGGGCGGCTAACCACAAAGGACACGAAGGACACGAAGAAAATTCAGGTAAGGCTTAAAATTATTCACTTTAAACCTCAGTCGTGTAGATTTTGTTAATTCGTGCCTTAAAATCCTTTGTGTACTT
>JAKQHY010000217.1 GCA_029555965.1 Chloroflexota bacterium | reverse complement strand
GCCCCCACCGTTGACGCCCCAGCCGCCACTGAGGGGGCCAGAGCCGCCGGCGCCGCCGCCCCAGCCGCCGCTGCCGCCGTGAAGGTAGGTGCCGGCGGCGCCGTTCAAGCCGCCGCCGCCGCCGCTATGGTAAGCGCCGTCGCCGCCGTTCAAGCCGCCGCCGTTGCCGGGGGTCCCCCAGCCGCCGCCGCCGCCGCCGCCGCCATAGTTGCCCGCGCTGCCGCCGCCGTAGGTGCCGCTGCCGCCGCCGCCGTTCGCGCCGGCCCACAGTCCGCCACCGCCGCCACCGACGCTGCCGCCGCCCCGGCCTCCCATACCGCCGCCGCCGTAGTGGCCGGAGGCGCCATTGCCGCCAGCAGCGGTGTTATTGGCAAACGTCACGCGATCCATGGTCACATTGCCAGCGTACACGAATACCCCGCCGCCCAGCCCCGCGCCGCTGCCGCCGCCACCACCGTCGCCGCCCTGTGCCCGACCGTGCTGGATGGTCATATTCTTGAACGTAACGGTCGGCGCGGTGGGCAATGGAAGCCCGTTCACGCCGGAACCGCTGCCCACGAAGAAGACGCGGTAAGCGTTGGCGCCGTCGATCGTGTAACCCGCGCCGTCAAAGGTGATCGTGTTGGTGATAATCGGTAGATTGCCCGTCAGCGTAATCGGCCCGGTGAAGGTGATTGTGTCGGCTTCCGGGCTGGCGTTGGCGGCGTTGATGGCGCTGATCAGCGCCGTTGCGTCGCCCACGTCATACTCCGCCGCGCGCACGGGCGCGGGTTGCGCTGCGCCGATGTAGAACGAGCCGGCAATCAACATCGCCATCACCGCGCGTTTGAGCCAGGCCAGCGCCGCCTTGAGCCTGAGCCACAGGAAATAGCCGGTGGGCTTGTCCTGGGACGATTCCGTTGTTTGCGTGTCCATAAGTATTCCCTCCGAAAATAGTCTGATAGTCGTCAGTCAGATAGTCTGATAGTCGTCAGTCAGATAGTCCGATAGTCAAAAAACTCTGCGTCTCTGCGTTGAAATTTTCGTTCTTGCGCTATCCCCCCTTTCCGCGCCCGAATTGGGAGAGCAGCCCTGGTTTGGGCTTGGGCGGAGTGTCTGCCGCCGGCTGTGGCGGGCCGGCGTAGAATTGCTCGAAGAACCAGCCGAAGTTCTTGAGGATTTCTTGCTCGATGCGCGGGGCGATGGCGTGCGGCGCGGGCGGGCGAATGCTGGCGTGGGTGGCGTGGCGGTACTTCCAGCGGTAGTAGCTGTCGCTCTCGTGCGGCCGCACCGTCAAATGCTGCGGGTCGAAGGGCGCGGGCGGCAGATCGAGCCAGTGGTAGAGCAGGCGCATCGTCTCCACCGGGTCGCTCATCAGCGCCTCGAAGGCCACGAAGCCCACGCGCTCGCGTAATGCTGGCGGGGCGTCCTGGAGCAGGTACTCGATGGATTTGAGCGGGCCGCCAATCACGCCCTCCTTGCCGAACAGCGCGTCGGCGCGTTCGTAGGCCGCATGGGGCGGCATGTGATCGGGGAAGTCCAGCAGCAGCGTCTTCTGGTGCTGGGCCTCAATCGAGCCGTAGACCTGGCGCAGGTCGCGGACGCAGACCAGCATCCTGAACTGGGGATCGAGTAGGGCCACCGTCTCGATCATCCGCAGCCAACCGCGATTCTTGTCCACCACCACCGGCCGGTCGGTCTCGGCGAACCAGCCGTTGATGAAGCCCCGGTAGGCGTTGAGCAGGCGCGTGTAGGTGAGGTCAAAGTCTACGTCGAGTTGGGAGAGGAAGAAGGGGTCGTCGCTGAGTTGCGCGCGCAGGGTGTTGAACACCTGGCTGAGCGGCGAACTGTGGCCGGGGCTGTAGATCTGCGGGTGCTGGCCGAGCAGTTGGCACAACAGGGTCGAACCGGCGCGCGGCAAGCCGGTGACGTACAAAATGCGTTGGGTCAGGGTCAGGGGTTCCATTGGCAATCTCCGGTTGTTTTGTGTCGGCACTTCAATTGGCGCGGGGTATCCGTTTCCGGCGCGCGGCAGGCAGAGAAGTCGCGCCTGTCACGCAGAGCGCCGCGCCGATGTAGAACGAGTCAGCAAGCCGAGAACTCCTCATCGGAAAGTGGGAAAATATCTCAAGATTATACGGCGATTTCGGCGTAGGGACAAGCTGAGGAAGGCATCAAGATGTCGGGGGCGTTTCACAAAAAGGCAATCTGGCTACCGCCTGTCAGCCGCGCTAGCGATAAACGCCAGCCCTCCGGCGGCAAAACTCTCCTTATGCCTAGTCCCTTCACCGCATTTTTGCAGTATGCTATAAGAGCGTGAATGAACACGAGTATATAGGGAGGTGCAGAGGTGACGGTACGCCGGCAATGTCAAAGAGGTTTCGCCATGAGTGGACGATCCGTCTGCCCGGCGCCGTCTTCAAGAGCGCCAACCCCGACCCCGCGCCGCATCCGGTGATCCTCTTTGATCTTTAACCCAGGAGGAAGTTCAATGCCTAAATCTTATCCCATCGTTATCTTTGGTCTGCTGTTAGCGGGGCTGCTGGCGGCCTGTCGGCCTGACTCACCCGCAGTGACGCCGGCAGCGACAGCGACGCCGGCTCCCCCCACTGCCCCCACGCCAACGATCGCGTCCACTGCTGCGCCACCGCCGCTGCCGGCCTCAACGTCCATCCCCACCGCCGAGATGACGGCAGCGCCCGACAGTCTTTCAGGACGCATCGTCTTCTACTCCGAGCGCGCCGGCGCCCCGGACATCTACCGCATGAACGCGGACGGCAGCGATTTGCGCCAACTCACCGACGATCCGGCCTACGACGATTCCCCCGCGCTTTCCCCGGACGGTACGCGCATCGCTTTCCTCACCTCGCGGCACGACCTCACCGGGGCCTTCCCCGATCTCGCCTACGAACTCTATGTCATGGATAGCGACGGCAGCCATCCGCGCCGGCTGACCACCACCCCTGCCGCCGAAAATCATCCGGCCTGGGCGCCGGATAGCCGTCGGATTTCGTTTGACGCGGACTACGACGGCGACGGCTATGCCGAAATCTACGTCATGGACGCCGACGGGGGTAATGTGACGCGCCTGACCGCGAATCAGGCCAATGATCAGTTTGCCGACTGGGCGCCGGATGGCAAGTCGCTGGCCTTCACTTCCGACCGGGCGGGCGGGTATGACCTCTACGTGATGGCCGCCGATGGCAGCCAGCAACGTCCGCTGACCACCGACGCCGGTTGGGAACTCTTCCCGGCCTGGTCGCCCGACGGGACGCAGATTGCCTTCTTTGCCTGCGATGTCCGCTGCCAACCCAATCGCCAGGACCTCTACGTGATGCAGGCCGACGGCAGCGACCGCCGCCGCCTCACGGAAACGCCCCGCACAGTGGACGAAGACCCGGCATGGTCGCCCGACGGCCGCTATCTCGTGTTCCAGTCGGACCGTGACGGCAATTATGAGCTTTACCGGATGCGCGCTGACGGGACCGACCAGGTGCGCCTGACCGACAACGCCGGGGGCGATTACTGGCCCGCGTGGGGGCCGACTCAGACGACCATGCCGCTGACGTTGACGCTGGAAAAGAGCGCGCAGACCTTCCCCGCCAAAGAAACCTACCAGATCGGCCTGGGCGACTTTGACGGCGACGGCGATCTCGACGCCGTCTTTGCGAACATGGCCGCCCATGATTCCAAGCTCTGGCTCAACGACGGGACCGGCGTCTTCACGGATTCCGGCCAGATGTTGACCCGGCAAGGGCACGGCGTAGACGTGGGTGATCTGGATGGCGACGGCGATCTGGACCTCTTTATGACGTGCGCCCATTTCATGGGCAGTGGGAAACCGAGCAAGGTATACCTGAACGACGGCGCGGGTGTCTTTCAGGACTCTGGGCAGGACATCGGCGATACCGACCTGAGCGGCAATGCGGTCACGCTCGTGGATATAGACAATGACGACGATCTCGACGCCCATGTGATGTACTACGAAATCCACGGGATGCCCGACAAGGTCTACTTGAATGACGGACGCGGGCAGTTCAGCGACAGTGGCCTGGCGTTGACGCCGGAAGACATCGCCTGGGGCGACGTGGACGACGATGGCGACGTGGACATCTTCAGCAAAACCTACAAACAGGGATACGCGGTGTGGTTGAACGACGGAGCGGGGCAATTCACCCTCGGCTGGCAGATGACAGATGAAACGGCGATGTACGGCGGCGTGGGCCTGGGCGACTTCGATGGCGACGGCGACCTGGACGCGCTGCTCGCCAATGGGTTCCGCAACCAGGCCAGCTTCCCAACGCGGCTGCTGTGGAATGACGGCGCCGGGCAGTTCGCCGACAGTGGGCAGACGCTCAACGCCACCATCGGCTTCGAGAGCTTCGCTGTCGGCGACTTGAACGGGGACGGCGCCCTGGATGTCTACGTGGCGCAGATGGACTTGCCCGACGAAGTCTGGCTCAATGACGGGAACGGTACCCTGCTGGATAGCGGGTTGCGACTGGTCGGCTCATCTCCCCGCAGCATGACCACCAAAGCCACGTTGGGCGACCTGGACGGCGACGGCGACCTCGATGCCTTTGTCGGCGCGTTCGGGGGCCAACCGGAGATTTGGTTCAACAGCACGTTATGAAACGTGCGGGCACTCTTGCTGATCCGCATCTGGCCTGCCGCTCCACTCTGGCACCGCTTGGGGCTGGAACCTTTCTGTATCCAGGGTAGCTGACCCCATCTTGAGCAAGGTCGAACGGCGGTCACCGATCAGCCGCCAAACGCGGCCGACTGCCTCAGCCCTGACGCGGAACAGATGTGAAGCCTTGCGGCAGGCGTTCTGGGGCGCTAACCGTGCGACATTCGCAACATAAGGAAAAACATGTCAATCCAATCCGTAGCCCAAATAGCATTAGCGATCGTGTGGTTGGCGACCACCATCGCCGGCGTTATTGTACTCTCTGGCGAAATCAGAAATAAGCGCGTCCCCGCCGGACTGGACCGTGGATTCGCCGTTGCTTACGCGGCAGTTTTGCTCTGGTATCTTGTTAGCAGCAGACCCTCGATCGGCCAACTGCCAGAGTTCCCCCCACTCGTGTTCGCAAATTGGCAGTTTGGGCCGCCGGCAATGGCGCTGGTCGTCGCCACGTTATTTTGCCTGACGGTGGTCTCTGATAAGGGCGCGCCCGTTCTCTTGCTCCTATACTGCGTAGTGACACTACTCATCCTTGTGGCATGGCGTAGCCAGATCACGGGATATGCAGCGGCTCTGGGAATCGCGGTATCCCTTATTGCTTTCGTGGCAGGCGGAATCCTGTTCTGGAAAAATGCGTTTGTCCCCAAAGCGAACGTGCTCATCTTCCTGCTTTTTGTTCCGCCGATGTTCATCGTGGGAAGTCTGTTGGCAACGCATACCGGCCTGGGAAGAATACGGCTGCTTGAAGGACAGTACGGAAACGCCATCCTGAGTTTTCTCCGGGGGTGTGCGCTGTTCGTCCCCCTGGGACTGGCGAATGCCGTTGGCAGACAAGAGGCATACCCGTGGATCAACGCATGGTGGAAACCGGTGGTTGTCCCATTTTGGTCTGGCCTCAACGAAGAAGTCATGTTCAGACTGTTTCTGGTTCCTCTGTGCTATGCGCTGCTGCGACCTGCCTTTGTCGGACACCCGGGTCTGGCCCTGATGGCGGCGATCCTTTTCAGCGGCATCACCTTCGGCTTGACGCACGGACATACCTGGAAGCATTTCTGGCTCACAGGCCTATGCTATGGCGTGCCTATGGCCGTTGTGTTCGCCATGCGCGATTGGGAACATGCCGTGGGGGCACACTATATGATCAACTTTGTCCCATGGGTGATGGGCTTCCTCAAGGCTCGGCGCAGAAGAAACCACCCTGTTTCGGATAGCGTTGAACAAGAATAAACCATGAAAAACACCCGGATACCATCGTCACGGCTGTGGATGAGTCGGAGGTAAAAAAATGTCTGGTTTAGATAGTCCGGAAACCCTGTTTGTAACCACGGCCTTTCTCTTTCAGTTAGTGCTGATCGCCTATTTCGCCCTGCGTAGGTGGCGCTTCGCTGCCGCGATCCGCTACGGGCCAAGCGTTTACGCCCTCAGCCTGGCGGCCTTCGCCGTCAGCCTGCGCCTCCTCCTGGGCGGAAAGTCCTGGTCGCTATGGCTGGGTGGCTTTCTTTATCTCGTCTGGGCGATTTTCGGTTACACTGTCGAATACGTGAAGAAAATCGAATGGCGTACTCCTATTCGCTGGCCCATCTTTGGCCCGTATGTGTTCATGTACCTGGCGACGGTGATGTTCTACTGGTTTCCTCTGGCGCTCGTCCACAAACCCCTGTGGTACATATACGCGGCGCTGTTCGTCGTCAGCACGTTCCTCAACGTGACCTCGCATCACGGAGCAAAGGAAGACGAAGGCAAAATATAACCTTGTAAAAAATTAGCGTCGCTTGCGCCTTGAGGATGTATCGCACCTATACTGGAGGATGCAAATGAATAACCCAGAGGATACCCATCTACTTACATTCAGCGACACTCCGACCGAGAGGGAGATCGATCTCATCAGACAGAGAATGGCGGAGTACAACCACGCACAAACGCACGGGGAATACAATGACGCAACACTATGAGACCCTATCGTTCGGAAGCCTGAAAGTCTTCTTCGCCGTCCCTGAACGCGAGGCAGCCGAATTGATCGGCGCAGCCGCCGAAACGAGTGCGCGCCTCATCCGCGAGCACTGGGGATTGGAGATACCGCCGGAGGTGCGCCTCTACGTGATGACCTCGTGGTTGGCACCGATGTTTCATGCGGCATCCTGGCCCTTGAAAATCCTGATGGGCATGAAACTGCCGCTGTGGGGCTGGGGCGCCCGGCGTCTCTGGCGGGTTGCCGGCGGTTGGGCGCAGCCATTGGGACGGCGGCGGATGGTCGGCGTGAAGCCACCCCGACTCATTCAGACCAGCGATTCGGGCTTCGGCGCGCGCATCTTTGTGCCGGAGCCGGACATGGCCCGCAAAGCGGAGCAAATCACTTGCCATGAGCTGACCCACGCGGCGACCGCACACCTCGAGTTGCCGGCGTGGCTGAACGAGGGGATAGCGATGTTGACGGTGGATCGCTTCGTAGGGTCGCCGACAGTTAAGGCCGAAACCGCCGCCGTGTTGGCCCACGCGCCAGCCACGCCCCGCTCGCGCCGCCTTCCGCAAGACCCGGATGCGCTGGTGTACGTCTACGTGCGCGGCTATTGGCTGACACGCTACTTCGAGGAAACGCGGCCTGGGATGCTCAAGGATCTGCTCACACAACGCCACCCGCCCGCCGAGTTGGAAAACCGCATCGCTGCCGCCTACGGGATAGAGCAGGCTACATTCTGGCGCGACCTGGATGAGCGGGTTGCGGCACATTTCAAGCCAAGTGCATAAGGAGCACAATGGAGATTCAACACAAACATTTAGAAGCAAGTCTGGTCGCCACGGCCAAATTCGTGGTGCAGCGCCGCGCCGACATCGGCCCGATCCTGGCGCAACTGGCGCAGGAACTGCCGGAGGACGTTATCACCGGAGCGCCCTTCGCAATCTTCCAGTTCGTCACCAGCGTCACCGATGGGTACGACGCCGAAATCGGTTTTCCGGTCAACCGCGAAGTCACCACGCCGACCCTTCACACCAGAACGCTGCCGGCGATGGACGTGCTTGCACTCGTGCATCAAGACGCGCCGGAAAAGCTCCGGGAGACCTACCGCGCTCTCTACGCCTACGCCAACGAGCGCGCCATCATCTCCGACGAGTTTGGCCGCGAGGTGTACGCGGATGCGGCCAATCCGGGCGGGCCGGGAACGGAAGCGCAATTCCTCATCCACGATTGGAACGGCAAGCTGGCGCGCGGCCTGGAACGTGTGCTGGGTCAAGAAACGCGCGACGTGGTTATGCAGGGCAGCGAGACGCTGAACATAGCCTCCCGTGTAGATGACCGCTTTCAGTGGGTCAAAGGGATGCTGAAACGGCTCGACGGGCTGGCGGACGAGCAGCAAAAGTACGATATCCTCTCCGGCTGCGCCCACGTTTTCCCGCCGGGCCAGGTCGCCAAACTCAAGGCCGTCTTCGACGCGGCATACGCCCAAACCCACGACGGGCTCCAGGCTGTGGATGCCGTCCTCGACTTCATGGAGGCCGACCCCGGTTGGAGCGAAACCCGTCCGACGCGCGAAGGCCACATCATCTACGCCGCCAAAGGCCCCCGCGACCCACAAGCCTACGCCGAGGCCCAAACCGATCTCGAACGGCGCAGCGCCTACTGCTTTTGCCCGCTGATCCGCAACAACCTGGATCAGGGGATGCCGACCGCCTTCTGCTACTGCGGGTCAGGGTGGTATCGCCGACAGTTCGAAGGCGCGATCGGCAAACCGGTGACGATTGACATCGTCACCTCGGTGCTCCGGGGCGACGACGTGTGCCGGTTCGCCATCCGTCTGCCGGAGGATCTGTGACACAATTCTAGGGAGACTTTAAGAGATGCGAACAGGATTGTGGATCGTTTTACTTTGTATCTTCGGACTGACGGCGTGTACTGCCAAGCAGACCCGTCTCACGCCACAACAGACAGATGACGGCTGGCAAACCGCCACTCTTGCCGACGTGGGCCTGGACGAATCAAAGCTCCAGGAAGCCGTCGCGCATATCAAGGACAAGACATACCAGAATGTAGATAGTGTTCTCATCATCAAAGAGGGTAAACTGGTTTTCGAGGTCTACTTCGACGGCTATGAGTGGGATTACGATAGCCCGCAATTTCGGGGTGAATTGGTCAAATATGGAGCGGAGACGCGCCATAACCTGGCATCCGTCACCAAAAGCTTCACCTCGATCCTGGTTGGCATCGCGCTGGATCAAGGCGCGATTCAGAGCGTGGATGATCCCGTGTTTTCCTACTTTCCGCAATACGCCCACTTGAGCGACGAACGGAAAGCCGCCATCACGTTGAAGCACCTGCTCACGATGTCCTCCGGCCTACAATGGAACGAGGGCGAACTCCCTTACAGCAATCCCAACAACGACCTGGTCCGGCTGTTCACTGAGCCAGACCCCATCGGCTTCATCCTGGCCCGACCGCTGGTCAGCGATCCCGGCGCGCAGTTTTATTACGGCGGGGATAACACCAACCTGCTCGGCGAAGTGATTCGATCGGCAACGGGCCAGCGAATGGACGCCTTTGCCGAGGAGCATCTCTTTGGCCCACTCGGCATCACCGACTACGCCTGGGATTTCATCAATCCTGACATGATTCACGCCTCCGGCAACCTCCAACTACGCCCCAGAGACATGGCGAAGCTGGGCCAGCTGTGTCTGAACGGCGGCGTGTGGGAGGGACAGCGCCTTGTCTCGGAGGCGTGGATTGCCGAGTCCACGCAAAAGCACGTCACCCACTCGGTGACGAGCGGCTACGGCTACCAGTGGTGGCTGGAGACCTATCGCGTGGGATCGGCTTCGGTGGATGCGTTCGCGGCGCTGGGATGGGGCGGGCAAAAGATCATCGTGCTCCCCGATTGGGAGATGGTTGTCGTTTTCACAGGTGGGAATTACACCGCTGGGGATCCATCGGAAGAAATCCTCACGCGCTATATCTTGCCGGCGGTGGAAGAGAGATAAATACTGCATGTTTACACAGGACTTACGTAAATAGCAAGAATTTCACCGCCGAGGTCGCAGTGAACGCAGAAATTTTCTATCGTTGCTCAGCGTCCTCAGCGCTCCCTGCGGTGAAAAATGGCGTCACCGTGGATCGTTCCGGCGTAGCCTCGGAATGACATTCCCTACCTTTTATCGTTCCAAACCGTAGCCAAAGGGGAACAACGGCGCGCCGCCATCGGCGGTTAACCTGGACAGGGGCAACTGCTCCATCGCGCGCGGCCAGGTGTAGGGCAGCTTGCCGGTGAAGGGGCGGGCGCCGAACAAGCCGTCGGCCACGCCCTGTCCTTCCGTGCCCGGCAGCCAGGCCGCCACCAGCGCGTCCCAATAATCGATCTGCTCCGTCACGATGAGCGGGCGTCCTGAGATGAGGACGACGACAAGCTGGTCGCACCGCGCGCGGAGGCGTTCGAGCATCCGCACGTCGTTGACAGACAGCGCCAGGTCGGCGCGGTCGCCCACGCCTTCGGCGTAAGGCGTCTCGCCAACTACGGCGATGCACACCGGGACCTGGCCCTGAACGGTCTCGAAGCGGCCGGTGGGGTCATAGTCCACCGTCGTGGTGGCTGCGACGCTGGCCCGGATGGCTTGCAGGATCGTCGTCCCCGGCGTGATGTCGCCTAGCTTCCCCTGCCATTCGATGGTCCAGCCGCCGCACTGCTGGCCGATGTCGTCAGCCGCCTGCCCGGTCACGTAGAGGCGCGGCAAATCCGTGGGCAGCGGCAGCGTCTCCTCCGCGTTTTTGAGCAGGACCAACGACTTGGCCACAGCCTCGCGCGCTACGGCGCGGTGGGCCGGGCTGCCCACCTCAGCCAGCAACATCTCAGCGGCAAAGGGCTGCTCGAACAAACCCAGCGCGAACTTCACCCGGAGAATGCGCCGCACCGCGTCGTCAATGCGCTCAGTGGAGATGTCGCCGGCCTCTACGGCGCGGGTCACGGTTGCGATGTAGCGCTCGTAGTCGAAGGGCACCATCGCCATGTCAACCCCGGCGTTGATGGCGGTCACCACGGCGTCATAGTAATCGGGCGCGATCCGGTCAATGCCGCCCCAGTCCGACACCGTGAAACCCTCAAAGCCCAACTCGCCCTTGAGCACCTCCGTGATCAGGTACTTCTGGCCGTGCAGCTTGCTCCCACCCCAACTGGAATAGGAAATCATGATGCTTTGGGCGCCGGCCTCGATGGCCGCGACATAGGGCGAGAGGTGAACGGCGCGCAGCGTGGCCTCGTCCACCTCGGTCACGCCTGTGTCGAGGTGATAGGTGCCGATGGCCGCGCTGCCCCAGGCCGTCCCGCCGTCGCCGACGTAATGCTTGGGGGTGCCCAGCACCGTCGCCGGGTCGGCCAGGCTATCCCCTTGCAATCCGCGCAGGTAGGCCGTCCCCAGCGTGGCGACGAGGGCGGTGTTTTCGCTATAGCCCTCGTAGGTGCGCCCCCAGCGGATGTCTTGGGACACGGCCACCACCGGCGCGAAGTCCCAATAGACGCCGGTGGCGGCCATCTCGGCGGCGGTGACGCGGCCGATGCGCGCCATCAGCTCCGGGTCGTTGGCCGCGCCGAGGCCGATGTTGTGCGGGAAGATGACGGCGCCGGCGACGTTGTTGTGACCGTGGACGGCGTCCACCCCGTAGATGAGGGGGATGCCCAGGCGCGAGCGCAAGGCGTATTCCTGGAATTCGTTGACCATCCTGGCCCAGGCTGCGGGCGTGTTGGGGGTGGGATAGCCGCCCCCGCCGCTGAGCAGGCTGCCAATCGCCTGGGTGGTGAGGTCGTCCTTCTGGATGCTGTTCTTTTCGACTTGCGTCATCTGGCCGATCTTTTCTGCCAGGGTCATGCGGGCCAGCAAATCCGCGACGCGCGCTTCAATAGGCAGTTGCGGGTTCTGGTAGGCGGCCTCGATTTCGACCGGCAGCGTGGCGGTGGCCGTCGGCGCTGCCGGTAAGGGGGTGGACGAAGGGGGCGGAGGCGCAGTCGGCGTGGAGGCAGGTTGGCTTTGCACGCAGCCGATACACAACAGTGTGAGCAGCAGCCATAGGTTCGTTATGAGTTTAAGTTTGTTCTTCATTGTGTTTTCCTGAATGGTCGAGAGCGTGTATTCTTGAGTTTAGGAGAACGTTTGCCCGGTAGGGTACGTTACGGCTAGGGAGAATTATACTCGCGCGGTTGGGACACGCCAAGTCGCCAGAGGCGCCGGCGCATATTGCATTTAATCCAACCGGTTTTATACTCAAGCCATCACAGGAAATAGTACGCCCTGGTGGGCCAGGAGCAGCGATGAATTCAATAGAAGGGCGAGACGCCAGAATAGATCATTTGGAAGGGATTCTCTTCACCGACCGCATTCTTGATCAGCAGAGCATCATGCGCAGCGAGTGGGAGAAACTGTAGGTTCAATAAGATGCACCCCACCTTATACATTTTTTCCGGGCTTCCGGGAACCGGCAAAACCACTCTGGCCAAGGCGGTGGCCGGTCACTTCAAGGCCGCATATTTCCGACTGGATACCCTCGAACATGGTCTCCAAGAAGTGTGTGGCCTCCAGGTGCAGGGCGAAGGTTATCGCCTGACCCAGCGCCTCGTGGCCGACAACTTGGGCGTCGGCAACGCGGTGGTCGTGGATTGTTGTAATCCCTGGGAACTCACCATCAAAGCCCAACTCCGCCAACACTTTGACCAACAGCCCCAACACGCTTACCTATACTACTTCAACACGCTGCCGGACAACATAGACACCAGCCGTGCCCGATGCCTGACATTCAACGATTATGCCGATTTCTTCCACTTCCACCAGCAGCAATACGGCGAGTGCCACCAGCATGATTGGCTTGAGGCATACTTCACCGCCATCGCCCGCAAAGGCTACGTTTACGGCATTTACGCCGATGGGCAACTCGTCAGCGCCACGGATGCTCCCGACATCCCCTATATGGAGGAGTGCATCGTCGAAATTGGCGTCAGCACGCTGCCCCACTATCGCCAGCGTGGCTATGCTCGCAGCGTGGTCGGGGCCTTAGTCAAACACCTCTTGGCAACGGACAAAGTGCCCTTATGGTGGTGCGCCTATAACAACACGGCCTCTCAGCGCGTCGCGCAAAGCGTCGGCTTCGTCAAACTGGCCCAAGTTCTCACCATTTCGTAGTCCCGCCCACTTTTGACACCCAACACAGCCTGTATACACTGGTTGAAATACACAAACACCCAACACTCTGTTTTGCCATCACGAGGGGGGAGAAAAAATGAACCTGAACCTCATCCCACGCTTGATCTACGAACAACTTGAACAACAAACCTTTGCCGGGGAATTTCAGGCTGCGACGATGTTCGTGGACATCTCTGGTTTCACCTCCCTGACGGAAGTGTTGATGCAGCACACGGCGGATGGGGCGGAAATGCTGGCAGACGCACTTAACCGCATCTTCGACCCGCTGGTCGGGCAGGTTTATGCCCACCACGGCTTCATCTCCAGCTTTGCCGGGGATGCGTTTACGGCGATTTTCCCCGTGGAGCACACAGACGACCCGGGCTGTGCTGCGTCACTGCGCGCGCTGGACACCGCCTTTTTCATCCAAGACTTTTTTACCCAACACGGTCTGGTAGAAACACCCTACGGTCACTTTGAGATGGGCGTCAAAATCGGCCTGTCTTATGGCGCGGTGGCCTGGAATATCCTGAACGGCGCAAAACGCCGCACCTACTGCTTCAGAGGACAGGCGATCACGACGTGCGGACGCAGTCAACAGCAGGCCAGTACAGGTGACACCGTCGCCGACAACCACATAACGCCTATCCTCCAGCCTTATGTGGAAGCGCAACCGCTCGATCACGGGCTGCCCTACTTCCGTCTTACAGCAATAACGACAACAGCAACCGCGCCGTTGTCCCCCGCCGAACCGACGTGCCGCGCCGCGCCCCCACTCCAGACGCGCCAAAGGCTCTGCACTCTAATCCCCGAAAGTGTGCTGGATCTGGCTTTTTCCGACACCCAGGGTGAATTCCGCCAGGTCGCCGCCGTGTTCATCTCTTTCGAAGAACTTCGCGCGCAGGACAACTGGGAAACCTTCCCTATCACCGTAATGGATATGGCGACCGACTACGGCGGCTATTTCAACCAGCTTGACTTCGGCGATAAAGGCCCGGTGATGCTGATTCTGTTCGGCGCGCCCGTCGCCCACGAAAACGATCTGGAACGGGCCTCAAATTTCCTGCTGGCCCTCCAAAACGCGAGTGAACCAACCCCATCCCTACGCTTTCGCGCCGGATTGGCCTTTGGCACGGTCTACGCGGGTCTCATCGGCGGGACAGAACACGCTGAGTTCACGGCCATCGGCAACGTCGTCAACCTTGCCTCGCGCCTGATGGAGAGCGCCCACTGGGGTGACATCCTGATGTCGGAAACGGCTGCCGCGTCGCCGTACCTCATCACCGACTCCATCGGCCATCTTCGCTACAAGGGATTTGCCGATCCCCAAGCCACCTACCGCCTGTTAAGCAGCACAACAGCGGTAGAGAACTTTTTCGATCAGCCGCTGATCGGACGGCAGGCAGAACTGGCGCAGTTGGTGGCGGCGACACAGCCGCTTTTTGCCGATCCTGGCACGTTCGCGGGCGTTGCCTATATCTATGGGGAAGCCGGCATCGGCAAGTCTCATCTCGTATACGCACTGCACCAGACGTTAGCCGCGCGCGGTCTCGTCTGGCTCACCGGACAGACCGACCAGACGCTCCGCCAGGCCTTCAATCCCTTCATCTACTTCCTCAAGCACTACTTCAATCAGACAGCGGCCACACCCGCGGAAAACACCGCCCGTTTCGAGCATCGCCTGGCGCGCCTCATTGCCCAATTACAGGCCCTGACAGCGGACGAGACGCAGACACACCGTCGCATCCAGGCCCTTGCGGCAGAGCTGCTCCGCACCCAATCGCTGTTAGGCGCGCTGCTCGGCTTGTACTGGCCGAACTCACTCTATGCCGCGCTGACCACGCAACTGCGCTATCAAAACACCCTCTACGCCATCCGCGCACTGTTGCTGGCCGAAAGCGTCTTTCATCCCGTGGTGCTCGTCATCGAAGACCTGCAATGGCTGGACACTGCCTCGCACGAAGCGCTGGTCTTCCTCACTCACGCCGTCAGCTCGCACCCGCTTTTTGTGATTTTAGTCTCGCGCTACGCCGACGATGGCAGCGCGCCGCAGTTAGCCCTGCCCGACAGTATCCCGGTGACGCGCATTGACCTCAACGTGCTCAACGCGGACGACCTTGCCCACCTTGCTGAGAGTGTTTTGGGTGGAGCGGCGGACGCCCACTTGCGCGCCCTGCTCCAGGAACGCACCCAGGCCAACCCCTTCTTCGTCCAACAATTCCTCTACTACTACCAGGAGAACGCTTTGCTAGACTGGCAAGCGGACACAGACACCTGGTCGCTCAAGGCCGACATCCCCGACGATGTGCCGAGCACCATCAACGCCATCCTGATCGCCCGCGTGGATCGCCTGGAGCCGAACGTCAAAGCAGTGGTCAAAGGCGCGGCAGTACTGGGGCGAGAGTTCGACACCCGCGTACTGGAACGGATGCTGGCAAGCGACATCATGCCTGAAGTCCAGGCCGCCACGCGGGCGCAGATTTGGTCAGAGGTGGCCCTGAGGCATTACTTATTCAAACACATCCTGTTGCGCGACGCGGTCTATGATATGCAACTGCACCGCCACCTCTGCGACCGGCATCGCCGGGCGGCCGAGGCCATGGAGTCGCTGTACGGTGACGACGAAACCTCGCTCAAGCCACATTACGCCGATCTGGCCTACCATTACGAAAAAGCGGGACTGGCAGCGCGCACTATCGAGTATCTGCACCAAGCGGGCGACTATGCCGGGGAAACTTACAATGCACCCCAGGCCATCGCGTATTATCAAAAGGCGCTCGCCCTGTTGCGAGATGCTGCTGACAGTCTACCGCGGCGACTATCCTTGCACGCAGCACTGAGCCGTATGTTGCGCGTCCAGGGAAACTATCCCGAAGCGTTGACAGCGGCACAGGCCATGCTTGCCGCCGCAGAAACGCTCAATGACCAAGCCGCCCGCGCCCGCGCCTGGACGGAAATCTCCTGGGTGCAGAATGCGCAAGGTCACAATCGCGCCGCCCTAGAAAGTGCCGGCAAAGCTGCCGGGATCGCGTTGCAGGCCAATGCCCAGCTCGAATTGGCCAATGCGCTCACCCTGGAAGGCTGGGCGCGATGCAGGGTGGGCGACCTTGAGGAAGCGTTGACTCTGGGGAATCAGGCATTGGAAATCAGCACGCGGCTACACGCGGAGCGCAAAACCGCCTCAGCGTTCAACTTGCTCAGCAGCGTGTATGATGCGCTAGGGCAATATGAACCGGCGGTGTATTTTACCCGGCAAGCGTTAGCCATCTACCACAAACTGGGCCAGCGCCTGGAGGAAGGCGTGATGCTTAACAACCTGGGCACGACGGTGGGCGCGTTTGGCGACTACGCCGCCGCCATCCCCATCTTCCAAGACGCCCTCATCAGCGCCCGCGAAATCGGCGACCGCTACAGCGAAATGCTGTGTCTCAGCAACCTGGGGGGAATGCAAGTTGCGACACACGACTATCAAGCGGCTGAACAAAACTTACGGCAGGCCATCACCATCGCCGAGGATAGCGCTGTGCAATTTCCAGAAGCCTTCAGCTTTTTGACCCAGGCCTACCTGGGACAAGGCTACATCTCAGAAGCCGAAGCCGCGGCCTGGCAAGCGTTGACCCTGGCCCAGCAAAGCCATGAGGACATCGGCGGCGCGTGGCACGCATTGGGCCTGGTCGCCGCGCAGCGCAACGCCCCCCTCGTCATCAACGAGCAGTCCTACACCAGCGCGGACTGCTTCGCCGCCGCCCTGCGCATCTTCACCGACATGGGCGCCGAAGGCGCGCGCGCCCGCACCCTCCGCGACTGGGCCACTATCGAATGGATGCACGGCGACCCGGAGCGAGGAGCGGAATTGCGGCAAGAGGCATACAGTATTTTTGAGCGGTTGGGAATGACACGGGAGTTGGAGCGAATGGCGGCAAAAAGCTACCCTAACGATGATGAAAATCTGTAGCATCAAGATTGATTGAAAATCTGGTGTATTGGGTCAGCAGGGTTTCTGGCAACCGGGATATCTCCGGCGGTGGGACGTCCGATAGCCACGGCAACTGACACCCGCTGTATCATAACTCCCGCCAGATAGCCGCGATACAGCAACACCACAGCGTTGGTCGGGGCCTCGGTTGCCTGGGGGGCTTGCCAGAGATAGCGCAGGATGTCTTGCTGAAGTTGACTCAAAAATTCCATTGGTTCCTCCGGGGAATGACCGCTGAGACCACTGGCCGCCGACTTAGCCCCACTTAACCCGCGCCGCATCTAGCAGCGCGAAGATGCGTCCATCATCATTTGCGCCAGTACGCCCCAGCAACCCTGCGCGCCACCGCACCCGATTCGCCACCGCCTGCGTCCGCGCTTCTACTTCCAGCACCGGGATGAGTTTGGTGGTTACATCCAGCGTCACCCCAACCTGCCACACTTGCGTTTTGGCCCGTAACTGTGCTTTGATTACATCCCATGGCGACTCTGGTAAATATCGCCGGTTGTCCAGTCTGCAAAACTCCCCTTATGCCTAGTCCATTTACTGCATTTTTGCGTTATGCTATGAAAGATGTGCTTGCCATTGGGTTGGCGCTCTTGGACAATCCCGTTGCCAATCTGGATATTCTTGTATAAGCAGGTCGAGTGGGCCGCAATGGGATATGTTTTTGATCAAGCTGGACAGCAAGGAACAAGAATGAAAATCCTCATGACTACCATTGGGTCACGCGGAGATGTACAACCCTTTATCGCCCTGGCCCAGGGACTGGCGCACGCCGGTCATAGCGTCACACTCGCCACCCATCCGGTGATGCGAGCGCTGGTTACATCCCACGGCGTGCCGTTTGCGCCGATGGGGCCGGATATTGCTCTGGCGGAGGAGGTGGCGGCTATCCGCCAGCAAGCCCGCAATACCACGATCGGGCTGATACAAGGGATGCGGTTTGGCTTCAAAATGCTGGAGCAGTCCCATCAGGACATCATGGCGCTGTGCCGGGACGCCGACCTGGTCGTTGTCCCCACGGCCGTCGCGGCAGGCAAGAACGAGGCCGAGTTATCCCATTTGCCCTATCTGAGCGTCAACTTAATGCCCTGGGCCATCCCCTGGGACGATCCCGCCCGTCCCTTCCTCAAGAAAGTGGTTTATCGCGCGCTAGATGGATTGATACACTTGATCACGACCCAGCCGCTCAACCGGATTCGCAAACGCCAGGGGCTGCCGCCGGTGGGAAAAGAAGGCTTCACCTCACCGCGCCTCGACCTCGTGCCGGTCAGTCCCGCCGTCTATGCCCCCAACCCCCTCTGGGAGCCTCAGCATCGGGTAGTGGGATACTGGTTTGCCGAAAAACCGGCCGAATGGGAGCCGCCCGCCGACCTGTTAGCCTTTCTCGAAAAAGACAATCCGCCCATATTAGTGAGCCTGGGCGCCATGAGCCTGGGGAAAGGAGATGCGCTGGAATCCGCCAAACTGTTTGTGGACGCGATCCAGCAGGCTGGGATGCGGGCGATCATTCAGGGATGGGAAGCCGGGATCAAACAGATGACGCTGCCGCCGACCTTCTATGCCGCCGGCTCACTACCCTACGACTGGCTGTTGCCGCGCTGTGCGGGGGTGGTCCACCACGGCGGTTATGGAACGATTGGGGCCAGTTTTCGTGCAGGGCTGCCGGCGCTGGTCATCCCGCATATCGCCGATCAGTTTTACTGGGGACAGCACGTCCATAAGTTAGGCGTCGGCCCCCGACCCATTCCACGGACGAAACTAGATCAAAAGAAGCTGGTTGAATCCCTTGACGAGTTGATACGCAACGAAAGCCTGCACGCGGCGGCGGCCCTCCTGGGTGAAACGATCCGAGCCGAAGCGGGCGTTGAAAACGCAGTGCGATTGATCGAAGAGACGTTTGCCTGAACGTAGACCTTAAAATTGAGGGAGAAGACTATGTTCAAATCAATGGTCAAAACCATCATCTGCTTGACTCTACTCACCCTGATCAGCGCGTGCACGCCGGCCGCGACCGACGTTGTCCCCACGGCCACCACCGTCCCGCCGTCGCCCACCGCCATCCCACCCACGGCGAAGCCAACAGAGGCGCCGGCCGCGCCGCCCCCACCGACTGCGACGGCGACGCCGGAACCATCACCGACTGCCACAACCCCGCCAACGCCAACGGCCACCCCACCGGCGGTCAGCATTGCCTGGCAGCAAACCTATCGCGCGAGCGGCAGCGAAGTCGTTCACGATGTGCTCATGGCCGAGGATGGCGGCTATTACCTCGTGGGCACCACGAATCTGGTATTCGAGCCGGAGGAGAACGGTGATGTCTACCTGATCAAGACCGACGCCGCTGGCAAGAAGTTGTGGGAGAAAACTTATGGCGGGGACCGGCTTGAGGAAGGGAACAGCATCCTGCCCACGAACGACGGACAATTGATGATCATCGGGTACACCGCCTCTTTCGACGCCAGCGGGATAGATGTCTATATGCTCAAAGTAGATCACGACGGCAACGAGCTATGGTCGAAGACCTTCGGCGGGCCGCTGGATGAAATGGGCGGCGGCCGGCAACTGGCCGACGGCGGCTTCATCCTGGGCGGCAACATCGTAGACCCGAACGACATCGTGGCCGATCCGGGCGCGGCGGGCTACGGCGGCTATGCCGGGCGCAGCAACATCTTTATCACACAGACGGATGGCGACGGCACCCCGCTCTGGACGCAGACGTTCGGCGGCGAACAGAATGTGATGGCGATGATAGGTATGCAGTCGCCAGATGGCGGCTTCGTGATTCTGGCCTCCATCATCGCCTACCCGGAACCCGGCAACCACATCTATCTGCTCAAGGTGGACGCGAACGGCCAGGAGGTCTGGTCGCGCACATGGGCGGATGATGATGCCAGCGGCTACGATCTCGTGCCAACGTCCGGCGGCGGTTATCTCCTCACCGGTTCCTACTTGCCCCCGGGCAGTGAGAAGGAAGATTTCCTGTTCGTCAAGACCGACGCCGAGGGAAATGAAGTATGGCGCAGCACGTTTGGTGACCCCGATATGATTGACTACGCCGTGGTGCTCACCGAAGCGGCGGATGGCGGCTACGTCGCGGCAGGGGAATGGGTGAAGGATTACTACTCAGGCGATTCGGACCTATCGTTGGTCAAGATTGACGCCCAGGGGCAGCTTGTCTGGCGGGAGAAGATTGAAACCAACGCCCATCACATGCTGGCTCGGATTCTCCCACACCCCGACGGCGGCTACGTCATCGCCACCTCAATTGTGAGCAGCAGCGACTTTGAATTTGACGTCATGCTCATAAAGATCGGCGTACCCGTGTCGGCAGTGCCGGCAAACACAGCCATTCCAGGGACAATTTCTGCCGAGACCGCGAGTCAAACGCAGCTCCTGCGCAAGCTCGACGGGCACAGCGGGAGAGTCAACAGCCTGGTTTTTTCGGGGGATGGGATTCATCTGGCCTCTTCCAGCCAGGACAGGGGAGAGATCAAATTGTGGGACGTCAGGAGCGGGCAAGAGGTCCATACCTTCAGCACGGCGGAGATGAGCCTGAATGGCGTCGCCTTTTCGCCGGATGGGAGGTTATTGGCTTCGGCGGATGCCATCTGGGACGTGGAAAGCCGGCAAGTCATGCAGACACTCGAACAGAACCGAGAGGACGCCGGGGTTGTGGCTTTCTCTCCTGATGGGGCATGGCTCGCCACCAGCCTTATCGGGCAACCAATCAAACTATGGGATGTCGCCAGCGGCAAGGTGGTACGATCCCTTGAAATCCAAACCGACGACATCGCCCTCAAACTCGTACTCAGCCTCGCATTCTCGCCCGATGGCGCGCTGCTGGCTGCGGGTAGCGGCAAAGGAACGATCCGACTGTGGGATGTGGCCAGCGGGCAAATCGCCGCCACACTCGAATATGGCGGGGACATGAATGATGTGCATGGCATGGCCTTTTCGCCGGATGGCAACACGTTGGCCTCGACAGGCACCGACGGTCTGCTACGATTGTGGGATGTCGCCAGCAGGCAGTTGATCCAAACCTTACGGCATGGGGATGGCGTATTTGGGGTGGCCTATTCGCCCGACGGTACGATCCTGGCCACAGTGGGCGATGGGCCGGTCAAGTTGTGGAACGTCGCCAGCGGGCGACAAGTGCGCTCACTATCTCAGAACGACGCAGTGGTGGCGGCGGCTTTTTCGCCGGACGGCGCCCTCCTGGCTTCCGGCGGCTATGATCACCTGATCTATCTATGGAGCATACCTCAATAGCAGGAGAAAAACCATGTCCCGATCAGCTATCAAGCCCATCATCCTCTTGATTCTGCTCACTCTGATCAGCGCGTGCGCACCGGCCGCGACCGAAGTTTTCCCCACGGCCACTGCCGTTCCCGCGTCGCCCACTGCAATCCCGCCAACCGCAACGCCAACACAAGTTCCCCCCACAGCCACGTCCGCCCCGACGCTGCCGCCGACCGCCGTCCCGCCGACAGAAGTTCCGCCGACAGCCCCCCCCGCCCCGGCAATCTCTTGGAAACAGGTGGCTGCGCTTGATATGCCGGATTCGCTGGTCAACACCATCCTCTTCTCTCCCGACAGCCAGACCATGATAACGGGCGACCGGAACGGCGAGGTACTGACGTGGGCGCGCGACACCTGGGAGAAAACTACCCTTCAGCCAGCCCGAAGCACCTACGCAGCGGACGATGCCGCCGGGATTTGGTACTGGGGCACGCTGGCACTCTCGCCGGATGGAAGCCTGATCGTCAACGCCTACGGCGACGATGGTGTTGTGACCGGGTATGATCGCACCGGACGGGTTGTGTTTACCTACTCGTTTGGCTCGCGCGTATGGGCGGTGGCGATCTCCCCGGATGGCAAGCTGTTGGCAGTAGCCGGTCTGCCGAATAACGTGGTCATCATCAGCCTGGAAACCTACCAGCCGGTAGCCAATCTGGTCAGTGACTACGAATACATCTTCAATTTGGTCTTCTCCCCCGATGGCAAGACGTTACTCGTCGCCTATGAGCGACCGGGGAACGTGATCAAGCTCTGGGATACCGCCGCCTGGCAAGAAACAAGCACCTTCACCCACGTCACGGAGCGGATTGACTACCATGACATCCTGTTCACGCCGGACGGTACGGAGTTGATTCTGGCTACGAACCAGCTTGGCGATCCTATCGGCGTCAGGCTATGGGATTTGGCCGGCAGCCAGATCGTCAAAGAATTCCGCCAAAACAGCCAGGCAGCCTATCAAGTCGCCCTCTCGCCGGATGGTCGCCTGTTAGCATCGGTTCACGAAGCATTACAAGTTTGGAATATGGAGACGGGCGCCGCCATCAAAACGATCCGGGTTCCCCATAAGGAACTTGGGGCGGTGGCCTTTTCGCCGGACGGCGCTCTGGTTGCCTTTTCTGTATGGGAAGAGGGTGTGCAGGTGTGGGCGATTTCTCCTGCCGCGAGCAGCACGTCCCGGTAGGTGGTTAAAGAGTAAGTGACGGTGTCACCTTAAGGGGCTAAAGCCGCTCCCTCAGCCGGCGTCTAGGCCAACGGGCAGAGCAAGCATTACTTACCACTTAACCACTACTGAGCTGAATTACACACAAGCGACATTATCGCAGAACCAGTGGCAAATACACGCACCTATCCGTCGGCATAACACGTACTGTGTCGCTGAGCCAGGATGTGTCATCCAGCATCGCGTGCAGGGTGACAGTGTACCACGCGTAATTGGTCAAACCAGTCAACGTGCGAGCGCGGAGGGTGTTGGTAAGGCCCGTGATGGGCAGGTAGACACTGCTGGAGGTTTCGTAGTTAATCGTCCAGGTGGACGTCGTGGGCAGAGTGACGTTGACCTCCCAGGTCAGGTGGATGGCGCTATTGGCTGGCGTGCCGTGCAACGTCAGATCCGCTGCCTGCGCATTGGGAATCCTGTAGAGATGCACCGCTAGCTCTTCGAAGGTATCCTCAAACTGTCCGTCGTTCAGAGTGATGTTCCGGCTTTCGTCAATCACTTCGACAGTGGCGCTACTTATGCCGTCTACGGTGAAAATGACCGCCTCCGACGCCCGTTCCAGGTTGACGACGAAGATGTAGAGATCGCCGTTGTATTCCCTCGCGGTGACGTCTACGCGGCCTCCGCCTGACTCCTGAGCACTCACCCTTTGGCTGCGATCCGGGCCGAGAATTGCAGGGGCCAGGGCGGTGATCTGCTGGTTGATCCTGGTCAGTTCCACTTCTTGCTCGGTGCTCAGGCAGAACTGGGTGTAACCGGGACATTCCCAACTGTGGGTGAAGTAGCCGATGGCTTTCGCGCCGTGAACGATGGCTTGCCACACCTCGTTGCGAATCTCACTGGGATAGGGGCCGTCGTTTTCCCCACGCCCGGATAGCTCGCAGTACTTGCTTGTAGTTTTAGCGGCCTCGATCCATTGGTACGTCGGTCTCCAGGCCGTGTAGTCCATAAACTCCTCTTGGAAATCGCTGATTTCGTGGAGCCAATCCGGGCGGCACCAACCGTAGACGGGATAGTGATCAAAGCCGGGAACGTCGGTGGCGTTGACGTAGTCCAGGTATTCTTCCGCCTCCTCGCCCATCCACGCGTAACCGCCGAAGCGCTCGGCAAACCGGGACGTGAACGTGGTCAGGAACGGATGTGCTTGATCCTCTGCCCGGACCATCTCGTAGACGGCACGCAGTTCGTCGGGATAGAGCGATGGTTCGTCGCCACTGCGCGGCATCTCCGGTTCGTCCTCCCAATACCACCCCAACAGGCTGGGGTGAGCTTCGACGCTGGCGTCAAATTTTATGATGCCCCGCACCCCGTTAGCCTGGCAAGTGTCCAGGTACGATTGTGATGTATCGCCGCTGCATCCCATTCCCATGAACGTGTTGATGCCCAGCATGCTTTGGTATTCGATGCGATGACCGCATTGTAACCATTGCATGATGGGGAAGAAAGGTTCGCCATCCACGAGAAAGCCACCCTCCTCACTGAACATAATGGGGCTGCTGGATGTGGTGAAACTTTGCAATAGCGCAACTGCTATCTCGCTATCGCCACTTCGGCTCATTGCATGGTAGTGATAGTCTGTATCCCCAGCCAATCCCGTAAGCAGTATTTCGTGCGTCACGGTGAGCGTTGATTGTGACACTTGCTGTGTTTGTTCCTCATCGCCGCTCCAGAATTTTACTTGGCTGTTGGCGGGAATATCCGTCTTCCAGGTGATACGTGCGCTAAAGGGTGTGATGGCTTCTGTTTGTAGATCCGAGATGATTGGCGCGGCAGGACTTTGTGCGGTTGCGTTGCTGGTCATAGTTTGGAGAAACAGAATGCTTCCAGCTCCGATCAACAGCCAGGTGAACAGTATTCTTATGATGGGTTTTGTTTTCATTGGTAAATACTCCTTCAGGGGGATTTCGCGACTAAAGTCGCTGGATTAAAGGGTGTTTTTTATTTTTGGGCTTCGTCCAAAAAATAAAAAACACCTTCAGATACTATCTTAGAATGATTGGTAGGTAGATGAGATGCGCCGCGGCCAGAACGACGTACTCACCCTCGCGCGTGAACTCGCACGGCGCGCCGTTCAACGTCACCTGCGTGATCGTGGGTCCCCAGATGTAGACGGCTCCACGCAGCGCCGACGTGCTTTGGACGTGCAGTGTGGTGCCGTCATAATCAACTTGCACGCCGCTCATCGTGGCGCTCGAATGTAGCAGCGCTACGCCGTCATCTTCGAGCTGCGCGCCGGTCGCCAGGATCAGGCGCAGCAGGTTGCCCTGACCGTCGCGGCGCACCAAGCAGATCTCGCCGTCGCAGGCGGCTTCCCCGAAGGTGCGTGGGGTGCCGGTGTCGCCATCGGGGACGCTCAGCAGGCGATCCGTGTATGTGGTGGTGCTGACGACGTAGGCTGCGGCGTTGTCGGAGGGCGCGGCATCGCTGGGGAGGGTGGCGAATCCGCTGACGGTTTGCGTCAGCCCGGCGGGGGCCATTAACGTGGCGAAGGTGGTGGTTTGCGCTGTGCGCCGCGCCATCACAAACGGCACCGGCTCTGTGAGATCCGGCCCCAGACCGTTGCCCGTCACCACGGTTGTGCCCGCCTCGCTCAACATCCACAGGTCCAGTTGCCGCACGGGTGTCTCGAAATCCTCGACGAGTTGCTCGCCGTCAGCGTAGAGCAGGCGGATGTCGTCCACGTAGACTATCCCGCTGGCGGCAGCGCCATCCTCGTAGCTGAGTTCTATTCCGATCCGGCTGACCGGTGGGTCGAAGATGCCGTTGTCGTCACCCAGGAAGTGCGTCCAGGAGACCACGTCGTTGAAGGTGAACGTCTGCCAGCCGTTCCAGTCGAGCGTCATTTGCTCGGTCACGTAGCGTTCGTCGGTGCTGTCGTACAGGCGCAGGCGCAGGCGGTTGCCGGAATTGTCGCCGTAGATGGCGAGGCTCAGGCCCAGCGGCGCTTCTTCGACGGCCTCGGGGGCGGGCGTGCTGTACAGCACGTAGCCGCTGACGGCCGAGAAGTCGTAGGTCAGTTTGCCGGAACCGCGACCGCCGGCGGCCTGCTCGTCGTTGTATGAAAACGTAGCTAGGATGTCGCTCTCGTTCGGCCACACGTTGCCGTAGGGGCGGTTGAGATCTTCGTTCAAGCGGAAGTTCGCCCGCCAATTGCCGCCCGTAGTAGCGGCCTGCGCGGCGCTGAGATGCTGGTAGCCGTTTTGCGTGGGCAGGTCGCCGTAGGTGCTCAGCGACAGGGTAGTGGTGAGGTCTCCGGGGTTGTGGTAGATCCAATCCAGGGTGTGCGCTTGCCCGTCGTTGGCCTGGGCGCGATAGTGGTCCAGCATGTAGTCGCTGCCCAGGATCATGGTGCGTTGCAGGTGCGTGGTGGTGTAGGCCTCCCCGGCGTCGGCGCTGGCTACGCTCAGGCCGGGCAGTGCCACGAACTGGTGCAGCGCTCCGGTGGCGGTGTCCTGCGCTTGCTCGTCAACGACGATGGTGTTGTGCGCCACGGTGACTTTGTCCCAGGTGTTGTGGGTGGGCGCGGCGTAGGATTGCGTGCCTGGGTCGAGGGCCATGATCGTGCCACGGGCATAGCTGACAAAGCCTAACTTATCGTAATGTCCGTGCCAGCCGCCGTGCGGGCCGAAGTCGAAGGCCAGGTAGCGCGGATCATCGTCGTTTTCGGTGTTGCGCAGCACAGCATATCCGGCATCGGAAAACAAGGCGCTGGCGTTGTCCAGTTCGACGGACGACGGCAGCGTTTGTGCTCCCCACAGGAGAGCATCACGCCCACGGGTGGTGTATCCCAGGGGGGCGGACAGCAAGGCGTCGCCGTAGCGCCGGTAGGCAATTTCGTACAGTTCGTCGTAGTGGAGCAGGTTGGCGGTGCCGCTGTCGTTGAAAGGGGGCAAGGTCATATCCGGCATGGCGAAGTTCAGTGGCGCGGCGAACATCTTGCGCAGCGCCGTGTTGGCGTACAGGTCGATGCCTGAACGGGCCGCCATCTCTGTCAGGTAGCGGTGCGCCTGTAGGGCGTACAAGTGATAGCCCCACGAGCCTTCGTACCAGAAGCCGTCCGCCGAGACGCTGGCCTGCATTTGATACTCGAAGCCGTTGGCGGGATCGTTGAGCGCCTGCGCGATCAGCAGCGGGTCTTGTAACGCAAAGCCCACCGCGCCGATGGCGGCGTTGTGCCACGATTGCCAGTTGCTCATCCCTGCTGGATTGCGCACAATGGTGGTCACGGCGGCGTACAGCAGCTCTTGCTCGATGTGTTCGCGCTGTGCGCCTGAGAGCGCGCCGGAATCAACGATCATGTCGTAGGCCCAGGCGATGGGGATCAACCATTGGGATTCGTCCAATGTCTGCGCCGTCACGCGCCCGCCACTGATTCCGGTCTCGTCGTTGATGTCGTGGTAGGGATAGTCGAGGTACGCATCGGCGTAGGCCCGCAGAATCTCGGCGGCGGATTGCGCGTAGGCCGTTTCCCCGCTCAGTTGGTAGGCCAGGCCCAGGTCGCGGGCGGCCTCGGCGAGATCCTGGTGCATACGTGCGTAAATGACTTGTTCGTAGGGCCAGCCTGAGTACACCTGACCGTCCAACGGACAGACGTGCCGTCCCGGCCCTTCATAATTCAGGTATGCGCCACCCTGCGGGCAGATGTACCACAGGCCCCACTGCCCGCCTTCGGGGGGCAGCTCCCACGCCGTCAGGTAGTAGTCCGCGACAAAATCGTCGGGCCAGGCGTCGGCGGTGTTGAGGATGCTGCTGCGGGCGCTGCTGGCCCAGGATTCGGAGACGGCCCACGCGTCAATGCGCGTGATGTCGGCGGCGTTGAGCAGCAGGCGCGGGGTAGCGCGCGCGGGCAGGGGGATGGCGGCGGAAAGGATTACGGAATCCACCTCGATCACGCTGCTGCCCTCGGTGACCAGGACGGTGGCGTGGTGCGTGGTCAATTGCGCCGCCGCCGTGGTCTGCGCCGCCGGGATGCGGATGTGTACCTCGACTTGCGCGCTGCCGCTGGCGGGCAGTGCCACGCTGTCAGGCTGGAAGGTGAGCGTGAAGGGGTAATCGTCCGGCAACTCCGCCTGGAGCGACAGCGTACGCGCCGTCCCCATGCGCTCTTCCAGCGTCAGGGTGTAGGTGTAGAGAAAATCGTCGCCGTCGTAGGCTGCGGTGTACTGCGTGTTGGCGATAGCGCCTGCGCCGAAGCGCATGTCGTCCAGGATCAGCAGGGTGTCCGACAAAGGCTCGTGTCCCCACCCGCTGGCGCTCAACATAACGCTCTGGAGCTCTTGCCAGCCGAGCGGGTTGCGGGCGATGGTGAAGTTGTCCAGCGGGATGTGCAGCCGTTGCCAGCCTGTCCATGTGACGGCGATGGGGTAGTAGTAGTAATCGGCCCCCGCCGGGTCAGCCTCATTTTGGGAGTAGAGTACCAATGTGATCTCGGCCCCGTTGGCCTCACCGGAGTACAGCCAGCACTCGAAGAAGCGCATTTGCGAGGCGTCGAGGGGTGGATCGAAGGATTTGGCGATGTGGGTTTGTTGGAGATGGTCATCCCAGCGCCCGGCCCCATCACCGTGGTAGACGATGTCCGTTTCCAATGTCAGGCCGGTCCAATCGTCCACGGCCTCGAAATCGTCAACCAGAACGATGTTGTCCGGCGCGGCCCACGCTGTGAGCGGCAGCAGAATGCAACAGATCAGCAGAATGTACAGGCTTTTGATTTTCATATAACCTCTCCGGTTTTAGGGTTAAATGTACATTGCGTGCACGTTATATACTATAAGCGCTCTCAGCGCAAATTCTACCTGATTTTAATTGTGGCTAAGACTCTATCCGAAAATTCGTTTTGGCCTGCGATTTACGTCTAAAGGCGCGGTTTGAAGGGTATTTTTTCGTTGGCGGCTTTAGCCGCAAGGCCTGGCGTAGCGGTACAGCATCGCCATAATTTTCGGATAGGTTCTAATTTGAATCTTGGAACTACCAAGGTATTATAAAGAATAGCCAACACCAACTCATTTTTATTATGCGGAAGTTGAAGTTGCGGACACGATGGCAATTGGGCGGTTTCCTGGGGGTCACGCTAACATTATCCCCATCGTTGGCGGTTTTTTCGAAGGGGAACGGCTGAAGGGAACGATTATGCCTTTGGGCGCGGACTGGACTCCACGGTATAACGTTGGAGAGATAAAGGCGCGTGTGGACACCCGCTACATTCTTAAAACGGACGATGGCGCGATGATATCTCTCTTTACGGAGGGGGTGCTTAGGGGGCATGTATTCGGCTTGATTAAGGGAACGATGTCTAAGAAGAAAGATGCTTCTCTGTATTATTTTCGGCAACACCTTTTCTTTAGCACGGGTGATGCGCGCTATGCCTGGCTGAACACGGCCGTGGGCTTTGCAGTGATAGGGATAGGCCCCGACAAGCTGGTTTGTTATGATGCGTATATGCTTACGTGAGTGTTGTGTTTTGTTATCAATTGGTTTGCTTCTCCAGCATCGAAAAACTTAATTGTGATTCTTGAGAGTCCTTTTGGAATTGGAGGTGTTTTATGCTCATTACCCCAGTGATCAATATGTCCGGCAATTGCGAAGAGGCCATCCATTATTACGAAGCGGTGTTTTCCACAAAAGCTGATTTCATCCTGCATTATAGCGATGCAAGACCGGAAGATTGGAAAAACCCCTTAACCGAGGAACAAAAAGCCTACGTCTATCATGCCGAAATGAAAATCGGCAACCAACGTTTTATGTTTTCTGACATCATCGACTTTGAAATCTGTCATGGGAATGGGTTTTTCGTTGTGCTCACGTTCGATACGAAAGAAGAAGTGTAAGCCGTCTACAATGCGCTTTTGCCGGGGAGCACCGTGCTTGTTCCCATGCACAGTACGACGTACAGTTCTTGTATGGCGAATCTCATTGATAAATACGGGATCCGTTGGGGGTTGATGACGGAACAAACCGAAAGGTGAACTTTTGGGTGATTAGCAGGATAGCCTACGCGGGAAACCCGCGTGGCTATCCTATTTTGGAGGAAAACCATGAGATATTTCAAGAGGTTGAATACTGGGTTTGTGTTATTCCTGACGCTGGCTATTTTGGGCGTGAGCGCCACGTTGACCGTTATGGGTAACCCGTCCGCCCGAATCTGGTCTGACGGATTCGAAGACAGCGAACCCCTTGCGTCCAAGTACGAAGACGTGAGCACCAACGGGCTATTCGTGACCACTGCGGACGCCTTTACGGGCGAACACGCGCTTGAGCAACAGTACGACCAGGGACAGGTTGATGCTGGCTGGATTTGTAAAGTCAACAATGACGGGTTCCCAGATCACATCTTCGTGCGCTGGTATCACAAGTTCGAACAAGGCTTCGAGGGCTTTCCGCCCAAAATGGCCCGAGTGCGATACCGTCATCGCTCTGGTGATTGGGCCTCCGTATTCGCGGTACACTTCTGGATCGAAGATGGCGAGGCTGTGGCGGACGTCTACGCCCGAAATAGTTCCCAGGCCAACAGTTCCGGCTGGTTGCCAATCGCGCGTTCCGGTTTTTTCTTCGACGCTCCTGAAAACGCCGGGCGGTGGATACGCCTCGAAATGGAGGTCAAGTTGAACACCCCCGGCCAGGCAGATGGACTGTACCGCTTCTGGGCTGATGACGAGTTGATTGTCGAACGGACGGGGGTTGATTTGAGAGGCGGCACCCAGGATAAGATCAACGAAGTGATGCTGGACACCTATTGGAATGGCGGGTCGCCCAAGGCGCAGAGCCGCTATTACGATGACTTTGTGATAGCGACCGAGCGCATCGGGGCGGACATCCCTATCGTTGGAAGTGTGCGCGACCTGCGTGTGAGTGACGTGGTCAGTGGGACGAGTACATTGCCGATCACGCTCACGGCTACTTTGCGCTGGACCGCGCCTTCGAACGCGCTCACTTACACAGTGCGGTATAGCGATGTGCTTATCACGGAGGCCAATTGGAACGACGCTGGGACTGTGAACGTGCCCTTTATGGCCTCAGTCCCTGGCAGCCCTGAACAGCTTATCACGCCAGTCTCCTACACGGGCGGCGTGGTCTATTTCGCTCTCAAAGCGCAGAATATCCAGGGCAGCTTCTCGCCACTTTCCAACAATGCATGGTGGCCACGCCATGAGCTTTTCCTTCCGTTAGTTCTCAGGCATTGACGTTTCTGCGGTATTTCCTAGCCTGGACAAGCCAGAACCAAAAAAGATTTTACCGCAGAGAGCGCGGTACTCCCGAACAGATATGGTGGATAATTCCAGACACACCACTCCCCCCCATGAGCCTGCCAACGCCGCTCATGAGGTCGAAAAAATGGGTGCGGCTGGCGACGCTGCGCAAGTGGCGCGACCTGGACGGCGCGGTGCAGGAGAAGACGACCTGGCACACCGTCGTCGGCTGGGAAGGGAACGCCGCGCTGCTGGCCGAGGTGCAGGTCGGGGATACGGTTTGCGTTGAAGGCTACATTGACAATGACGACAGTAGCGGCGTGTTTCACAGCTCGGTGGTGGCACAGAAAGTGCTGCGGCTGGGCAGCAAAGGCGAGTGGGGTCGGGAACGGCGGACCGATTTGGTCAAGATGGTGGATGAGGAAACGCGGGTGTGGTTGCGGCAACTGCTGGGGCTGGCGCCGCGTGACTAACTGG
>JAKQHY010000205.1 GCA_029555965.1 Chloroflexota bacterium | reverse complement strand
AGGTGAAGCATGGTGAAGCGGGGTAAGTCGTGGAGGGTTGAGGGCTTAGGGGCGGTGGGGAGTCAAGCCCCACCGGCAGGGGATGGGGAATCAGGCCGTCAGCGTCCAGTCGATATCGACGCACAGCACCGACGACGACGCATTGATGTTGCCGCCGGCAATCGTGAGATAGATGTCAAGGTCAGTAACGCCGGCCACTACGTCATTCGCCGGCGTGCCGTCCACCGGAGACGTCACACTACCCAAGCCGGTCGCCAAGGTGGCGGCAATCAATTGCCCACCGCCACCTGCCGTACCCAACGCTACGGTTGGGGTGCCAGATGCTACGGTGAGCGCCGGACCGATGAATCGTGGAGTGACCTTCGTGATCCGAACAACGCCACCGGATTGGCCGCCGAGGATGGTGCCGAGATACGTCTGAGCCGCTACCGCGTAGAGGGTGAAGTTGACAAAAACTCGGGTCCGATTGCCGATCGTGTTGAAACGGTTTTGCGGCTGGATGATGCCGCCGTCAACACTGGCTGGCCCGAGGTGAAATCGAGTGCCGTAATTGCCAAAACGATGCAACGTAGAGATACCACTGGCGCGCCACGGCCGCATGCGGCGCCCGGACTGCGACCCCAGCAGACGCATACGCTCTGACCGCCCCACCTGAATTGGCTGCCCTAACAACGACAGCCCGACGATGTAAAATGGGTGGGCGTCATCCCATGCCCCGTTATCGACCACATCCATGTCATCAGCAATCAGAGGTCCGCTAGTACCGTCGTCCGTACTGATACATAGGCATTCGTAAGCCGTTGCGTCTGGGTTACTGGCGACATACCCCATGTTGCCGCGAACCCTTACGCCGTTGGCCACGAAAGTGCTGATCTTGCCAGTGCTCAGCACGGTGCCTACACTCGCCTGCGACCCGCTGCACGCGATGACCGCCCCATCCGTGCCCACCAGCGGGATGGTGACGGTAGGCGCTACGGTCCACCCTACCCCCTGGTCCATCGGCACCACGCTGATCAGCACTCCGGCGGCAATCGTCGCGTAGGCACCGCCCCCAGACCCGCCTGATCCACCGGACAGCGCGACTGCCGCCGATCCGTCCGGTTTGCCATTGATCGTGTAGCCACTGCCGCCGCTTGTTATCGTGAACGCTTTAATGGTGCCGGCAAACGCATTGACTTTGGTCCCGTATAGTTGATAAGTGCCGCTTTTTGGGTATGGGTTAGTCGGCCGCGCCCGATCACCAGGTGTTGGCACTCTTTGCCCGGCAATCTCGTTGCCGCTGCACTCACAATCAGTGATGTCCCCACATACCCACAAAAACGGGATGCCGCCACAGTCAGTTGCCGTATTCCTGCGAACTTTCGTCCTGACTGGGCTGCCGTACACAGTAATTGCGCCATCCGGGCAGCCGCTTATGGAGTTATCCTCCACCAGCACATCAGTGCTGCTGCCGTACACAATCAAACCAACCGGACAGTCGCCAGAAACTGTGCGCACTCTGTTGTGATGCACACGCAACTCTTTGGCAATTGGCGCTCCGTAGCTTTTGCCTTTAATGGCGATGGCCGACTGTCCGGTACCTCCATCCACCAGATAGTTATCACTTACGCATCCGTACTGGGCCTTGGTGTACAAGCCGTGTGCTTCTTTGTCGCCGTTTGCCTGCGAAACATCTGTAATGATGTTGTTGGTAATCAGCACACCGGAAGCCGCCACCAGAATTCCCCGGGTGAACATCGGGTTTGTCGAGTCGTTTGACACGCCACGAATAATGTTTTGGGACACGATAGCGTTTTGTGTGATCGCCTGCGCGTACTCAGGAGGCGCGTCGTCGCCATCGCCCAGGCAAATGCCATAAAGCGCGTAACCTTCCATATCCCATATTGCTGGGTCGCGGCGCACGCGCAGCAAATTGTTTCTGGTGATGGTTGCAGAGTTACACGCAGCCCTTAGTTCCCATCCCGGTGAGTCGATGGCCCGGCAACTGTCAATAACGATCTCGTCAACGAACGACGCCGGGTAATCCGTCCGGTCCA
>JAKQHY010000192.1 GCA_029555965.1 Chloroflexota bacterium | reverse complement strand
TAGGGAGTTGGGTATGAAAGCTTCAGTCATTATCCTGACTTGGAACGGGATGACCTACCTGGAAGCCTGCCTGAACGCGGTGTTGGCGCAGGTGTACCCGGATTTTGAGGTTATCGTCGTGGATAACGCCTCCACCGACGGATCGGCGGAGCTTGTGGCGGAGCAGTATCCCCAGGTGCGGCTGATGCGCAATGAGCGCAATCTGGGTTTTGCCGCCGGCAACAACGTGGGCCTGCGCGCGGCGACAGGGAACGTGCTGGTGCTGCTGAACCAGGACACCGAGGTGCGTCCGGGATGGTTGGCGGCGCTGGTGGAAGCGGTGCAAAACCCTACGGTGGGCATTGTGGGCTGCAAGCTGCTGTATCCCGATGGGACCATCCAGCACGCGGGGGCTTATCTGGACGAGGTGCGCGGCGCTTCTGAGCATTACGGGCGTCACGAGCCGGACACGGGGCAGTACGATACCCCGCGTGAAGTGGAGTTCGTCACCGGGGCGGCGGTGGCGCTGACCCGCGCCACGCTATCGCGGGTGGGTGAGTTGGACGAGGGCTTTGCGCCGGCCTACTATGAGGATGTGGATTGGTGCTATCGGGTGCGCGAGGCCGGTCTGCGGGTGTGGTATTGTCCGCAGGCTGCCGCCGTCCATTATGAATCCACGTCTATTCAGGATATCAATCACGCGCATCGCGCCACCGCGCATTACGGACGGCTGCGTCTGCTGTTCAAACACCATCCTTTATCCTGGTTACGCGACACGCTCGTACCGGCGGAGACTGTGGCGGCGCACGATGAAGTTCGTACGCCCGATATTATGGCGTTGCGTGACGCTTATATGCGTTTGATCTTATCTATGCCCGAAATTATTACATTTCGTCGGCAGCTTTTTGATTTAGGCGCAGCCAATTTTCAGGCGGAGTGGCAGGCTTTAGTTGGCGTGGCGCTGCGCCTGCGCGATGCTTGTGCTGACGAATTCTTGCACCGAGGGCTGTATGAGCAGATTGACGATTTGGAAGCTCGCGCGGTTGGCACACATATTCTCGCGCCTGGGGCTCAGGTGGATGGCGCCAGGGTAAACGTAGTGCCCCCGGAATCCCCTATTCCTGAGGTATGGGACAAGGCGCAACGCGCCCGGCAGATCAACGAACAACCATTTCGTTCCGAGGTTCCCGTTTTCGGCAAGCTTATCGCTGGCTTTCGACGTATGTGGAACAACGTTGCTACCCGTTGGTACGTGATGCCAATGGTGCGCCAACAGAACGAGTTCAACACGACGGTTGTGCAAATTTTGAATTCCTTGAAAGCACAATTAGCAGAACACAGGGTTTCGTTGGGATTACTGAATGGTTCCCGGAATGAAATGGCTGTGACACAAGTCTATATTTTGCACACCCTCCGCCGTGTAGTGGCTCTTAGCGAGGAACATCGGCGAGAGGCTGCGCAGGATATTCGTGAGATTGACATTTTGCTCCAGACTTTGGTGGAAGTGCAACAACGACTCGAAGAATTGGAAAAAATAGTAATGAAGCGGGTATGAGAAGGTTGGATTAGGGAGGGAAATCATGGCTTCTTTCCAGAATACGGTGGATACTACCAACTCGGTCGTCGAAGAACTACCTTTTGCAGATTTGCCGGTTGCAGAACGAATGCGACTCTTGCGTAGCGCTATTTTGTTTCCAGAAATGAAAGCAAAAGCGCCTACTGAGACGGGTGACCACATAGTGACCTTGTTGCAGGAATGGGAGGATCACAGTCATCTGGCGGTGGTGCAGGAGCAGCCATTTGTCTCAAATATCCCATTTTTCGGAAAGTTTGTGGTGCGTTTTCGTTACGCCTGGAACTGGATGTCTACTAAGTGGTGGGTACAGCCCATGGTCCAGCAGCAGAATGTTTTTAATGCGTGGGTTTTGTGGTTCTTACGGGAAATGTTAGAGGTGGTGGGGTTTTTGGGCCGGCGGGATGCTTTGAACGCGGAGGTCGTGACCCTGCGGGAAGAAGTGCGGGAATTGCGCGCTCAAGTGATGGCTTTGAAAACTTTGTCTGTCATACCGCAGGATGCTGGTATGCAAGTTGACACTCAGGCCGAAAAATCATCGCAATGAGAATCGGAATTGATTTGCGCTGCACACAGACGGTGATGTCCCGTAATCGCGGTATTGGCATTTTTACTCGCGCCGTGATGGAACACATTCTGCGAGGCTGGCAGCACACTGATTCTGGTGAGAAGGATGAGTTTTTCCTTATCTACGATCCGAGCGAGGCCGATTCGACTCTGAAGCCGATTTTGGCCGAAGCGCCGTTGGATGGTTGCCGTGTGACCTGGTCGCCGCTGCCGCCTTCTTTGCAGCTTGCGGTTGCGGAACCGGGGATGACGGTCATTAACGGAGACTTCAACGCTTTTTTGGCGGGGTTGCGGCTCGATGTGCTGCATCTGTCCAGTGCGTTGGAGTTTGACATTAGACTTCCGACACACATCGTCGTCTGTCCCTATGTGGTCACACTGTACGATTTAATTCCTCTTATCTACGACAGGTTTTTTCTGCCGCCTTCTGCGCCATTGCGAGGCCGGCGATATGTCGAGCGTTTGGGGTTGGTTATGCGGGCCGACCACGGGATAGCCATTTCTGGGTGTTCTCAGAAGGATGTAGAGACCTTTTTGGGGGTTAGGCCGGACAAACTCAGCGTGGCCTATCCGGCGGCTGATCCGGTTTTTATTCCACGCGATTCTACTTACGCTTCGGTGGATTTATCTCCATACGGCATTATCCGACCTTATGTTTTTTCAGTGACCGGTTCTTTTACCCCTAATAAATCCCCGGAGTTGCTCATTGCGGCGTTTGCGGCTTTACCTGCCGACCTGCGCACCGCGCATCAACTGGTGCTGACCGTCAAACTGTGGCCTACGATGCGAGAACAGTTTATGGCCCTCGCCGAAAAGCATGGCGTGGCGGCGCAGCTCGTTTTGACGGACGAATTACCACTCGAGGTGTTACTGGCTTTGTACCAACAGTGCAGTATCTATGCACACCTTTCCCCTTATGAGGGTTTTGGCTTGCCGGTGCTGGAAGCGATGCATTGCGGCGCTCCATGTGTGGCGGCGAATCGTGCTTCGTTGCCGGAGGTATTGGGGGACGCTGGTCTGTTGGTGGATCCAGAAAATGCGGCAGAGTGCGCGCAGGCCTTTGCGACTTTGTTGTCTGATCCGTCGCGGCGTGCGCGGTTATCGCAGCGGGGATTGGCGCGGGCAGAGCAGTTTACTTGGCAGCGGACTGCCGAGCATTACCGCGCGGTGTACCAGCAGATAGGAATGCAGTCAAATGATCCGGGCGAATTGCGGGTGGCCCTGTGGACACCGTTGCGTCCTACCAACACGGGAATCGCCGATTATGTTGAAGAACTTTTGCCGTATTTTGCCGCCTGGCAGCGGGAAAGCCATCCGATGCGGGTGGATATCTTCACGCAAAGCGAACCCGATAATCCATTCGTGCGGGATAATCATGCGTTTTTTACGCCGACAGCGTTTGAGGCGCTGCACGCTTGGCGCCCGTATGACGCGAATATTTACCAAATTGGTTCTACTTACGCTCACCACGAATTTATTTATAAACAGGCCCTAAAAGTCCCCGGCATTGTCGTGTCTCATGATCCGATTTTACACGCTTACCCCGCCACGCAGGTGCTTGGTATCGGACAACGCGAGGCCTATATTGAGCGGGTCATCGCGGAGGAGGGGGAATCCTTGCGCGAATTCGTGCGGCAAGCCTTAGCTGAAGATGCCTTTTGGGATGCCCTCTATCACGAATATAATATGGATAAGACCTTGCTACGCGCCAGTCGGGCGGTTGTATATCACAGTTACTACGCGCTGCGGGATGCTCAGCAACGTTTACCGAATGTATCCGCCTTTTATATTCCACTTTTTTCGGCTACCCCGCCGGATACGTTTTCTGCTGCTGAATGTAAACGACGTGTTTGTGAGCGACTCTGTCTGCCGTTAGAAACAATTCTTGTTGGAACCTTTGGAGTTATGGCTCGCAAGAAACGGGTGGACGAGTTAATCCATGCTGTTAGTTTGTTGCGCCGCTTTTATCCTCAGTTAGCCTTGTTGATTGTTGGCGACGTTTCTTCTTATAATCCTGTGCGTGAAGCGCAGCGGACAGGGTATAGCACGGAACGTATCTTCATTACCGGTGAAGTTACGATGGCGGATTTCATGACCTATCTACAGGCTGTAGATATTGGGGCCGTCCTTCGGTATCCCACCCTAGAGGAGACCTCGGCCATTATTTCACGGTTAATGGGACTGGGGAAACCGCTGATCATTTCGGATATTCCCCAATTCCGCGAGTTGCCGGATGAGTGTTGTTGGAAAGTCCCCGTTAACAATAGTGAAGTTGAAGTACTTGCGCTATATTTGGCCGAGCTGATTGAGAACTCGGAGTTGCGCGCTGCGATGGGATACAATGCTCTGCTGTATGCGCGCACCTATATGTCTCCGGAGTATGTCACGAATCTCTATCGGCAGGTGATTGACCATGAAATCAGTGGCGCACCTGGCCCCCAAGCCGAAACCCACATTCCACTGCGCTATCGTCACCAGGCCGACCTTGCCGTGATGATGAAACAGCTGCGCCACCATTTGCGGCATGATACCGCCATAGCAGAACCATGAACGCGCTCATGAGCGAAAAAGAAGATTGCTTTGGAGGACAATTGCGCCTGGCGTTCGTCGTACCACGTTACGGGGATACGCTTGTAGGTGGGGCGGAGACCTTTGCCCGACACCTCGCTGAACAATTGGTGGCCCATGGCCTGGCTAGGGTCACGGTGTTGACGACATGTGTTAACGATTTGGGGACGTGGCGCAATGAATTACCCCCAGGAAAAAGCTATCTCAATGGGGTGGAAGTTCTGCGTTTTCCTGTGGCCCACCTCTATCGGAATCCCACCCGTAGCTCGCAGCTACAAAGACGACTTGTGCAATCAGGCGTCTTGAGGGTGACCGAGCAATTTGAGTGGGTGGAATATTTACATCACAGCCCGGAATTGTACTGGCATTTACAGCAAAACCGCCACGTATACCGCTTGGCTTTTTTCATTCCTTATTTGTATGGGACTTCTTACTATGGGAGTATGGTGAACCCATCGCAAAGTATCCTGTGGCCCTGTTTGCATGACGAGCCGATGGCCTATTTGGCCCCAACGCGCCGGATGTTGCAAGCCTGTCGGGGGGTGCTGTTTAACTGCCCGCCGGAACAGGAATTGGCGCAGCGTTTGGGTATTCGTCCCCCGCGTCCGTATGTTGTAGGCGGAGGATTCGATGACCGGCGTGGAGACGCGGCGCGCTTTCGGGAGCGGCAACAATTCTTCGATCCCTTTGTCTTGTATGCGGGGCGTTGGGAGTTGGCGAAGGGGGTGGGTGAGCTGGCGACTTTCTTTGTCGAATACAAGAAGCGGCGTCCTGGCCCTTTAAAACTGGTGGTGATGGGAAATTGCGATGCCTCCACGGTCGCGCACCCGGACATCATTCCCATCGGTTTTCAGCCAGAGGCGGAGAAATTGGATGTGTACGCCGCTGCAGATGCCCTGATTCAGCCGTCCCTGATGGAAAGCTTTTCGATTGTCCTTATGGAAGCCTGGCTTGCTGGCGCGCCAGTTATCGTGCCGCGTCATTGCTCTGTTACTTCCTACCATGTGCAACAGAGCCGGGGCGGTTTGGTGTATCATGAATTTGAAGAGTTTATGACCGTGCTGGACAAATTGTCCGGGGATGCCGCCGCGCGGCAATCAATGGGACAATCAGGCCGCGCCTACGTGTTACGGGAGTATAATTGGGGGACCGTGCTGGAGCGTTTTCGGCGCGCACTGGAGACATGGCTGTCGCCGAGTTAGGGAGGCGTATTGTGATGTTCTTAAGGAATATTCATAGAATCGCCGCTGGAATTTTCCTCTCCGGCTTTGCCTGGCTTCTTTTAAAGGGCGATCCCCTTCAGGCTGCGTCCCTGGTAGGCGTGTTGCCGCAAGGTCCAGATGACGATCCTATCTATTACGTCGCACTCAATGGGGATTGTGGTGGCGCAATGCCATGTTACCCTTCGGTGCAAGCCGCCGTGGATGCTGTAGACGCGCCCGGGGATATCGTCAAGGTCGCCGCCGGCATGTACACCGGCGTTCATGTTCGCGCCGGCGTCGTCCAGGTGGTCTATGTGGACAAAACCTTGACACTTCAAGGGGGATATACTCTCACAAATTGGACGACCCCCGATCCTGTCCAGCATCCTACTATTTTGAACGCACAAGACCGGGGGCGGGTGTTGTATATTACCGGGGCCATTTCTCCGCTGATTGAGGGATTCCAAATTGTTAGTGGCAATGCGCGCGGGTTGGGGGGAATCATTATTGATGAGTGGGGTATGCAGCGGGATGCCGGTGGGGGGATTTACCTGAATGCGGCGCGGGTCGCTCTCAAAAGTACTGTGATTATTAGTAATGCTGCTGAGTGGGGAGGGGGAATATTTGTCAGCGGCGCCCAGGTTGATCTGCGCGGCAATACCTGGGCTTTTAATACTGCGGAGCTAGGAGGTGGCGGTTATTGGTTCTCCGCGCCCGCGGGACAATTGACTGGCGACGCTTTCCGAGCAAACCTGGCTACGGCCGGCGGCGGCCTGTATTTATACGCAAGCGACCTGGCATTGACTAATATTGTGTTTTCTTTTAATCTGGCGTGGGACGATGGTGGTGGAATATATTTTGCTAATAGCCAGAGTATGCTCCAGGGAAATACCTATATGGGAAATACTGCCGCTCGCGGGGGGGGACTGTTTTTGGTAGACCACAGTGACATTCGGGGGGTCAATACCCTTGTGGCTAATAATCATGCAGAGCTATCGGGCGCCGGAGTGTATGTGGAAACTTCCGCTGCGGATTTTACGCATACGACATTGGCGCGTAATCATGGCGGCGATGGCAGCGGGCTTTATGCCGTCGGTTTGGTGGATTGGTGGGGCGCTATCACCAGCACAGTCCGGCTGACCAACACCATCGTTGCCGGCCAGCCCGTAGGCGTATGGGCGGGTGAGTACAGCGCGGTAACGCTCGAAGCGACCTTGTGGGGGAACGGTCAATGGGCCAATGGGGCCGATTGGCAAGGCTTGGGACTGGTGACCGGAACCCATCACCTCTGGGGAGACCCGGCGTTCACCTGCGCCGACCGCTCCTGTTTGCATCCCTATCGGATTGGCGCCGCCAGCGCCGCGTTAGATGCCGGCGTGTTGACGGCGGTTGCCGTGGACATAGATGGGGAACCCAGACCTTCTGTTGCCCCTGCGGATTTGGGAATTGACGAACACTCCATACTATCCACTGCGCCGGCGCGTGTGAAAGACCGCTTTGTCTTTGCCTTTTATCATCCCTGGTATGACTTGAATACCTGGGATGATCCTGAATTTCTGGATCAACCACTCTTTCTGCATAATTCTGCCGACCCCCATACTATCCGGCGGCATCTTATGTGGAGTGGGTTGACCGGTATAGACGGCCTGCTAGTTTCATGGGCCGGCCCGACGCATCCTACAAACGCAATTTTTGCACAAACCCTGGATGCGATGCGGGGTACTGACCTGCGCGCCACTGCCTATTTTGAGATATCCTGGGCGGAACATTTCGATTCTGTTGCTACCGTCTTAAATGATATGCGCTATTTTATGACGACTTATGGAAGCCATCCACAGTTGCTGCGCCAGGATGGGCGTCCAGTGTTGTTCTTATATGCGGTGGATACGTTGCCGCGGGGTTCCTATCCTAGAACGTATGAGGCCTGGCAGTTTATCGTAGAGACTCTGCATTTCGCAGGCTACTACCCCTTTCTGCTAGGCGAAACTTTTATTCTCGATCCGGCCTATCTGACTATATTTGATGGGTTGTTTACGTATTTTCCCACGGCCTCGGTTGGCGCCTATCAGTCGCTTTCCCGACAAGCCCATCAGTCGCAGCGTTTATGGATGCCGGGTTTCTATCCGGGTTTTGACGATCATCTATTTCGCGATCCTTATATATATATTCCCCGCAATCAGGGCAAAACCTATGCGACTAGCTTTGCATTTGCCTTGAATACTATTCCCGACTGGCTGGCTGTGACCAGCTTCAACGAGTGGTATGAAAATACTCACATCGAACCGAGTCGGAGGTATGGCTACGACTATCTTCTGTACACCGCCGATTTCGCGGCGCAGTTCAATCGCTGGCACGCATACTCGACGGTATACGTGGACCCTGCTTACGTCGGACTTGCCGAGGGTACACCTGGTCGCCCTTTCCGCACATTGGAAGAGGCCTTGTTCTCCGCTGCCGATGGCGCTACCGTTTATCTGATGGGCGGCGATTATGTCGGGCCGTTCACTGTGACTCATTCTATCACGCTGACCGGCGGCTACGGCCCAGGGTGGACGCCAGGGGGCGCCGGCTTGCCCACTGTGTTGCGTGGGGCTGGCGCCGGCCCAGTTGTGCGGGTTGAGGGGGGCATATCTCTCTCCATGCCCGACGTGACCTTAGCGGACCTGACCTTGACCGGCGGCCACGCGGCGGCGGGCGGCGGCATCCATAGCCAATCTGCCAATGTGACACTGCGCCGCGTCACTGTATCAGATAATCGCGCGCAGACATTGGGCGGTGGTGTGTTCATCCAGGGAGGGGCGCTGCACCTGGACGCGGCGCGTGTGCTAAACAACACGGCGACGTTGGGGGGCGGTTTCTACGCCGGCCCTGGCGCGCGTGTGTATTTGACGAACACGCTCATTGCCGGAAACGCCGCGACATTGACGGGCGGCGCCGGTTACTTGCATCCTTCATCCGTTTTGCATATTTTGCATGGCACCCTGACGGCCAACGCGGCGCCAGACGTAGGGGGACTGTACGCCTGGCTCTGGCCATCACAGACTGTGTGGGTGCGCAACAGTATTTTGTGGGGGAACGCGGCCCGTGATTTACAATGCAACGCTGCCTGTGTCGTTCGCTACTCCGATGTGGGTGGCGGTTGGTTGGGGCTAGGCAACCTCGACGTTGCGCCGGGCTTTGCTGATGATACCTATCACCTTGCAGCTCATTCCCCGCTCATAGATATGGGCGAGACCGCTACTTTATTGCCCCTCACCGACTTTGAGGGAGAGCGACGTGTGTTGGGGTTGGATGTGGACATGGGGGCGGATGAGTTTAATCCCGTGTTGCGTTCCTCGCTCACGGTCACCCCGCCCATCGCTTTGCCCGGCAGCGTCCTGACGCATACTGTGCGTCTGGTGAGCGCCGGCGGCGTGCGCACGCGCTTTGTGGTGACGGACACCCTATCGCCTTGGACGCGCTATGTCCCCGGATCGGCGCAGGCCTCTCTGGGGACAGTGCGCTTGCCCATCACCGGAACAGGGTTCTTGCCAGAACAACTGGTGTGGACGGGAACGCTTAACCCCAATCAGGTGTTAACGCTACGGTTTTCCGCGATCATTTTATCGGCGACACTGGAGTCGTGTGAGACCATTACCAATGTTGCGGTCTTTCAAACCGATCAGGTGACTTTCACCCGCTATGCGGTCACGGCTAGGGGGCCGCTTGAGCGCGGCGTCTTGCAGATCGAAACTGCGCCTGAGGGGCATCAACCCTTGCTGGTATCTCAACCTGTGACGCGCGGCGTTCCCTTGTCCCTCTACGCTGCTGGTTATAACGGCTGCGGCCAATATCTCGGCCCGGTGCCCGTAACCTGGACAACGTCCGGCACGCTGCCGCCGCAGGCCAGCGTGGGGACACGCTTTCATTTTACGCCAACCTGGGTGGGGAGTACGGGCATGATTGTGGCGGAGGATGCCGGACTGTATGCGCAAACCGGACGGCTTTCCGTGGTTGCGCCGCCGGAACTTATGTTGCCGCCATTGCCGTTGAGCGGGACGCAGCCGGCTCAAACTGTGCGTGCATATCCGCTGGCGCTGGCCAACGGCGACGCGCTCTCACTCACCTATGTTTTGGCTCCGGTGTTTGTCGAGCCGTTTGTGATTACGTACACGTGGGATGCGAGTTTTTTTGTCCATGCGGTTATTGTTGGGAGGAGCGCGCCTCTGGCGCATCCCGAGTGGAGTTACTATTTTGCGCCGGAACTGGTTGCGCCGCGTTTGATCGGCGCACAAGTGTCCGTGACCGAGTTGGATATGCAGGTGTATGGTGTGAACCTCTCCAATTGGGTGAACTGGGATTGGGAGGCTTTTCTCAGCGACGGCGACATAACCTTCCCTGAAGGACAATTCTTGTCCACCCGCACCAATCCTTACGATACTTATGCGCGGACTACTCCGGTGTGGGTAGCTGTCAGTATTGGCGAACGGCAGACAACCGCCAGTTATCGCTACCACGCCTCACATAATTTCGAAACGGGGGCGACCGTCGTCACGCCCTTCCGCACCGGCGACGTCAATAGCCACTCGTTGCCGTTGACAATTCAGGATGGTTTGCACGCGCAGGTGTTTCTTTGGACGGGTGATTCGCGGGTGGCGCAGCAGTTCGATGGACTGCAACTCACCGTCCGCGGTGTGGCGACGTATACAACCCCTTCCACCGCGTGGTTGACCGCGCAGCCGCAGGCCGGGCTGATTCCGCCACGTTCTTTCGAGACGGTGCAGCTAAAAGCCAGTTCTTACCATCTGCCACTGGGTATCCACTCCGGTACGCTCTGGTTGCGCACGAACGATGTGGCTTACTCAATTACGCCCATTCCGTTCTATTTGACAGTATCGCGGAATTTGTTACATTTGCCCCTTATTATGCGCGCGCATTAAGCATTTTCTTGTGGAGAAATCTGTGCTTTGTTCTGTGGCGTGCGCCTAAAGATGCAATTTGAAGGGCATTTTTGGGGAGGGCGGGCGCAGCCCATTACCGAAAAATCCCCTTCTTATGACTGAAACTATTTTTAGGAGGTAGGGTATGAAAATCTTTATTACCGGCGGCGCCGGCTTCATCGGCTGTAATCTGGCGCATCATCATTTGACGCGCGGCGACACGGTCGTCGTGTTTGACAACCTGTCGCGCAAGGGGACGGACAATAACCTGGCCTGGTTGCAGGCGGAATGTGGGGAGCGGCTGTCCTTCGTGCGGGGCGACATCCGCGATTTTGACGCGCTGCGCGCCGCGCTCACGCCGGATGTGGCGCGAGTCTACCACATGGCCGGGCAAGTGGCCGTGACTACGTCTGTTGTTAATCCCCGCGAGGATTTTGAGATCAACGCTTTGGGAACGTTCAACGTGCTGGAAGCCGTGCGCGCTGTCGCGCCGCAGGCGATCACCTTCTACGCCTCGACGAACAAGGTCTACGGCGGCATGGAAGAGGTCGTTGTCGTCGAAGAGGCCACGCGCTACCGTTACCGCGACTTTGCGCTGGGCATCCCGGAGAGTCAGACGTTGGATTTCCACTCGCCCTACGGCTGTTCCAAAGGCGCGGGCGACCAATACGTGCGCGACTACGCGCGGATTTACGGGATGCGGACGGTCGTGTTCCGCCAATCGTGCATCTACGGGACGCGCCAGTTCGGCGTGGAAGACCAGGGCTGGATCGCGCACTTCTGCATTGCGGCGCGGTTAGGGCGGCCCATTTCGATTTATGGCAACGGCAAGCAGGTGCGCGATATTTTGTGGATCGAAGATCTGGTAGCGGCTTACCAGGCGGCGGCAGAGCGGATTGACGTGGCGGCCGGCCGCATCTACAACATCGGCGGCGGGTCGGAGAACACGATGTCCATCTGGACGGAGTGCGGCGCGATTCTGACGCGGTTGGCCAGACACGACATCCCTGTCATCTACGGCGACTGGCGTCCCGGCGACCAGCCGGTCTACGTAAGCGACATCCGCAAGGCCGAGCATGAGCTGGGCTGGCGGCCCAAAGTCTCTGTGGAAGAGGGCATTGGGCGGCTGTGGCGCTGGATTGACGCGAATCCGGGGTTATTTGGATGAGTTGGCGATCTTTCTTAGAGCGGGGATTTATGCAGGGTCTCTTTGTGACCCATGTTGCACGTGTGCGGCTTGCCACTTCTCCTGAACACGACGTTGAGACGCTAATCCATACGGCCTACAAGGTGGTTTTGGGGCGTCAGGCCGATCCTATGGGGTTAAGTTCCTGGAAAAAAAGATTAACGCAACACCAGGCCAAGTGGACGGGGATGGTTTGGGAATTACTGTATTCTGATGAGTTTCGGCGGCAGCACCCCCGGTGGCCACTGCCTCCCTTGATGTATCCATTTCATGCCGCACGATGTCTGTTAGTGCAGCAGGTTTTACCCGCCGCCGACGTGATTGTGGATTTGGGGGGAGCCTTTACTGGCACATCAACCGGGGCGTTGTTGGCGATGGGGTATCCTTACTCCGCGCGCGAAATTACAATTATTGACTTGCCGCCGGAGTTGCGGCGCGATAATGGTGAATTTTTATTCGCAACGGAGGAAACCTCTGATTTTATTTTGTGTCATGATACGCGGGTGCGTTATGTTCATGCCTCTATGGTGGATATGTCTGCGGTGGCGGATGCTTCGGTGGACCTAGTTTGGGCGGGGCAGAGCATTGAGCATGTGACGGTCGAGGAGGCACGCCAGGTTTATCGTGAGGCCTGGCGTGTCTTGAAGCCCGGTGGCCATTTTTGTTTGGATACTCCCAATCGCGCCTTGACGGAATTGGAAAATCCCAACGGTTATATTCATCCTGAACATAAACATGAGTATCGGGTTCCCGAATTGGTGATGGAAGTGCGCGCGGCAGGGTTTGACATCAAGCGCACATTGGGGATTTGCCCGATGCCGCGTTCTTTGCAGTCTGGGCGTTTTATCACCGAGGAATTTGCGCGTCGGGTCGAGTTGACGCCGGACGCTGAAACCGCCTTTGCCTTTTACATTGAGAGCGTCAAGCCGCTATAATAGGATTTGGAAAGGATGTCCATGACAACATCGAATGAATTGGAAGAAATCGTAGAAATCCGTAACCCAGACATTGACGCAGAGGCTATCATGCGCCAGATCCGCGAGAATATCCGCCAGCGGCGCGTGACGGCGGAGGCGCAGGGTGTCAACTATGAGGCATTCGTCGAAGGGTTGTACGCGGCCCAGGTCACGGCGCGGTTTGACCACAGCCTCTACTACGATTTGCGCCGCATGAGTGTGGGGTATGACAAGATCGGCGTGGGGCTGTCGCTCACCGAATCCAAGACGCCGCTGATCGCGCCGTTGATTCAACGGATTCGCGGTGGATTGCATCACCTGGTCATCTACTACGTCAATATGCTGGCCGGACAGCAAGCGCGCTTCAATGAGTACGTCGTGCGGGCGCTGACGGGATTGGTCAAATCATTGGAAGCCGGGCCGACGCCCGATGAGGTTGCTGCGTTGCGCGCCGAGGTCACTCGTTTGCAAGAGCGCGTCGCGGCGCTGGAGGCCAAACAGGAGCGACCTGCTTCATGAAACTAGGCATTGTTGTCCCCCGCTATGGCGAGGAAATCTTGGGCGGCGCGGAGACTTTTGCGCGAGAGTTGGCCGAGCATCTCCCGTCGTCCGAGTTCGCGGTCGAAGTCCTGACGACGTGCGCCAACGACTTGCTCAAGTGGCGCAATGTCTATCCCGCCGGTCTGACGCGCGTGCATGACATCCCGGTGCGGCGTTTCCCCCTGGATGATCGCGTGCGCAATGAACGCCGCTACTGGGAACTGATGATCAAGTTCACCAACCGCTGGCCGACGACCGTAGAAGAGGAAGACGCCTGGATTGAGCACAGCGCGCACAGTCCGGCCTTGTATCACTACTTGTCTCAACATAGCCGCGTGTACGATCTGCTCATTTTCGTGCCTTATGTGTTTGGCATGACCTTCTATGGGACGATGATTGATCCGGCGCGCTCCGTGCTCTGGCCGTGCCTTCACGATGAGCCGTTTGCCCGTTTTGCGCAGACGCGCTTGATGTTGCAGACCTGTCGGGGGGTGATGTTCACCAGCGCACCGGAGCAGGCTTTGGCCGAGGGCAAGTTGGGGGCGCGCAATCCGTGCGCGCAGATAGTCGGCTTTGGCTTGGATGATTATCAAGCGGACGCAGAGTGTTTCCGGCAGCAGTTTCATCTGACCGAACCGTTCATCCTGTATTCCGGGCGGTTGGATAGCATGAAGAATTTGCTGCAACTCCTCACGTTTTTCATCCAATACAAACAGCAACGCCCTGGTCCGCTGAAGCTCGTCTTGATGGGAACCGGCGCCTTGCCCATCCCCAAACATCCCGACATCGTCGAAATTGGCTTTCAGACCGGGCAGGTCAAGCTGGATGCTTATGCGGCGGCGACGGTGTTGTGTTTGCCCTCCTTGCTGGAGAGCTTTTCCATCGTGATTATGGAATCCTGGTTGGCAGAAGTGCCGGTGCTGGTGCATGGAGACTGTGATGTGACGCGCTATCACGTCTTGCGAAGCAACGGCGGGCTGTACTACGCGGACTTCGCCGAGTTTGCGGGCGCGCTGGATTGGTTCATGACGCACCCCCAGGAACGCACCCAAATGGGCCAACTGGGCCGCGCGTATGTGCGGCGCGAGTACAATTGGGACGTGGTGCTGGCGCGCTTCTATGCGGCGTTGGCCGTTTGGAGGAGCTGATGCGCATCTGGCAATTTATTGCATACTTGCACGCGCCTGGCGATGCGGCCGCCGATTTTATCTACGCGCTCCAGCAGATTTTTCGCACCTGGGGGTATGAATCCGAGATCGGGGCGTTGGAAGGGGCTACAGAGACCGCGTCGCTTTGGCAGCCGGTGGCCGAGGTGCTCCCCACATTGACCGCTCAGGATGTTGTGCTCTATCATTACGTGGGCGGCTCCCCCTTGACTACGCAACTGTTGGGGATGTCGGCGCGCTTGGTGATTTACTATCAAAATGTCACACCGGCGCACTTTGTCGCGCCATTTCACGCGGAATTGGCCGTGACGCTGCGTCGAGGTCGGGAAGAGATAAACCTGCTACGCGATTATCCGGCCCTGGCGCCCTCCGAGTACAGTCGGCAAGAGTTGCAGGGATTGGGATTCCGGCGCGTTGAGGTGGTGCCGCTGCTGGTGCCGCAGGCGCGGTTGCGATCTTCGGCGCAGATGCCGGCCGGCGCCGCGGCGCGGCAGCGCTACGCTGATGGTCGAGACAACTGGCTTGTGGTGGGGCGCATCGCTCCCAACAAACGCTGTGAGGATGCCCTTAAGTCCTTCGCGTATTACCATCACTTCATCCGCCCGCAGTCGCGCCTCTTGTTCGTGGGCGGCGCGGAACACTTTGAAGCCTATCACTTCAACCTGGAGCGCCTGGCCGATCACCTGAGTGTGGCAGACGCGGTGGAGTGGTGCGGCTGGGTCTCATGCACGCAGGAATTAGGCGCGTACTACCAACTGGCCTCGCTGCTCGTCTGTATGAGCGAACATGAAGGATTCTGTGTGCCCCTGTTGGAGGCCATGTGTTTTGACGTGCCGGTACTGGCTTACGCGGCGGCGGCGGTCCCCTACACTTTGGGCGATGCCGGCGTGTTGGTAAACGAGAAGCGCTACGACGTGATTGCGGAACTGGCGGAGATGCTAATCCATAACGCGGCCTTCCGCGCGCCGGTGGTGGCGGCGCAGCGGCGACGGCTGGCGCAGTTTGCCCCTGCCAAGGTGGAAGAGGCCTTGCGCCAGGCTCTGCTGCCGTTGCTCCCAGCGTAGCCATACCCCACTACTACATCCACTTGATGACTATGAGACTAACTGACTATGGGACGGATTAAGGCCATTCACCAAATCATGCCGGGCTTTCTCTACGGCGACGCCCTGGGAAACCAGGCGGCGCGCATCCGCGATCTGTTGCGCGCCTGGGGCTATGAGTCCCAAATCTACGCGCAATTCCGTGACCAACGCTGGGCAGACCCCGGCATAGATTACCAACGCTATCAGGGTCACGCGGATACCGTCTTGGTGTATCATTACTCTATCGCTTCGCCGTTGACAGAATTTGTGCGCCATCTGCCGGATCGCTTGGTAGTTTATTACCACAACGTGACGCCGGCCGAATTTCTGCACGGCTACAACCCCGAATTTGCCGCTCTGTTGGGGCAGGGGCGCGAAGAGCTGCCGCTGCTCAAATCCGCGCCCTATGCATTGGCGGCTTCCGATTATAATCGCGATGAACTGCTGGCGTTGGGATTCCAAAATGTGCAGGTATTGCCTTATTTTGTGTACCTTGATGAACTGTTAGCTTCGGCAGACAGCCCCGCGGGGCAGGATATTGTGAAACGTTATGCGGATGGTTGGGTGAACTGGCTGTTTGTGGGCCGGTTGGTGCCCAACAAGCGCCAGGATGACCTGATTCGCGCGTTCAACTACTATCACCGCCTGGTTAACCCTCACTCGCGGCTGTTCCTCGTCGGTTCGGATATCAATGCTCCCGGCTATCGCCTGGAACTGGAAATCATGGCGGAGGCTTTTGGCCTGAGTGCGAATGTCCATTTGACCGGGCCGGTAGGATTGCGCGAAGGGTTGGGGGGCTACTATCGCTCCGCGACGGGATTTCTCTGTTTGAGCGAACATGAAGGGTTCTGTGTGCCTTTGTTGGAGGCGATGGCGTTCGATGTCCCCATTCTCGCGTTCAAGGCCACCGGGGTGCCATATACCTTGGGAGAGGCGGGATTGTTGATTGCGCGCAAACGCTATGATATTATAGGAGAGTTGATGGAAAGTGTCGCGCATGATGGCGCCGTGCGCCGCGTGCTGGTGGCGCGTCAGCGCGAGCGTCTGACCGCCTTTGCGCCGCAGCGTGTCGAGGCGTCGTTGCGCGAGTATATAGACAGTCTTTCATAATAGCTTGTGGAGGTGCTCGGATGTGCAAAAGGGATGGGTGGCGAGTGCTAGCGTTGGCGCTGGTGATAGTGGGCAGTCTGGGTCTCACGCGGATACATTCGGGGCGCGCGGCCTGGAACGTTAACCCGCCGGTACAACCGGGATTCCCCCAGGTGTTGAGCGGCGCGGCAATTTACGAATCCTCGCCTACCCTGGCGGATTTGGACGGTGACGCGACGACGTTAGAAATCATCGTGGCGGGGCGCGACCGTACCGGCGAGACCCCGAATTGCCAGGGGCGCGTCTACGCCTATCGGCCAAACGGCGCGCTTTACTGGGAGCAGCAGGTGCGCGCGCCGGTGAACTCAACGCCGGCTGTGGCAGATGTGGATCACGATGGCGTGCCGGAAGTCGTGGTGGGGTTGGGTGGCTATATAGATAAGACGTGTTGGAACGGTGGCGTGACTGCACTGAATGGGCATACGGGCGCTATCGAGTGGACGTTTGACACGCAAGACTGGTTAAACCATAGCCCGGATGGCTGGCGAGATGGCGTCTATAGCTCTCCGGCGATTGGAGACGTGAATGACGATGGCGACCTGGAAATCGTGGTGGGCGCGTGGGATCAGTGTATCTATTTGCTGGGCGGCGCGGGCAATCCACTCTGGCCGGAGTTAAACGGCATTGTCGGGCGCACCTACTGTGGGGGTCATGGCTTCTATAATGAGGATACGGTGTGGTCTTCCGCATCCTTGGCGGACTTGGATGGCGATGGCACACTGGAAATCATTATCGGGGCGGACATCACTGCCGGCAACCAAAACGGCGATCCTACGGGCGGTTACGTCTATATCCTGCGGCACGATGGGGAACAACTGGCGCGGGAGTGGCTCGATCAGGCCATCTATTCTTCACCGGCGGTGGGCGATGTGGATAACGACGGACAACTTGAAATCGTTGTGGGCACAGGCACTTACCTGAAGAACAAAGGGTACTATGTCAGGGTCTTCAACTACAACCCGTCCGGCGCCGCTGTGACCGACCGCTTGGTCGAGAAGTGGACCCTGGCGACCGACGGGCGCGTTTTTTCTTCCCCGGCTTTGGGCGATTTGAACACCGACGGTTATTTGGACATTGTCGCCGTTGCCGCTATCGGAGATGGCCCGGAGCAGGGTGGGGCGAATGCCGGAAGTAAAGTGTTTGGTTGGAGCGGACAGACCGGCGCCAAGTTGTTTGAAACTCAGATCTGTGATTCTTTCGGCAATCATTACACGACGCATACTTCACCGAGCATTGCCGCTGTCGGACGCGACGGCGACTCCGGCTTGAAAATATTATTCGGTCATTCGTGGGAAATCGGCATCCTCAACAGTGATGGTTCCTATTATACGGATTCCGGCCCCTGCTATGACAATGAGACCACCAATATCACCTACTGGACCAATTACAGCACGTATGGCACACCGGCCTCCGGCGACATTGACCATGACGGCAAGGTGGAAGTGGTGATTGCCAACGGACAGAGCCTCGAGCATCCCAATGTAGGGGTGCTCCATGTTTGGGAGCCGGGAATGTCCACAGGAGGACTTCCCTGGCCTATGTTCCGCCAGAATCCCCGGCACAGCGGCGGCCTGCTCTTTCCTGCGTTGGCAGTCTCTCCTGCCAACCTCTCCATTCCTTTCATCAGCGGGCAGACTCCGGCAGCCCAGCAGATTGTCATCTCCAATGCAACCGCAGGAACTTCTTTTGAGTGGAGCGCTGCTATCAATTGGTCTGGTTCTGAGGTCGCCAACTGGTTTACCCTGAGCGCGCTTTCCGGCGCTGTTTCCCGATCTGCCCAGGTGTCGCTGGCGGTGAACGCCGCGGCCACCGCCGATCCCGGCACCTATCAGGCCGTCATCACAATTGCCGCGGAGGACGCCAAGAACAGTCCGCAGCAGATTACGGTGCAATACGTTGTACCGCCGCCCACTTTGTTCATCCGCCCCTCCGAGGTTCTGTTCCTCCTTGCGCCGGAGGAAGACAGTGATGTGCGGAATATCGCCATTAAAAACGCCGGCGGTGGCGGCCCGATTTTGTGGACGGCGGCTGAGTCGCTGTCCTGGTTGTACATCACACCGGAGTCGGGTGATACGAAAACCCAACCCCATCTTGTGCTCGAAGTGGATAGCAGCGGCTTGGGGCAGGGTTATTATTCCGGCGTCATCACCGTTCACGCTACAACGGCTGGTGTATCCAACCCGGATCAGACGATAGCCGTCGCACTCTATTATGGTCCCCTCACGCGAGTTTACACGCCGCTGGTATTAAGAGATTACGCGCCGGCGCAGTGACCGGGAAATGAGGCTTCTGTGAACCTGCTCCACGTCAGCGCCGGCTACCCTCCCTTTCTGGGCGGCGCGGAGGTCTACGCTCAAACCATCTCTGAGCGCTGTGTGGCCGAGGGACATGGGGTCACGTTTGTTGCCACCGATGCGGCGGAGGTGGAATACTACTGGAATCCACACAAACACCACAGCGCGCCGGGCCGCGACTCGTTGCATGGCGTAACTGTCGTGCGATGCCGGGTCAGTCATCTGCCACTCTCGCCCTGGTCTTTCTACGGCTTCCGCCGCTTGGCGACCGTGTTCGCGCGTCTTCCCGGCGCCTTGCCCCTCCTGCGGTGGATGGCGCGCTTCATGCCCGGCGTTCCCGACCTGGAAGCTACGTTGGAGGCGCTGCCCGGCCCTTTCGACCTGGTGCATGGCATCAATATTGCGCTGGAGTGGCCGCTCCTGGCGGCCTGGCGCTATGCTCGCCGCCATCACCGGCCTTTCGTCGCAACCCCCTTCGTCCACTTGGGTGAGCACGGCAGCGCGGATGTGTTGATCAACTACGTCATGCCCCATCAACTGGAAGCATTGCGCGCCGCCGATGCAGTGATCGTGCAGACCGGCATTGAGGGCGCGGCGCTCGCGCGCCTGGGTGTGGCAGAAGAACGCATCCACCGCCTGGGCATGGGGGTGGCCCTGGCGCAGCTTCAGGGCGGTGACGCGCAGCGTTTTCGGGCGCGACACGGCCTCGCCCATCCGCTAGTCACCTTTCTGGGCGTCGTCACCCGTGACAAGGGTAGTTTCCACTTGGTGCGGGCGTTGGAGCAACTCTGGGCGCAGGGGCAGGCCGTGCATCTGGCGATTGCCGGACCGGCAGTGGATGAGTTTAAGCGTTTCTATGCACAGCTTTCCACTGCGGCGCGCGAACGCACCCTTTTGCTTGGCCCGGTGCAGGGGCAAGACAAATTGGATTTGCTTGCCGCGACCGACATCTTCGCATTGCCTTCGCGCATTGACTCCTTTGGCATTGTGTACCTCGAAGCGTGGGCGCATAGCAAGCCAGTCATCGGCGCCCGCGCGGGTGGTGTGCCGGATGTCATTGCCGATGGCGATGATGGCCTGTTGGTGGATTTTGGCGACGTGTCGGGGTTGGCTGCGGCTATCCAGAGCTTGCTGGCCGATCCGGCGCGCGCGCAAGCACTGGGAGCGCGTGGCCGCGCCAAAGTTGTTGCGCGCTATACGTGGGATCGCCTTTACGGGCAGTTGCAGCAAATCTATGGGCGGGTGACCGGGGCGTCTGGATGCGTTTAGCCCTCAACGCGACGGAAATTGGGCGGCAGCGCGGCGGCAACGAAAGCTATCTGGTCGGGCTGCTGCAAGGCCTGGCCGCGCTAAACGCCGCCGGCGATGTCACGCTTCTGGCAACGCCGGATGGCCTTGCGGCGCTGCCGGCGATCACGCCGGCGGCTTATCCTACAGTGAACACCGGCCCCTACCGGCAACTCCTTTTCTATCTTTGGCAACAAACGTACCATCTCGCTCGCTTGCGCCCCGATTGGTATCTTTCCACCTTCTTCCTACCGCCCATCACCCCTTGCCGCGCGGCGGTGCTGGTTCACGACATGTCTTTTCGCGCCCACCCGGAGTATTTCCCCCGCTTCATCGCGCTCTACATGCGCGTGTTGACGGGCCTGGCCGTGCAGCGGGCGGAGCGGGTCATCGCGCTGTCGGAGTTCACACGCCGGGAGATTGTGCGCTTTCACCCCGGCGTGGCCCAGAAAACCGTCATGGTGCTGCCGGGCATTGACGCGGTTTTTCGTCCTGATCCCGCTGCCGACGACGCCGCGACGCTCGCCCCGTATGGCCTGACCCCCGGATATATCCTGGCTCTCGGCAATATTCACCCGCGCAAGAACCTGGCACGGCTGTTGGAGGCTTATGAACTGTTGCGTCGGCAGTGTGGGAGGACGCCGCCGCTCGTCTGGGCGGGGGCGCCGCGCTGGAGCAGCACTGAATTGGTCGCGCGCGCGCAGGCAGCCGGCGTGTTGCTGCCCGGCTTCATTCCTCAGACAGCAATGCCTGCCCTCTACCGGCAGGCTGCTATGCTCGTCTACCCCTCGCTTTACGAAGGCTTTGGCCTGCCACCGGTGGAGGCGCTGGCCTGCGGCACGCCGGTCGTTGCCAGCAATACCACGAGCCTACCGGAAGCGGTGGGTGATGCTGCGTTAACCGTGGATCCCACCTCTACACCAGTGTTGGCGGAGGCGATGGGGCGTTTGCTAGGGGATGCGCGGCTGCGTGCAGCGCTACGGCAGGCCGGCCTGACGTGGAGTCAACGCTTCACCTGGGAGAAGACGGCGAGCGCCTTGTTGACGGCCCTGGCGGGGGGATAATCAAAAGAAAAATGTTCGCACATTGCGAACATTTTGCTTGTTGATCCTTGAGTGCTTATCGGCGCTCCTTGAGTTGGGGCAGAAGCGTGCGCGGTATGGGTTCAGGTATCGGCAACAGCTCCCGGCAGTGTGAAAAAGAACGTGCTCCCCTGTCCGGGGGTGCTTTCTACTCCCGCGTGTCCCCCCAATTTCTCCGCGATGCGCCGCACGATGACTAGGCCCAACCCGTGTCCTTCTTCTTTATCGGGATTTAGCCGGCTGAACGGTTGAAATAAGCGCGCCTGCTCTGTCGCTGTCAGGCCGGGGCCGTTGTCGCTAACCCAGAAACGTACTTTGCCATCCGCTTGCGTCTTGGCCCCCAGGGTCAGCCGGGGCGGATTCCCTCCGTATTTGATCCCATTGCTGAGATAGTTCATCCAGATTTCCTCGACCCAGGGCGCATAGCCAAGCGCCAGCGGCCATTCGGCGGGCAGTGTGTATGTGGCCTGGCGCGTCTGCGCTGACAATTCCAGGCGCTCCTGGACATTGCGCACGATTTGTGCGGTATCGAGCGGCACCATAGCGGGTTTTTCCGAACGGCGTATTCGGGCGAAAAACAAGAGTTCGTTGACGGCCTGACTGAGCGCCTGTCCGGCGCGCATCATCTCCTTAAGGTGCATCTCGATTTGATCTTGCGTTAATTCTGCAAAATTCATTTCCAGAAATTCCGCATACCCGATGCTCACGCCGATTCTTTGTTGGATGCCGTGCGCCACCATGGCTACAAACGCATCTAAATCAGCATTTTGCGCTCGCAATTCCTGGTTGAGACGGCGCACTTCAGTGAGGTCCTGAAAACGCGCCCGGCTGATGCTGATCGCCCGATGCAATTCCGCATTGCTGGCCGGTTTGATCAAGTAGGCGCCAATACCCACCTGACTGGCCTGACGGATCAAATCGGCGGACTCATGGGCCGTCAGTAAGACTATGGGGGTGGGGCAAAGCTGCTGGATTTCTTCGGCAGCTTTCAATCCGGCAGTGAGGTCATCCTGCTTTGTCACCGGGTCCCACATGCGCAGGTCCATCACCACAATGTCCGGGTGGGTGACATCCGTGAGCTTTACGGCTGTGACACCATCATAAGCGCAGCCCACGACTTGATAGCCAATGGCTTGCACCTGGAACTGGATCAATTCGTTATTCAGTATCTCATCATCTACGACGAGCACACGAATTGGCGTTGTCACGGTCATCAAAAGAATTCCATATCGGGTACGGTCGGGCGGATGGGCTGGACGGGGCCAGCGGCCAACACCATTGCGGCGACATCGGCGAAAATAGTTGTGAGCACTTGATCGGTCTCGCTAAACTTGGCCGGTTCTTTATTGACCAACTCCATCACGCCTAATAACCGGTCTCCGGCTTCGAGCGGCAGGCACATGATGGATTGCGTGAGGAAGGCGAATTCTTCATCCACCTGGAATGAGAAGCGCCAATCCTGGCGCGGCTGGTTGACAATGACCGGGATGCGATTGCTGGCAACCCAGCCGGCTACGCCGCCATCGCCGGGTATGCGGCGACCTGGCAACTCTTGTTGCAGTTCCCCCTGGACGAGGATAAACACCAATTCGTTAGTCTCTGGATCCCATTGCAGGATAGAACCATCCTTGCTGCCAATGACCGCTACCAGCCGGGCCAATAACTCGTTGAGGGCCAATAGCGGTTCGGAGGCGGCTGCGATCTGGGCGCGGGCCTGGTACAGCTCGGCGGCCATGGCTACGTAGCGCTTGAGGGTGGCGATTTCTTCTTGATGGATCAGGGCTTCGGCCTGTAGACGGGTGTTTTCCTGTTGGAGAAAGCGTAGCGCTTCTGAACTCATGTCAACCTCCATAGTCTGTGGTGGATTTCTGTTCTCATCATACTGCCAAAATGGTATCTGGGCAAACGCCGCGATATGGGACGTCAAAGGGCTCAAGCGTTCGGAAGCACTCGCAGCGTGTCTTCTTCTTCACAGAGTGGGAGAAACTGCGGGCGTTCATCCGGGGTGCGGTTGGGATGATGTAAGGACAACATCCACTGGCCGGTAAAGGCGCGGAACACCATGGCGTGACCACCATCGGTGGCATACAGCGGTGGAAGGAGGTGTTCCCATGGCCCGACCAGTTGTCCCCCGACCGACCGCGCCACGGCCAACGTATAGCCGCCGACGCCAAAGCTCGACCAGAGCAACAGCAAGGCTCCCGCTGTGGTGCGATGTAAGAACGGGCCGTCGGTCACGTAGCCATGGCGTTCCGGCGTTCCCACTTCCTGGGCCCACGGCGCCGCCGAGGCGCGGAACAGCAAGGTTGGCGCGTCCACGGCCGCTCTCAAATCCGGCGTCAGCCGCACTATGCAGATTTCACCGTCGCCTACCTGGACCCACTCGTGACAGAATACCAGCCAGGGCGTCTGCGCGTTGTCAACAAACAGCGTGCCATCCAGACATTCCCACGCCGCCGGCGTGACGGGGCCGGCGCTGTGCGGGATAAAGGGGCCGCCTGGCGCGTCGGAGACCAGAATTTGTGTTCCCCGGCGCACCTCTGGCGCTTTGAAACTGGCGAACATATAGTACCGCCCCTGGTAGGCATGGACTTCTGGCGCCCAGAAGTTGCGATCCGCCCAGAAAGCGGAGGGGGGACGGAAAGCCGGGAATGGCCCCTCCCAGTGTTCCAGGTCTTCCCCAATGTAGACATCAAAACCCTGCGCCGGCGGTTTCCAGGGATCTGGATCGGTCGTGCCGTACAGGTAGTAACGTTGTTCCGTTGCCACCGGCAGAACAAAGGGATCACGAATTTGCAGGTCACGGTTATGAATCATGGGGTTTCTTCTGTCGGAGTTCCGACTGCGTTTATGGCGCGCAATTGCACGACGCGCCAAAATCTTCCGGCCCCAGACTTTGCGGCATTTCCAGCACCTTGCGTAATGAGAAGTACGCCGGCTTTGAGCGATACGCCTTGTCAAAGATGAGCGCGTGATCGTAGCCGGAGAAGGAATTGGGAACCCACGAGTAACGGTCGGTGAAGCCCCACATCACAAAAGCGGCACAATTTTCGGCCTGCGTACACACTTCCAGCAATTGCTGGTAGAGATTTGCCTGTTGATCCAGGTCATCCTTGGACGCCTCGACCGGCAGGCGGATATCCAGCTCAGTGATGTGAACTTGCAGCCCCAGTTCCCCCAACCGCTGAATGTTGCGCGCGATATCCTCAGGCGACGGCGACGCCCCCGCTACAAAGTGCATCTGCAATCCCACGCCGTGAATAGGAATGCCGCGCTCCACCATCCCCTTGACCAGATTGTAAACCTCGTCCGACTTTCCCCCCATCCCTTCCGCCGCGTAGTCGTTATAGAACAGCAGCGCGTCAGGATCGGCGGCGTGCGCCCAGGTGAAGGCTTTGTCAATGTAGTCAGGCCCCACGCCATCGCTCCACACCGTCTTGCGCAGCCCTACGCCGTTCTCGCTGATGCCCTCGTTCACCACGTCCCAATACGCCACCCGCCCCTTGTACCGGCTGACGACGGTGGTGATGTGGTCTTGCAGCACGGCGTTCCACTGTTCCTGCGTGAACGTTGCGTTGTTGATCCAGTCCGGCGTGGAGGTATGCCAGACCAACGTGTGGCCGCGAATCTGCATGGCGTGCGTCTCGGCAAATTCCGCCACCGTATCCGCGCCGGTAAAATCGTACCGGCCCTGCTCCGGGTGGATCGGCCAGAATTTGAAGGCGTTTTCGGCGACGAGGATGTTAAATTCGCGCCCCAGCACTTCGGCGTAAGTCTGGTCGCAGCGGATGTGCTGCGGTTCCACGGCGCCGCCGATGAGGATATTGCGCGCGTCGGCCAGGGCGCGCAGCGGCGGCTCGATGGGTGTGTAGGCCGAGCCGCCGGAGAAATCTACCGCAACGGTGGTGTTCTCTGGCGGGGCTGTGACGGTGATGTCGTAGAGGGTGAGGGTGTTTTGAGGGCGCACGCTCGCGCCGAAATAGGCGAAGCCGTCAGGGAAAGCGTCCTCCGCCGTCACTCGTCCCACTTCCTTGTCGTTGGCGAGGATGATGAATTCGGTTATCACGCGCCGCACTTCAAGCTTCACCTTACCGCTCAACCCCTCGGCGGCAAACGTCTGGGCGACGCTGGGCATGAAACTGACGCCGTTGTAATAGTTGACGATCACCTGGCCCGCTTCCAGCCCCACGTCGAGCTTGCGCCCCCCATCCCACCAATCGGTCGTTCCCAGCCGCCCAACCAGCGAGAACGCCGCCAGATTGTCCTGGGCGGCAGACAGCGTCACCGCCACGCCGAAGTCGCCGTTCGTCATCAAGCGGGGGCCGTAGGTGTTGACATAAGCGCGAAATTCATTCCCGGCTCCGATGAGCACCGTCCCATCCCGCACCTCCACCCAGCCGGGACAGCCCCACGAGAGATCCTTGAGCAACTCCGCGCTGCCCTCAACGGGCTGCCATTTGTTGGCAGTGCAGGCTGTCAAAAGCGCCAGAATGATGCAGCCGAGCATCCAGAATTTACGCATTGTCCTCTCCTCTGAAAATAGCCACAGAGATCACAGAGTTCACAGAGAAAACCCTTTGTGTCCTTCGTGTCCTTTGTGGTGAAAATTTTCATCCAACCGCTGGTGAACCGCCGGTTAATGATGAATTCCCTTGAAAATAGCCACAGAGGGTACAGAGTTCACAGAGAAAAAAGAAAATCTCTGCGATCTCTGCGATCTCTGCGGTAAAAAAATTTTCATCCTTAGAAATAGGTGTTGGAGCGTTCGCGTGTTGCCTTCACTATACAGCAAACTGCCTGAGAAGCCAATGCTTCCCAGGCAGTTTGCTCAGCACTCAAGGAGGAAGGCTACCCCTTGATGGCCCCCGCTAGGGTGGAAATGAAGTACCGCTGGCTGTACGCATAGAGCGCCAACGGCACCAACGCCGCCACAATCGCCGCGGTGCGGACAACGGGCAGGGCGAAAACATCGGCCACTTGCTGCTGGTTCAGATTGGCGATGGCCGGCATGATCAGGCGTTTGTTCACATCCGTGATGAGGATTTGCGGCCACAACAGCGAGTTCCAGGTGCCGCGCAGGGAGAGGGTCGCAATGACGCCGATCCCGGCTTTGGCGTTCGGCAACACGATCTTGTAAAACAACTCGAACTCATTGGCGCCGTCCATCCGCGCCGCTTCCAGCATCTCGGTGGGGATGTTGAGCATAAACTGGCGCATCAGAAAGATGCCAAAGGCGTTGCCGCCCACGCCGGGCAGGATCAGCCCCCAGTAGTTATCCACCAAATTCAGATCGCGCATCACGATGAACGAAGGGACCAACATGGTGGCGGTGGGCAACAGCATCACCCCGATGATGAGGGAGAACAAGAGGTCGCGTCCTGGGAAGCGCAGTTTGGCTAGAGCGTAGCCCGACAGCGCACATGCCAGAGTGCTCAACGCCGTTGTCGCCACAGCAACCCATACCGAGTTCATAACGTATTTTTGAAGTTGGTACTTTTCACCAAACATGAGCTGGTAGAACTGGGTACTAAATTGAGTCGGGATCGGGGTCAGCGGGTTCAGCACCGCGTCAATTTTGTTAAACGTCGAACCCACGACGCACAAGAAAGGCCAGATGAAAATCAGGGCGAGGATCGCCGCCAGGGCTGTGGATAGAATGGCCTGCAAGCGGAAGAAACCAATCTTTGGCTGTACAGGGAGCGCGCGTCCGGGGGGAGGGGCGGTAACATTTGGCGTTGTCATGATGCTTCCTCCTGCTTGCCCAGTCTGAATTCATAGACTCTTAACTGCAAAATGGTAATCACGACCGCTATGAAAAAGACCAGCCAGCCAATGGCCGTCGCATAGCCCATACGGAATTGTCCAAAGGCCATCTGTTGGATGTGGGTCATGAAGAACCAGCCCTTCCCGCGCGCACCTCCATCGGTGCCTAACAGAACATAAGGAACCTCGAAATTCATCAGCGATCCTGCCGCTGCCGTGATCGAGATATAGGCGAAGACCGGTTTGAGCAGCGGCAAAACGATATAGCGGGCGCGTTGCCAGGGCGTCGCCCCATCTACAATGGAAGCCTCGATAATCTCATCCCCGATCCCACTCATTCCGGCGATGAGGAACACTGCGTGATTGCCCATCCATTGCCAGAAAGCAATCAACAACAATCTGGGAATGATGTATTCTGCAAAACCGGCCCAGTCCACACGCGGCCCGCCGAAGGCGACAATGAGCGCATTGGCAAATCCGTGCGTCTTGCTGAAAAACCATCCACCGATGATACCCATCGTCACGCCTGGTAGAACCGAAGGAATAAAAAACAGCGTGCGCCACAGGCTCTTAGCCTTGAGCGAACGGGAGGTCAGGAGCAAGGCTATTAAAAACGCGCAGGGCAACTGGGTCGCCAGACTCCCCACGGTGAAATAGACGAAGTTTTTGAGGGAGGTGCCCATACGGGGGTCATTGGTTAACGCTTCGACAAAATTAGCCAGCCCCACCCACTCCCATTTGCCGGTGTAGCCCAACGATTCCTGAAACCCCATCACGACGGCGCGCAACATCGGGTAGAGCGTGAAAATCGCAAACGTAATGAAAAAAGGCGCAACAAACAGATAGGGCGTCCACTTCGTCTGATCGGAAAAGAATCTTTGAATTGCGGAACGCTTTTTTGGCGATCTTGAAACAGCCATACTTGCCATCAATGCCTCCTCTGAAAATAAGAATCTGTTTCACGCAAAGGCGCAAAGACGCAAAGAGAAAAAACTTGGCGAGCTTGGCGCCTCCCTTGAAAATAGCCACAGAGCACACCGAGTTCACCGAGAAAACCCTTTGTGTTCTTCGTGTCCTTTGTGGTGAAAATTTTCGTCCAACCGCAAAAGATACTCAGCCTTTGATGGCCCCGGCCAGGGTGGATATAAAGTGGCGTTGGCTGTAGGCATACAAGGCCAGGGGAACCATCGCCGCCACCAGAGAAGCCGTCCGGACCACGTGGATAGCCCAAACCTCGACCATCAAGTTGTTGTGCAGCGCGATTTGGGGCATCAAGAGCTGCTTGGCCGGATCCGTGATGATGAGCTGCGGCCATAACAGGGCATTCCAGTTGCCGCGCAGGGAAAGGGTCGCAATGACGCCGATCCCGGCTTTGGCGTTCGGCAGCACGATCCTGGAGAACAACTCGAACTCATTGGCGCCATCCATCCGCGCCGCTTCCAGCATCTCGGTGGGGATGTTGAGCATAAACTGGCGCATTAGAAAGATGCCAAAGGCGCCGCCGCCCACGCCGGGCAGGATCAGCCCCCAATAGTTATTCACCAGCTTCAACTCGCGCATCACGACGAATTGCGGAACCAACATGGTAGCGGTGGGCAACAGCATCACCCCGATGATGAGAGAGAACAAGAGGTCGCGCCCCGGAAAGCGCAGCTTTGCCAAAGCATAGCCCGATAGCGCACACGCCAGAGCGCTGAGCGCCGTGGCGCTGACACTCACGACGACCGAATTCAGGATGTAATCCTGAAAGTGATACTTTTCATTAAACATCAACTGATAGAACTGCAAACTGAATTTGGCCGGGATTGGGATCAGCGGGTTCAGCACCGCGTCAATCTGGTTGAAAGTCGCACCTACAAGACACAAAAAAGGCCACACAAACACGAGGGCCAGGATAGCGGCTATCACGGTGGTGACAATGGCCCGCAAACGAAAAAGGCCAATTTTGGGACGAGATAGGGGGTTTTGTATAGATAAAGCTGGGGTTGCCATTTGAGTTCTTGCTATCCTTACATAAAATAACCGGGGGAGCAATTCCCCTTCTCCCCCGGTATGAACTCACCAAGTAACGCAAACAGGGGCAAACGTACACCCCGGCTTTGGTTAGAATTTGTTCTTCTCAATGTCCGCGATAGCTTGCTCGTGAGCCGCGCTGATGCACTCATCGAGGGACATTTCACCGGCCCAGGCCGCGGTAAATTGCGCGCTCCAGGCCGAGGCAACCAGGCTCGTCGTCCACTGCTCAGAGTAGCTGGGCAGGCGCCCGGCCGCATCAATAAAGATCTCGCCGGCAATTTGTCCTCCCAGGTATTCGGTGGGTTTGTGGAAAACATCGGCTTCCCAGGCGCTCTTTGCGGGCGGGAGGATCCCGGTGTCCACAAACCGCTGCGCCAGTTGGCCGTCGCCATTTTCAAAGTACACATACAGCAGCACGTTGATGGCCTGGTCGGCGATTTTGCTCAGTTTCGGCACGGAGGCGCTGGTGCCGCCCCACGAGGTGGTGCGCGGCGAATCGCCCGACATGCCCGGCAGGCTCGTCATCCGCATAGGCGAATCGGCCAGCCATTCTTTGTCCTCGGCGGTGCCCTGGAAGTGAATGCCGTACAACCAGTCCGGGCAGAACTGCGCCAACACTTGACCTTCCTTGACCATGGCAACCTGGTTGCCCCAGTCAATATCTATCCAGTAGTCGTGGAAGCGCATCCAGTCGGCGGCGGCTTCTTTCATCCCAGGGTCGTTCAGCATTGATTCCCCGTTGGCGTTTGTCCACCAAATGCCCTTGTCCATCATCCGCGCCGGCAGGTTGGTGCAGTTCAGGCAGTCCATGATGACGGCGCGCGGGCGACCATCCGGCATCACCATATTCGTCTGCTTCGCCACTTCCTTGGCGGCGTCCAGGAATTTGTCGTAGGTATCCACGGTCGCCATGTCAATGCCGAATTCTTTCCACGCGCGGTCGTGGTACAGCATCACCACCGGGTGGACGTCATGGGGGGCGCCGTAATACTTGCCATCCTTGCTGTAGCGGTCAAACCGGCTCGTCAAGACCTCGTTGGCGTAGGGGCCGGCCTGGAGGGCGGGTTTCAGGTCCACAAAAGGAATGATGCTGTCATCCCCCTTCAGGAATTTGACGACGTCATCCGCGTTTTGCTCGATGATATCGGGGAAGCCGCTGCCGGCCATCAGGGTCGCCGGGAACTTCTGGGTCATCGCATCGCGGGACATCATCTCATAACTGATCTTGAGGTTGAACTTCTGTTCGATCTCGGACTGCCGCCGATCATATTCCGGCTTGTGATTCTCGGCCTGGAACCAAAACAGGAAGGGGGTGGGGTCTTTGGCTGCGGGCGCTGCCGTGGGGCCGGCGCCTGGAGACTCCTGCGTTGCCGGGGCCTCGGTGGGTTTACCGCCGCAGGCAGCCAATACCATCCCGGCGCCTGTCAAAGCGGCCAACTGCAAAAACTCACGACGACTTAAATTCTTCCTTTCCATACTATTCTCCTCCATAAGGTATGATGGTGAACCTCATTGAAATGAGGGTGGGGAACTTCTCAAGATGCTTGGATATCACCCCCCCCTTTTTTCAATGGGGACTTTGATTATGAGGTTGTGACTGCTCACAATAAAAATATATCATAGGTTTTGTAAGACGTCAATACCCAATCTGAAAACTTCGGGAATTTGGGGGATTTGACCTGTTTTTTACCTTAAAAACACTGTTTTCACATGTTTTTTGAAAAAAATTGAGAGTATGTATTGCGTCAGGATATAACTTACAGTATAATGTCAGAAATGCGTTGTGAATAGTCACAATTGAGCTAACAAGAGACTCCCATGAATGAAGAACTCATTAAACGCGCCACTTTACACGATGTTGCCAGTTTGTCCGGAGTGTCCTATCAGACCGTCTCGCGGGTAATCAATCAGCATCCTCATGTGGCCCCTCGGACGCGCCAGAAAGTACTCCAGGCCATCAGTCAATTGGATTATCGCCCCAATCAAGCGGCCAAAGTATTAGCCACCGGGCGCTCGGATATGTTACAATTGATTATGTATGACATGCGCTATGGCGATCCTTTGCCGCCGATGCTCGGCGCTGCCAGAGAACGAGGGTATACCTTGCTCATCTCCGAAATCAATCCGTTGGCGGCCAAAGAGGAAATTCACAAGGCCTTGCAAGACGTAGCCAACCGCATGATAGATGGGTTGATCGTCTTCACCCCTTATCAGTTTATTCCTTACGAGGAGATGCGCGAAGTGTGCCGCGACATCCCCTTTGTCTTTGTGGACACTGATCCAGGATTCAAAGCCCCTTCCGTGATTTTCGACCAACGGCACGGGGTAGCATTGGCGGTAGAACATCTGATTGGCCTGGGGCACCGGCAGATCGCCGAAGTCCATGGGCCGCCCCTCCATTCCGATGCGCGCATCCGACATGAGTCTTTTTTGACAGCCTTAGCCGCCCACGGATTAGAACCCGGCCCAATTGAGCGTGGGGAATTTGTCATTTCCAGCGGCTACAACGCAACCCAACATCTGTTGGCGAGCGATAAGCCTTTTTCCGCCATCTTTGTGGGCAACGATCGCATGGCCTTGGGCGCGCTGCGCGCTCTACGGGAGCATGGCCTGCGTGTCCCTGAGGATGTTTCCATCGTCGGGTATGACGATATGGCGGAAGCCGCTTATTTCATGCCGCCGCTCACCACCGTCAGGCAAAATCTATCTACCCTGGCACAGCAAAGCATTGCTTACCTGGTCTCTATGATCCAGGATCGCACCATGCCTATCCAGCAGCGAGTGCTTTACCCTGAACTGATCGTCCGCGCCAGTACCGGCCCCTTGACTGCCTGAAGGTCATTCGTTGCCGCGTTTGAACGTTGCCACGTTTGAGCGTTGCCACGTTGAGCGTTGCCACGTTTGAGCGTTTTAACGATTTAGTTTCGGAGGAATCTATCATTCACTGGCGGGGGGACCCGTGGTTGAGTGAAAATTTCACACAAAGGCGCCAGACCCATCAAGTTCTATGCTTTACTTTGCGTCTTTGCGCCTTTGCGTGAAACAGACTTTTATTTGGAGGTTTTTTTATGGCAAAAGAGATTGAGGTTCCGGTGTCGGGAACACCTTTCAAAAATAACGCCACCTATTGTGTCGGCACTGGCCGGATGGGGCTGGCGCTGCAAAAGGAATACCTTGACCATCTGCGCATCGTGCAAGAGGCTATCCATTTCCGGTACATTCGCGGCCATGGCCTGTTCTGCGATGACGTCGGCATCTATCGCGAGCTTGAGATGGATGGCGAGACGCATCCCTTTTACAACTTCACTTACCTGGATCGCATCATGGACTCCTATCTGGAACATCACATTCGCCCGTTCCTGGAACTGGGCTTCATGCCGGACAGGCTGAAGACGGGCGAACAGACGATCTTCTACTGGAAAGGCAACGTGACGCCCCCGGTCTCCTACGAAAAATGGGCCGACCTCGTCAAAGCCACACTCCAACACCTCATTGAGCGGTATGGCCGCGAAGAAGTGGTCGCCTGGCCGATTGAGGTCTGGAACGAGCCGAA